>CAYVGE010000052.1:10303-19506 GCA_964450395.1 uncultured Actinomycetota bacterium
TCACGCATCTGCTGGATCCCACGCCGTTCGTCCAGCACCTCCCTGTGTGGGTGCCGGCCCGCGAGCTACTCGTGGTGATCAGTGGCATCGCGGAGATCGCGCTCGGCGCGGCGCTGCTGACGCCGCCACCGTTCCGCCGTATGGCCGGTCTGGCGCTGGCGGCGTACCTGGTGGCGGTGTTCCCGGCGAACGTGTACGTCGCGGTTGCCGGCGTCGAGGTCGACGGCCAACCGGGCGGTCTGTACCCGTGGTTGCGTCTTCCCTTGCAGGTGCTGTTCGTCTGGCTGGCGGTGTGGACCACCCGTGCCGGCACGTCCGCGCGTGGCCGTCGGGCTGCGCCGGCGACTGGCGCGGTGAGGCTCGGCGACCGTCACCAGCCGGCGACGCGGGGGTCCTGGCAGCGACACCGGCTACCGCGGTTGAGATGACGGAGCGGAGCCTGAGCGCCTACGAGCGGGGTAGGGCCACTGGCGACCGGGCAGTGCGGTCAAGCCTGCTCGATGTCGCCGGCGACCTGCTCGCCCGAGAGGGGCCGGACGCGCTGAGCATGCGCCGGGTCGCCGATGCCGCGGGTTGCTCCACCACCGTGCTGTACCGGCTGTTCCGCGGCAAGCACGGCATCGTCGCCGGCCTGTACCGCGAGGGGTTCGACCGTCTCAGGGCCAGGTTGGCCGCCGTCGAGCGCACGGACGACCACCGCCGTCACATCGCCGCGCTCGGCGGCGCGTACCGCGACCACGCGTTGGAGCATCCGGCGTACTACGCGGTGATGTTCGGCCGGCCGGTACCCCAGTTCGCGCCGACCGACGACGACGTCGCGCATGGGCGCCGCAGCCTGCAGATCCTGGTCGACGCCGTCGCCGACGCGCAGACCGCCGGCGTGCTGACCGGTGATGACCCGTGGCCGGTAGCGCGGGTCCTGTGGGCCGGCGCCCACGGGGCCGTGAGCCTCGAGCTCGCAGGTCACCTCAACACCGCGGACGGGGAACGGACATTTCGGGACCTCACCGCCGCGGCCGCAGACCGCTTCATCCCAGCCAGGGATCGTTGACCGGTCACGACGCCGCGTCGGCGGGCTGACGCCAACCCGGCGTCAGACGGGCTCGCCGTGGCAGCCCTGCAGAGCCGGGGAGGACGTCGCTCGCCGGCATGGGCGCCAGGTACCTTGCAGACCCATGCACCTTGCGTCCCTATGCACCTTGTGCTTCTATGTATAGCCCGAGCTTGAGAGGCACCCTGTGCACATCGACAAGGACCTGGTGGCGGCGTCGGCGACGCCGCTGGTGCTGGCGATCCTGGAGGAGGGCGAGAGCTACGGCTACGCGATCCTCAGGCGCGTCCGGGAGCTCTCGGACGGTGAGTTGGAGTGGACCGATGGGATGCTCTACCCGCTGCTCCAACGCCTGCACCGCCTCGGCTACGTGACCAGGGAATGGCGGGTACCACCCGAGGGGCGGCGCCGCAGGTACTACGTGATCACCGACGAGGGTCGTGCGGCCCTCGCGGAGCACAAGCGGCAGTGGGTGACCGTGGCGCGAGCGCTGGGTGACGTCTGGGGAGGCGACGACGTGCTGCCCTTCGTGCTGGGGAAGGCCTGAACCATGGATCAGCTGGAGTCGGAGATCGCGGAGTGGCGGGCCTACGTCGCGGAGTCCCCGACGGTCAACGGACACGACGTCGATGAGCTCGAGACTCACCTCCGGGACCAGATCGCCGAGTTCGACGCCGCCGGTCTCACCCCGGATGAGGCCTTCCTCGTAGCGGTCAAGCGAATGGGAAGGCTCGACGACGTGTCGCGGGAGTTCGCGCGCGAGCACAGCGGCAGGCTGTGGAGGCAGCTCGTCCTGTCCGATGAGGACGGCCAGGACCGGACGGACACCCGCTGGGTCGAGACGCTGGTGTTCGCGATCGCGGTCGCGGTCGTCGTCCAGGTCGCACGCCTGGCGGCGGGGTTCCCGGGCGAGGAATCCGGGTGGCTGTTCCGCAACGCGGGCCTGCTCGTGCTGCCGCTCCTCGCCGGCTACTTCGCCCGCCGACGGCGACTCACGTCGCGCCACTGGCTGGTGATCGCCGCCCCGGTCGCGATCGCCGCCGTCGTGATCAACCTCTACCCGTACCGCGAGGGCGCGTCGACCGAGCTACTCGTTGCTGCGCACCTGCCCGTCGTGCTGTGGTTCGTGGTCGCCTACCCCTACATGAGCGGGGCCGTGCGGTCCCACGAGCGGCGCATGGACTTCGTCCGATTCACGGGCGAGTGGGTGATCTACTACGTGCTGATCGCGCTCGGGGGTGGCGTGCTCATGGGGCTGACCGCCGGCATCCTCGAGCCCGCGGGGATCGACGCCGAACGGATCTTCGAGTGGGTGTTGCCCTCAGGGGCGGCGGGCGCGGTGGTCGTGGCCGCGTGGCTCGTGGAGTCGAAGCAGCGGGTCGTGGAGAACATGGCGCCGGTCCTCACCATGGTCTTCACGCCGTTGTTCGCGTTGATGTTGATCATCGCCGCGGTCGTCTACGCCGTGACCGGGCTGGGCGGCGCGTTCGATCGCGAGCTCCTCGCCGTGTTCGACGCCCTGATGGTGGTGGTCCTCGGGCTCGTCCTGTACGGGATGTCCGCCCGTGACCCCTCGCACGAGCCGGGGTGGATGGACCGCATCCAGCTGGTCGCCGTCGGCAGCGCGCTCGTGCTCGACCTGATGGTGCTCGGTGCGATGCTCACCCGGATCGGCGAGCTCGGGTTCACCCCGAACCGCACGGCAGCGCTCGGACTGAACCTGGTGCTGCTCGTGAACCTGGCGGGGACGGCCTGGCTGTCGGCGCGGTTCCTCGCTGCGCGCAGCACGTTCCACCGGCTGGAGCGTTGGCAGACCGGCTACCTGCCCGTCTTCGGCGTCTGGGCCGCCACGGTCGTAATCGTGCTCCCCCCGCTCTTCTCGTTCAGCTGACTGCTCCGGCGCGACACGACACCGCTCCAGGACGGTGCGCCGCGCACCGTCCGAGCCGACCTCTGCATGCGAAAGGAACGAGCAAGATCAGCAACACCGTCTACCGGGCCGCCGTCGCCGTCGCCGTCGATGCGGCCCTCATCCTCGTCTGGCTGATGGGTGCGGTCGGCGTCATCGGGATCGAGGGCGACCGTGGGTCGGCGTGGTTGTTCCGCTCCGCTGCGGCGCAGCAGGGCCGCGCCGACGCAGGTCCCCGACGGTGATCGACACGCCGACCTCCGCCGACCCCGGCGGGTGGATGTGGATGTCGAGTACCGGCTGCGGTCCAGTCGGGTGGCGCGCACGGACGACCCGACGGATCACTGCCTGAGCTCGTCGATCACGTCCTTGGCGTGCGTCACCGGCAACCTGTTGCCCTCGAGTTCGATGCGCGATCCCGTCGAGCTGTCGATCAGTTCGAGCACCCGGACGTTGACCCGTTGGTGCACCCGGACCTGGACTTGGTCGCGGGGGACGCGGAAGACGAGCGTGGTCGGCTCCTCGCGGCGCGTGGTCGCAGCAAAGCCGTAGACCGTCGACGGGGACGTCCCCACGAGCATCTGCGACGGCAGCCCCGAGGCGGCGTCCGCGGCCCTCGTCCCGCCCATGTACCCCGCGGCGGTGCCGACGCCGCCCGCGAGCGACCCCAGCCAGTCGCCGGCGTCACCCCCGACCAGGCCACCGGCGAACCCGCCGCCGGTGTGACCACGCGGGTAGAACTCGCCCACCGCCGTCACGTCGTCGTCGATGCCGTGGTCACGCAGCGCTGCCCGGAAGACGTCGATCATGCGTGCTTCTGACATCCAGCGATCACCTCGGTCCCCGGTCAGTGGTGACACCCGGACCGCCTCCCCGGCGGGCGTGGTCATCGTCGCACCAACGTCCCTCGACGTCTACCCATGCGTGTCACCGTGTGCCCGCCCGCGCATCCGCACGCCGATGTGATGTAGCATCCCGTGATCCTGGCGCGCGGGAACGGTCGGGTCATGGTCAGACGGCACCCTGTCATCGCCTACTTCGTACTGGCCTACGCGATCACCTGGCCGCTGTGGATCGCCGCCATGGTCATCGGTGAGCGGACCGGTGTCGCGTTGTCCAACGAGCGCAACTTCCGCCACCTGACCGGCCTGTTCACCGGTGCCGCCCCGGCGGGGACCGGCGCGGTGTTCACGGTGTACCTCCTGGGCCAGTTCGGCCCGCTGGTGTCCGCGCTCGTGGTCACACGGCTCGCACACGGCCCTGCGGGGCTGCGGGACCTGGTCGCGCGCGTGACCAGGTGGCGTGTGGCGCCGTACTGGTACGCGATCGTGTTCGCGCTGCCGTTGGTGCTCGCGACGGTGGCTCTGGCTTGCGCCTTCGTCACCGGCGGCGCTGCGGTGGGTCCGTTCACCCCTGAGGTCTCCTGGGGTGCGGCGGTGCCGTTCCTGATGTTCATGGTCGTCTTCACCGGGCTGGCCGAGGAGCCCGGCTGGCGCGGCTTCGCGCTGCCCCACCTGCAGGCCCACAACACCGCGGTCCGCTCGAGCTGGATCCTGGGTATCGCCTGGGGGGTGTGGCACGTCCCGTTCTCGGTGTATCTGTTCGGCGACCAGCCGGCGGTGCTGGCCGCCAACCTGGTCGCCCTCACCGTCGGCATCGTCGGCTGGACGATCGTGATCACGTGGATCTACAACAGCACCGAGAGCGTGCTGCTCGTGATCGTCCTGCACGGCTGGTTCAACACCGTGCAGTCGTATCTGATCCTGTCACAGCCCGACCCGGTGGGGCAGACGGTGTACGGCGTGCTGCCCTGGGCGATCGCGATCTTCCTCAGCCGCCGCTACGGTGACGACGACCTCGCCGCGGTTCCCCGCCCTCGTTGGTGGCCTGACAGCGGCGGGACCGAGCACCCCGGCGCACTCGGCGACACCACAGCGTCCACCTGATGGCTGCACCACCCTGTCGTTCGGACCAATGCGGGTAGCCGAACAGGAGATGCCCGATCATGCCGGGCACCCCGCTTCCTTCACCTGTCGGATGGGCGGTGGGACACGTCGCGACTCCGGTCCGTTCGACGAGATGCCGGGCGGCGCAGTCCCCGCGCTCCGGAGGTGCCGACGTCCCCGGGGCGTCAGACGTGGTCCCGGGGGATGGTCGTGTGCCAGTTGCGGGAGGCCACGCGCTCGTCGTTCTCGAACGCGTCGAGCTGGGCGTGCAGGACGAAGTCGGTGGGCGTCGACGTCAGCACCGTCCTCGTGATGGTCGTCGCCGCCCAGCCGTCCCGCTGGAAGCCGATGGTCCAGCTGGTCTCGCCGCGCACGGACGTGACGTCGTCGCCCACGCAGCTGTAGCGCTCGTGGGCGCTGCGCGTCACATCCAGCGCGATGTCGTCGAACCGCACGACGCCGAGGTCGCGCACGACCTCCAGCGCCGACTCGTACTGCGCCAGATCGCGCGACACCGTCCAGCTCTGCCTTCCTGGTTCGAGCTGGGTGACCGGGATCGGGGGACTGCCCTCGGGCTCCCCGAACGGCGTGAGCGCGGCGTCCTCCGCTGGGCGGGGCGGCCGGACCGGCAGCATGAGCGAGCTCGTGCCGGTCGAGACCGACAGGCGCACCGGCTCGGGCGGCGGCCACGCGAGCGGCCAGTAGGAGGTCGACAGAGACAACCGGATACGGTGGCCGGCCGGGAACGCCTGCGCCATGGCGTTCAGCACGACGCGCACGGTGTAGCGCCGTCCCGGTTCCAGCGGCTCCGGGGCGTCGTGTCCGTCGTGGTGCGTGAGGTTCAGCAGGCCGTAGCTGACCCGCGTCGCCTTGCCGTCGGGGGCCACGTCCGACAGCCGCACGGCGACCATCGCGACCGGCCTGTTGGATGCGACGTCGAGCTCGACGACCGGCGCGCCGAGGATCTCCTGGCGTTCGATCAACGGGTCGCTGTCGAACACCAGCGAGCCGCCGTCCTCCTCCCGTTGGTCGTAGGGCAGGTCGGGCAGGGCGCTGTAGGAGCACCACTTGCCGGCGAACTGCCCGACGGAGAGCGGCGACTCGATCATCACGACGTCGCGGGGTGGCTGCTCGCCGGTCTCGCCGATCCGGCCCGGTTCGAGTGGCCGGATCTCCGTGGTGATGTTCGGTGACGGCCACTCGGACACGCCGACCCAACGGCCCGGACGCTCGCGGTAGGCGGTCGACGGCGGGACGCTCTCCTGCATCCAGATCCGCAGCATGGGGCCGTCGAGCGCACCGTTGTCGATGCCCTTGAGCCAGCGGTCCCACCACGCGACGACCTCCTGCAGAAAGCCGATGGCCGGACCCGGCTTCCCGAGGTGGGGGTACTTGTGGCTCCACGGACCGACCAGCCCCCTGCGCGGCACGTCGAGGCCTTCGAGCAGCCGGAACACCGCGTTGGTGTAGCCATCCGCCCAGCCGCTGGCCGCAAGGACCGGCACGGTGACGTCGGAGAAGTCCTCGCACACCGAGCCGTGCCGCCAGTAGCCGTCACGCCGCTGGTGCCGCAGCCACGCTTCCAGCCACAGGCCGCTGCCCTCGATGCGCTGGTGCCACAACTCGCGCCAGCGCTGCCCGAGCAGCGCCGGGTCTGGTGGGCAGGAGTTGTACGCGAACATCGTCGAGGCCCACGACAGGTTGTCCGACAGCAGGCATCCGCCCATGTAGTGCACGTCGTCTGCGTAGCGGTCGTCGGTGGAGCACACGGTCACGACCGCCCCGAGCTGTGGCGGGCGGCGGGCCGCGACCTGCAGCGCGTTGAACCCGCCCCACGAGATGCCCATCATCCCGGCGGTGCCGTCGCACCAGGGCTGGGCGGCGAGCCAGGCGAGCACCTCCTCCGCGTCGTCGAGCTCCGATGGCAGGTACTCGTCGGTCAGCACGCCCTCCGAGTCGCCACTGCCGCGGAGGTCGACCCGGACGCAGGCGTACCCGTGACCGGCCATGTAGGGATGCTGGATCGAGTCCCGTTCCGCGGTCAGGTCCCGCTTGCGGTACGGGATGAACTCCAAGACCGCCGGCACGGGGTCGTCGTCGGAGGCCACCGGACGCCAGATCCGTGCGGCCAGCCGGACGCCGTCGGCCATCGGGATCCACACGTGCTCGTCTTCCCGGATCTCGTACGGCAGCGACGTCACGGCTCGCATCAGCTGTCCCCGGTCTCCTCGTCGAACGTGAACGGCAGCGCGGCGACGCACCGCTCGTACTTGTCCGCCAGCTCCTCCTCGTCGGCTCCGCCGACGTAGATGTTGGCCAGCTTGTAGCTGTAGCTGTCCTGGTCGTGCTGGTCCGACAGCCGATCTCCCTCCTGGGCGATCACCTGGATGATGGCGCCCGGGACCTCGGCCTCGACGGCGGCGACCTCGTCCTCGGTGGGGCTCCGCGTCACGGTGCCGTCTGAGAACCTGCGCAGGAACCACTTCGCCGCGACCGCGTGCGGACCGTCGCGGTGCGGCAGCCGTGGCCTCCTGCCCAGCGCCACCTCCACCATCGCGTGGTGGTTGGGTGCGCCGTCGACGTCGGTGAACAGGTGGGCGTGCGACTGCGACAGGCGCGGGTTCACCTCGAGCAGACGGATCGTGTCGGTGTCCGCGTCCCAGAAGAACTCGACGTTGAACGTCGAGGCGTCGAGACCGACGTGGAGGATGACCGTCCGGGCGATCTCACCCATGCGCGCGGTCACGTCGGCGGGCAGCCGCGACGGGTACTGGAAGCGCAGGAAGCTCGACGACCCGGGATAGCACAGCGAGTCGATCGCGCCGTACGCTTCGACCTCTCCGTCGAGGCTGTACCCCTCGATCGTGACCTGCTGTCCACTGGCGGCTTCCTCGGCGATGCACGCGTGCGCGCCCGCCTCCGCGACCGCACGAGGCAGGTCCGCATGCTCGAGGATCCACTCGAACGGGTCCGCCACACGACCGATGCCGCCACGGATCTTCCGCAGCGCCTCACCGAAGCCCTCCTCGTCGTCGATGCGGAACGCCAGGTCGGAGGAGAACGACTTCACCGGCTTCAGCCAGAACGGGTGCTCGAGGTCGGGGAGGCGGGGGTCACCGTCCAGGTCGACGAGCGCGAACCGGGGATGCTCGTCGATGACCTTCGACTGCTCGAGTCGGCCCCAGTACTTGTGCTCGCACTTGAGGACCGACGCGAGCGACGGCGACCGCAGGCCGAATCGCCCGCTGAGGATCGGCACCATCGTGGTGACCGGGAAGTCCCAGTACCCGATGATGGCGTGGACCGGTCCGCCGAACGCCTCGAGCTGGCGCGTGGCCTCATCGACCAGTTGCGGAACCGGGATCTCGTCTCCCTGCTGCAGCTCCTCCACCGTGAGCAACCGGTGGAACGCGTAGCTGTCCGCCTCGGGCAGCTCCTCGAGCGCCGCGACGTTGATGTCGTCGAGACCCAGGACGAAGATGTTCCATCGCACGTCCACCTTCGTTTCCCCATCGCAGGCACAACATCCGGAGTCGCGGCATCGTCAACGAGATCTGCGGCGACGTGGTGGCTCAGGCTGCCCCGGGCGTCGTGGGCGTGGGTTCGGCCGTCGTCGGCGTCCGGTTCCGTGATGCCGGTGCGAGCAGCAGCGCGCCGAAGCCGAACAGGGCCACGAAGAACGCGAACCACCCACCGACGACCGGCACCGCCGAGACGGCGACGACCAGCAGCACCCCGACGAGTAGGGCCCACCACCGCCGGTTGCCCGCGCTGCCGGGGACGATCAGGTCGCCGAGGGCCAGGCCCACGATGGCGGGGGCGACGAACCCGAGCGCCAGGACCAGCACCAGCGCGACCAGCACGAGCACCGCGATCACGGTGAGCACCACGAGCCCCACGAGGTCACCAAGGCCGATGAACGTGAGCGCGACGGCCAGCACCGCCCCGACGACGAGCAGCACCGGCACGCCGATGGCGATCGCGACCAACCCCCCGGCACCGACGAGCAGGCTCATCAGCGGTCGCCCGCGGAGCGTGCGGGTGGGCTCGTCGATCAGGCGTGGGACGAGCCACAGCGCGAGCGCTGCGATCAGCAGCACGCTGACCAACCTGCCGGCTGCGTCCAGGACACGGTCGGTGGCCGTGGGTGCCGTGTCCTCGGGCTCCTGAATCGTGACGGTCTCGGTCCCGCCGATTGAACCGCGGTTGACGTAGGTGCCGGCGGTCCCCAGCACGTCGCCGTCGACGGTGCCGTCGAGCGTCATCTGAGCGGTGCCGAACAGCAGGTCCTCGCCCA
>CAYVGE010000053.1:0-12155 GCA_964450395.1 uncultured Actinomycetota bacterium
TCGACGACAACTACTCGAACGCGCCGATGTGCTACCAGTGCGGCGTGTCGATGGTGCGCGCCGGCTCGTGCCACTGCTGCCCGCAGTGCGGCACGACCAGCGGTTGCAGCTAGGCCGCACGGCAGCATCCGATGGACGGGATGTCCCCACGGGGGCGCCCCGTCCATCGTGGGAGCCGGCGAGGGCGCCCGCCGGCGGGTGCCGTCCCACCGGTGTCACGGGGCGACGGGGCGCGACGGGTCGGCGCTCCACTGCGACCACGACCCGGCGTACAGCCGCCCGCCGGGCAGGCCCGCGCGCTCCATCGCCAGCAGGGCGTGGCACGCCGTGACCCCGGAGCCGCAGTAGACGATGGCCCCGGTGCGCTCGTCGACCCCGGCGCCCGTGTACCGGGCATGCAGCGCCTCGCGGTCCAGGAAGTGCGCCGTCTCGTCGATGTTGCCGGCGAAGGGCAGGTTGACCGCGCCCGGGACGTGCCCGGCGCGGGCGTCGACCGGCTCGACCTCGCCGGCGTAACGTTCGGGGGCCCGCGCGTCGATCACCACCCGCCCACCCGCGGCTGCGGCGGCGACCGCATCGGCGTCGGCCAGCCGCGCCGCGGGCCACGCGCGGACGGTCATCGACCCGGGGACGACCACCGGCGCCACGCGCGACAGCGGCTCGTCCCAGCCGCGCAGGCCTCCGTCGAGCAGTGCGGCGGGGCGTCCGGTCGCGCGCAGCAGCCACACCAGGCGCGCGGCTGTGCCGCCGTCGGCGTCGTCGTAGGCGACGACCGTCGTGGCGTCGCCGATGCCCAGCCGGCCCATGCCCTCGGCGAACACCTCGGGACGTGGCAGTGGGTGGCGGCCGGCGGCGGCCGACGCCGGTGCGGCGAGCCACCGGTCCAGATCGACGAACACCGCGCCGGGCAGGTGGCCCCGCTCGTAGGCGGCACGGCCGCTGCGCCCGTCGAGGTACCAACGGACGTCGGCGACCGCCACGGCCGCGCGGTGCCGGCGCAGCCAGTCAGCGGCGACGATGGGGGGTACGGCCTCGGGGCGCACGGTGCGTCCTCCCGTGGTCGGTCGGTGGCAGCAGCGCACCACACGGTGGGCGGCGACCACAACGGTACGATTGGAGCGATCGTGTCAGATGTGGACGGCTCCGGCGGCGCAGGCAGGGACCTGCTGGTGACGCTCGTCGCGGTGGCGTCCGTGACCACAGGGGGCGTCGCCGCGATGGTCGTCGTGGACTCCGGTGTCGTCGGCAGCGTGCTGGCCGTCGACGTCGGCAGTGCGCTCGACCTGGTGGGCTGGGTGCTGCTGGGCGGCGGCGTGGCCGCGGCGGCGTGGCTGCCGGGCATCGGACGACGGCGCCGGGCACGCGCACGCCGCGAGCTGGTGGAGCGGGTCGGTGACCCCGCACGGCTGGGGGGCGTGTGGCGGCGGCTGCTGGCCGCGGCGTGGACGGCGCGCGACCAGTACGCCGGGACCGTCGCCGGGTGGGACGACTCGCCGCTGGCCGAGCGGCTCGGTGACCACCAGCACATGGTCGACGCCGTGCTGGAGCAGTGCGGTGCGCTCGCCCGGTCCGGCGACGACCTCGCGCGCCAGCTCCGGCGCTTCGGTCCCCGGCGGATGCGCCGCGACCTGTGGGTCGAGCAGTGGCGCGACGCCGAGGGCGAGCGGGCGCAGGCCCTCGGCGCCCGCGTGGACGACATCGAACGCCTGCGGGGGCAGGTCCGCGACCTGCACGGACGGCTCGAGAGCCAGGTGCACGACCTGCGGGCCGCCGCCTGGCGGGCATCGGCGCTGCGCACCGGGCACGACCTGGACCGCGAAGCGACCATGCGGGACCTGCTCGACGACCTGGCCCACCTGCGTGAGGCCCTGGACGAGGTCGATCGGCCGCCTCAGTCGACGACAGCCGTTGACCCCGCCCCCGACCTGCCGTCGCGATCGGCGCCCACCGCGCGCCGTGGATACCATGGGTGAGTGCTGCAGCGCGCTGCGCGTCATCCGCCCGGTGACGGGTTCCGGTGGATGCGTGCCGCGGAGTGCAGCGCGGCGGGAACATCGAACTAGCTGAGAGGACGGTCGTCGCGCGTGCCTGCCGAGTCGCCGTCGCGGGTCTTCCTGGCCCGTGCCCGGGCCCGCTCGGACACCGACGCGCCACAACAGCAGGAGGCGGTCCCGGACGCGGCACCGGACGGGCGGGTGACCGCTCCGGACGTGGCGCCACGTACCGTCGAGGACCCCGACGTGCCGGCGGGCGACACCGTCATCGACCTCACCGGGTCGACGCCGACGGTGCGGACGGGCCTCCGGCGGCCACGACGTTCCTGGGTCCTGATGGCGCTGGCCGTCGCCGCCCTGGCGGCGGCGACCACGGTGGCGGTGGGCAACCACACCGCCGCGACCGCCTGGCGCGACCGGTCGGTGGCGGCGGAGCGCCGCGCCGAGCAGGCCGAGGCGCAGGCCGACCAGGCACGCCGGACCGCCGCGCGGGAGCGTGCGCGGCGGCGCGTGGCGGTGCAGCGTCGGCGGGCGATCGCCGAGCAGCTGGCGGTGTCGGAGTCCGACGCCGCGGCGCTCGAGGCGCGGGTGGTGACGCTGGCCAGCGATACCGCTCGCGCCCAGGACCTCGGGACGACGTCGACGGCCGTGCCGTCGGCGGCGCAGATCCGCGCGCTGCAGGCCCAGGTCGACAGCTGCATCGCCCAGATCGAGGCGGCGCGGGTGGGGCTGATCAGCGGCAGTGACGTGACGTCGTGGCAACGGGCGCTGACCGCCGCCCAGGCCGGCTGCGAGCAGGTCGGGTCAGATGCGGACGCTCTGCTCACCAACGGGCGATGACGCGGCGGCTGGTGGGCGCCGTCGCGGCGGCGCTGCTGCTCACGGGCTGCGTCGAGGCGCCCGCCGAGCCCACGGCCGCGGCGGTGGCCGTCGCCGACGCCCGGTCGGACGCCGGACCGATGGCCGCGCCGGGTCCGTCGTCGGTGCCGGGTCCGCTGGCGCTGGCGCCGACCGGCGCACCGGAGCTGCGGGCCTCGTCGGTCGCGCGGGTCAGCCGGCAGCTGACGGTGCGGGTGCGCTCGCGCGGCTGTGGTCGGTTGGGCACGGCATCGGGGGTGGCGCTGGCGCCGCGGCTGCTGGTGACCAACCGCCACGTCGTGTCGGGCGTCGACACGATCGAGCTCAACTACTGGGATGGCACCAGCGCGACCGCCAGCGTGCTGACGGTCGCGGTCGCCGATGACCTCGCACTCGTCCGCGTGTCGGTCCGGCTGCCGACGGTGGCGCGCCTGGCGCAGCGCGACGCGCGCAACGGTGCCGCCGTCGTGGTGGCCGGGTTCCCCAACGGCGGCCGCCAGACGGTCGGGCGCGGCCGGGTGGTCGAGTATGCGCGGCTGCGGTCGCCGGTCGACGCCAGCCCCGTGATGCGGCTGACCGCGACCGTGGTGCCGGGGAACTCCGGTGGCGCCGTGGTCGACGAGCGTGGCGAGCTGGTGGGGGTGGTGTTCGGCGTCGAGACCGAGACCGGATACGGTCTGGCCATCCCCGTGTCGGCCGTCGAGGAGCTGATGTCGGACGGCGGCACGACGCCGTCGAGCGCGGCGTGCTCCTGACACCGGCCGCTCTTGTCTCGGAGTCGTCAGGATGGCATCGTGAACGAGATCCCGCGAAGCGAACTGGTGGGTCCCACTGCATGGTCACGGTAGGGATGGACGACGAGCGCAGGCGCCGCAAGTGGCTGGGCAGCTCCCTGTTCGTGGGACGGCTGCGCGGGGCCGGAAAGTTCGGCCGGATGCTCATGCGGTGGTTCCTGTGGCTGCCGATCCGCCTGGCCTTCTGCAGCCCGCTGACGGTCCACCACCACGCCCGGCCCCCGCGCGAGCCGGTCGTGTTCGTCGCCAACCACGTCAGCCACGCCGACACCGTGGTGCTGCTCGACGTGCTCGCGCGCCAGCGCCCGCTCGCGGTCGCCGCCGCCGATGACTACTGGTTCGCCGACAGGCTCAAGGGTCTGGCGCTCGCCGCATCCCTGGGGGCGTTCCCGTTCCCCCGGGAGGGCGCCCGCGGTCTGCGGCGCACCGAGGAACTGCTGGCCGCCGGCTGGTCGGTGTTGATCTACCCACAGGGCACCCGGGGTGGCGGCAAGTTCCGGTCGGGCATCGGCCGGCTCGCGGCCGCTGGTGCCGTGCTCGTGCCGGTCGGCGTGGTGGGTACCCGCCACGTGCTGCCCAAGGGCGCGAGCTGGCCCCGCCGGCACGCGGTGGCCGTGCACATCGGTGAGGCGGTGCGCACCCGCGACGTCCAGGAGGCCGTGCGGCGGGCCGAGCAGGCGGTCGCCGCGCTGTCCCGCGATCCCGAGCTGGGCGCAGCCTGAAGCGGCGGCCGACCGGTGCGGCGGCGGTTCCGCGATGATCGTCGACTGCGGGCTGTACGAGGGCGGCAAGCGCGCGGAACGCGAGATGTCGCTCGACGAGGCCTACCAGCAGGCGGCCGCCGACGACGCCTTCGTCTGGGTCGGTCTGCACAACCCGTCGGCCGACGAGTTCGATGACGTCTCCCGGCGCTTCCGGCTGCATGAGCTCGCCGTCGAGGATGCGATCAAGGCGCACCAGCGGGCCAAGCTGGAGGTCTACGGCGACAGCCTGTTCGTCGTCCTCAAGCCGGCCAGCTACGACGACGAGGCCGAGCAGGTCAGCTTCGGCGAGATCATGCTGTTCGTCGGTGAGCGCTTCGTGGTCACGGTCCGCCACGGCGACCTCGGCGAGCTGGGGCCGGTGCGCTCGCGGCTCGAGGACGATCCCGCCCTGCTGGCCCACGGGCCCGTCGCGGTGCTCTACGCCGTGCTCGACCGCGTGGTCGACGGCTACCTGCCGATCGTGCGCGACCTCGACCGCGACGTGCAGCAGGTCGAGGAGCAGGTCTTCAGTGAAGGGTACAACCCGACCGAGCGCATCTACCGGCTCAAGCGGCAGGTGCTGAACTTCCACCAGGCGACGACCGGCCTGATCGAGCCGTTGGACCTGCTGACGCGCAACCGGGTGGCCGTCGATACATCGCAGCTGACGGAGTACCTGCGCGACGTGGGCGACCACGCCCGGCGCGTCGACGAGCAGATCGACGCCCACCGTGATCTGCTGACCAGCATCCTGCAGGCCAACCTCGCGCAGGTCGGCATCCAGCAGAACGAGGACGCCCGCCGGATCTCGGCCTGGGTGGCCATCGCGGCGGTGCCCACGCTGATCGCCGGCATCTACGGCATGAACTTCACCTACATGCCCGAACTCGACTGGCCGTGGGGGTACCCGGCGGCGCTGCTGCTCATGACCGCGGTGTGCGTCGCGCTGTACCGCGGGTTCCGCCGCAACGGCTGGTTGTAGCCGGGCTCAGCCGTTGGCGGCGGGGTAGCTCGGCTCGAGCTCTGCCGGTGGCGGCACGAGGCTGCGCACGGCGTCGCGCAGCGCCTCCCAGTCGAACGGCTTGCGCACGACGCGCAGCTTGCGGTCGGCGATCGGCGCGGACGGCGGCGCCCCGGTCAGCAGGACGATGGCGGTGTGGCGGTGGATGGTGCGCAGCCGCCGGGCCAGCATCAGGCCGTCGATGTCGGGCATCCGCAGGTCGCTGACGACGAGGTCGACGTGGTCGAGGTCGCGGGCGAGGGCGAGCGCCCCCGCGCCTCCGGCGGCGATGTGGACGGTGAAGCCCAGGCGTGCGAGCAGGTCCGCCACCAGCGTGCGCACCGATGGCTCGTCGTCGACGAGCAGCGCGACCCGGCGGTCGGGATCGTCTGCCGCCGCGGGCTCGGAGGTCGGCGCCGGCGGACCGGCGGGCAACGGTGGCGGCCGCAGCGGCTGCAGGCGCGCAGCGGCCCGGGCGGTCAGCGGCAGGTGGATCTCGATGGCGGTGCCGCGACCGACGACCGAGTCGACGCAGATGACACCGCCGGCGGCCGCGACCGTCTCGCGGACCGACGCGAGGCCGAGCCCCTGGTGGCGGCCGGCGGTCCTGGTCGTGTACCCCGGATCGAAGGCGCGCTCCTGGTCGGCCGGCGCCATGCCGACGCCGTCGTCGGTGACCGTCAGCCGTGCCCAGCTGCCGACCGGCGGCGCCGAGGGGGCGTCCTGCTCGTCGAGCTGGATGCAGGTGTCGACGGCGATGCGGATGGTCCCCGCGCCGTCGATCGCGTCACGGCTGTTGCTCACCAGGTTCAGCAGCACCCGCTCGAGCGCGTGCCGCGGCGGTTGGCTGGTGCGCGCGCCGCGCCCCAGCTCGTAGACCAGGTCGATGGACGTACCCACCAGACCGGGCAGCAGCGGCCGGACCTGGTCGACGACATCGGCGAGCTCGTACGCACCCGCCAGCGGGTGCTCCTCGTCGTGGCCGGGCTGCAGGCCGGCCACCAGCGCGTGTGCGCGTCGGCCGGCACGCACGATGGCGGTGAGCCGGTGGCGGTCCTCGCCGTCGGCGAGCAGCTGCTCGGCGGTGCCGAGGATCGCCGTCAGCAGGTTGTTGAGGTCGTGCGCGGCGTGCGCCCCCGGACCCTGGTCGTCGGAGGGTGCCGAGCCGTCGTGGGACCGGTCGGTCACCGGTTCCTCGACGGGGCTGCTCATCGCGACGCCCGAGATCTCGCGCACGATGCCCTGGCGGTCCCGGTCGACGGTGCCGCGCAGCCGGACGCGTTGGATGCCGTCGGTCGTGTGGAGGCGGAGCGAGCAGTCGAGTTCGGCCTGGAGCCGCAGGCAGGTGTTCAACGCCTCGGCGAGCGCCTCGACGTCGTCGTCGACGGCGGTGTCGACCAGCGCCTGCGGCCCGCCGTCCAGGCATGCCTGCAGCGACAGCCGCGGTGGCGGCCACAGCCGCCGGTCGACCTCGACCGGCGCCGGAGCCGCCCAGCGCCAGTCGAGGAGGTCGGCCACATCGTGTGCCAGCTCCCAGCGCCGGCGTAGCAGCTCGAGCTCGCGCGCGGTCTGGGTCGTGCGCTGCCGCTCGCCGTTGATGAGGTCGTCCACCGCCTCGCGTTGCAGCGCCATGCTGACCAGGTCGCCGACGATCGACAGGAAGCGGACGGCGTCGTCCGGCAGGTGCCGGTTGTGCGGGGCCCCGAGGGTCAGCACGCCGTCGGCGCCGGCCGGCCCGTACAGCCCGACGGCCGCGCCGGTGACGACACCGCGGTCGCGGAGCACGTGCGGCAGCTGCGCGTGGGTGCCGGACGGACCGCCGATGACGACGACGCTGCGGGAGCGGAGGGTGTGGCCGGCCAGCCCGTCGGGATCGGTGTCGAGCACCAGCCGCCCCCGCGCCGAGGCGGGGAAGCCGATGCCGTCGGCCAGGACCAGCGCTTCCCGACGCGCGGCGCGCCGCCACAGGCCGACCAGCGGACAGCCGGTGGCGCGGGCGACCGCCGCCAGCACCGTGCCGGCGCACCGGTCGAGGTCACCGCCGCTCGCGACGGCGCGGGCGATCGAGGCCAGGGCGATCTGGCGGTCACCCGTGCCCGGCTGGCGCACAGCCGCCTCGCGGTCGTCCGACGCCAGGGGTTCGAGTTGGGCCAGCAGGATGCGGGGCGCGCGGTCGTCGGTCGTCGCGCCGAGCCGCAGCGCGACGTCGAGGCGGCGGCCGTCGGCGTGGCGCAGCTCGGTGCCCGCCACCGTCGGGCGGGTGTCCGGCCCGGCGGCGTGGGCGTACCGCTCGACGAGTGCTGCCAGGTGGGCCCGCTCTGCCGGGCTGAAGCGCTGCCACAGGGGCCGCCCGACGTCGGTGTCGGCGTGCTCGCCGGTCAGGCGGCACCATGCCGTGTTGACCTCGGTGACGATGCCCGATGGTGCGACGAGCGCCATGGGGCTGGGCAGCGCGTCGAACACCTCGGCGCCGAACGTCCAGCCGACGTGCGCCGACGCGGCACGGTCGTGTCGGGCGGCACCGGGCGTGCTGCCGGACAGCTCGTCACCGTCCGCTGTCGGCGGTACGTCGTGGTTGAGGATCGACACGTCGGCATCACCCGCCCTGGCACTCGTGGTCTGGGCCGCGCCGACTGTACTGGTCGAAACTACTCAACGCACAACTTATCTCACGTTGTGCAACATCCTCGTGAACTGTGACGGGTCCCGTCCCGGGAGGCGCTCAGGCGTGCGAGCGCTGCCTCGTGTCGCGCCATCCGGCGTGCACGGCGCACGTCGTCGACGGGTTGTAGCGCGACAGCACGGTGTCGCACTCGTCGACGATGCAGGTGCGCTGTACGCCGAAGTCGTCGAGGCGTTCGCCGCCCACCACCCGCTGGTGCCGGGACTGGCGTAGGTGCGGCTGGGCGTGGTCGGTCGGCGCACTCATCACGCCACCGCCGGCGCATCGTGGGTCGGCTGCGACCGCACACTGGTCGGTGACGCATCACAGACCGGGCAGCGCACCTCGTCGATGTCGACCGCGTTCGCCTGCGCGTAGAACCAGCGCTGGCAGCGACCGCAGAAACCCCATCGTTCGGACATGGTCACGGCTCCTTCCAAGTCGATCTCGAATGGAAGCAACCGGGTCCGGGGCTGCCGGAGGTAGTGAGAAGTTCCCCCTGAGGCCGGGGGAACGAACCGGCCTCGTCTCACATGAGAACCATAGCGTGTAACCCGCGCCCGTCAAGTGCGCACCACGATGCTCTGGCCGCGCAACGTTCACGGGGCCCGGCGTCGGGGAACGGCTCCACTAGGCGACCATCGCCATCGTCGGCGAGGTGCCGGTGGCACCGCTGCGGCACGCGGTGCCGTCGCTCCCACCGTCAGTGACGTGTGGCTGCGCCCAGACCGACGAAGCACCGTGAGGAAGCGATGACCGACCAACCAGCGGGCCCGCCGCCCGCCGACGTCGACGGGGCGGTCGACTGGATCCTCGATCGGTGTCGCGTCTTCGCGGTGGTCGGCGCGTCTCCGCGCTCCCATCGGCCGAGCCACGGTGTCATGCGGACGCTGCAGCAGCACGGCTACGGGACCGTGCCGGTGAACCCACGGTGCGACGAGGTGCTGGGACGGCGCTCCTGGCCGGACCTGGCCGCGGTGCCCGACCACCTCGGCATCGAGGTCGTCGACATCTTCCGCCGCTCCGAGCTGGCCGGTGCCCACGTGGACGAGGCGATCGCCGTCGGCGCGCGGGCGGTCTGGCTGCAGCTCGGCGTCATCGACGAGGCCGCCGCCGAGCGCGCCCGGCAGGCCGGTCTGGCGGTGGTCATGGACCGGTGCCCGGCGATCGAGCTGCGCCGCCGCGCCGCCTGACGCACGCCACCCGGCCGCCGGGTCGCGAGCCGGATGTCGCCGCGCCGGACGACGTACACGGCGTCGACCCGGGACCCCGCCGACATCAGCACGGTGCCCGGCGGCTCAGTGTGGACCCGCACGACCTGCTCGAGGCGGACGAGGTCCCGTGCTCGGTTGCCGTGTGCGTCCTGTCCGGTCGTGGGGCGTCCGGCGCGTCCGGTCCGATGACCGAGGGCGTGGTCCGCGGGCCGTGTATGCTGCCGGAACCGTCGCCGTCACCGGTGGCGGTGGGGGGCAACGACGCACCGGCGGTCCGTTGCGGTGCGCCACGGTGCTGGTGGTTGTGTCCGGGTGACCGGCGGAGCCGTCCATCGGAGGAGCCCTGGTTTGCCGGCTGTTCCGAGGGGCAGCCTGCGGCCGTTCCATCTCGATCGTGAGGAGGGAGGTTCAACGATGCTTCGTACTGTCATCACGGTTCTCGTGATCGTCATTCTCGTCATCGTGCTGCTCCGCCTGGTCTGAGACCCGGCGCGGGTCGCCTCGCCGCGTCGCGGCGCGAACCGTCTCTCCCCGCACAACGACCGTGCAGCCTCCGGCCATCCCGGTCGGGGGCTGCGTCACGTCGGAACTGCGGACCCATCTCCGCGCCGGAGGGATTCCCGCCGCGGGCTCAGGCCGCGGTGGGCCGGCCGCCGGAGCGGGGATGACGCGTCGCCTCCGGTCGACGGCGTCGGGTCACGCCGTCACGGGGCAGCCGCAGCCGGTGCGGACCATGCCGGCATCGAGGTGCGCCACCACGGTGATGTCGTAGGGATACCAGTGGTGGCTGATGCCGAACACCGCGCCGAGCTCGATGAGGTGCCCGAGCTCGGTGAGCAGGTCGAGGCGCGCCATCCCGATCGCGCCGTACAGCTGGTCGAGCGTCGCGCCGGCATCCCGCGTCAGCGCGTCCGCCACCGCCGAGGACCGGACCGCGGCGACCTGGCGTGGCGTGAAGCCCGGGTGCCGGTACGCGTGGATGGTGGCCTGGCCAAGGTCGTGGCGCATGGCGGCTCGCAGCAGTGGGCACGGCGGTGGGCCCAGGAGATGCCCGCTGGCGTAGGGCGACGGGGCGCGCCCCGCGATCTGGCCCTCGATCTCGTCGGCGATCCAGGTGGTCAGATCGCGTGCGTCTGCCGGCACCGCCAGTGACGGGCTGCCACCCCTCGCGGCGAGGTGCTCGATCGTCGTCACGATGTCGGCGGTCGCGCGCGTGCCTGCCGGTGGGCGGGGGAGATCGACCGTGACCGTCGGGCCGTCGAGCCCACCGGCCGTCGTGGACGGGGCGGCGGCGACCAGCAGGTCCACGACCTCGGTCAGGCCGCGCGCGCCGCGGTGCATGGCGACGGACAGCGCCCGGACCTGGTCGGCGACGACCGTCTGGTGGCCCTCGACCCGCGGGCGGTCGACCGGGTCCCGGTCACGCAACCACCCACGGGTCGTGGTGGCGATGGCGACCGGCGCGTCCACCAGCCGTACCGGCCGGCTCCGCCGTGCCCGCGGCCGCCCGCGGTGCAGGATGGGGGCCAGCCTGCCCAGCAGCCGGGCGATCGCGGCGGCGCGGCGGCTCCGGTCCATCGGCTGGTCGCCGTCACGTGGTGCGCTGAGCCTGGCGATAGCGCCCTCCTGCGCCGTCGAGCCACGTGGGACGAGAGCGCTCCGACGGGCGGACCCGACGGCGCCACCGCGGGCTCCCGCGTCGCGCCCGCCCGCTCACCGTGGTGATCGCACGGGTGCAGCCCGTGTGGCGACGGCCGCATGCGCGGTCGTCGTCGGATGGCCCCGCCGCTGCCGTCGCGCGACCCTCCGCTCGCGCGATCGGAGGCCGCCGGATCCGGACGCATGTGCGCCGACCGTCGGAAGGCTCCCGACGCGGCTGGCTGCTCAACCGCGACAACTTCTTGTACCCCTGTGATCGCAGGCTGTCAACATCGTGGAGGAATCGTTTGGGCCGTGTATCCCCGCCGGCGCGCACGCCTCCTGTGCTGGTGCAGCACCGCACCCGTGGTGGCCGGGCCCCCGCGGTGTGCGGCCGCACGTCGGGTGCGGTGCTGTGGCGCAGGGAGACGACATGGACAGTGAGCAGCTCATCGCGCGCATCCGCCGCGGGGTCATCGGCGAGGGCCAGGTGCTCGAGGGCCCGTGGGGCGCGCGCCGCATCACCTATGCGGACCACACCGCGTCCGGTCGCGCGCTCGACCTCGTGGAGGACGTGATCCGCGACACCGTGCTGCCGTGGTACGGCAACACGCACACCGAGAGCTCGGCGACGGGCGCGCAGACCACGGCGTTCCGCGAGGAGGCCCGCCGCGTCATCCGCGAGGCGGTCGGTGCAGGCGACGAGCACGCGGTCGTGTTCTGCGGTTCGGGGTCGACCGGCGCCATCGACCGGCTCGTCACGGCGTTGAACCTGCGGCTGCCCGTCGAGCTCGACCGTCGCTACGGCCTGGCGGACCGGATCCCCGCAGGTGACCGGCCGGTGGTCCTCGTCGGACCGTTCGAGCACCACAGCAACGAGCTCGCCTGGCGCGAGACGATCGCCGACGTCGTGGTGGTCGCCGAAGACCAGCACGGCCAGATCAGCGTCGACGACCTCGAGGCGAAGCTGCACCGCTTCCGCGACCGGCCGCTGCGCATCGGCAGCTTCTCCGCGGCGTCGAACGTCACCGGCATCCTGTCGGACACCGAGCGGGTGTCGGCGGTGCTGCACCGCCACGGTGCGCTCGCGTTCTGGGACTTCGCGGCCGCTGCGCCCTACGTCGACATCCGCATGGGTGCCAGGGACCACGCCGGCGGGCACAAGGATGCCGTGTTCATCTCGCCGCACAAGTTCATCGGCGGCCCGGGCACGCCGGGGGTCCTGGTCGCCCGCCGCGACCTCTTCCGCAAC
>CAYVGE010000053.1:12165-19383 GCA_964450395.1 uncultured Actinomycetota bacterium
GGAGCGCGCGATCGTCGTCGGATCGACGGTGAGCCGCAACCGGGTGCCGACGGTACCGGGGGGCGGGACCGTGACCTGGGTCAGCCCCGATGCGCACCACTACGCCCGCGACGTCGAGCAGCGGGAGGAGGGTGGCACGCCGGCCATCGTGGAGTCGATCAGGGCCGGGCTGGTGTTCCAGCTCAAGCAGGCGGTCGGCGTCGAGGAGATCCGCCGCCGGGAGGACGCGTTCGCCCGGCGGGCCATCACGCGCTGGAGCGCCAATCCCCGACTCGAGGTGCTCGGCAACCTGGACGCGCCCCGTCTGCCGATCATCTCGTTCCGGGTCCGCAGCGCATCCGGCGGGTACCTGCACCACAACCTCGTCGTGACGCTGCTCAACGACCTGTTCGGGATCCAGGCCCGGGGTGGGTGCTCCTGCGCGGGGCCCTACGCCCACCGGCTGCTGGCGATCGATGTGGACCGTTCACGTGCCTACCACGCGCAGATCGAACGGGGGTTCGACGTGCTCAGGCCAGGGTGGGCGCGGGTGAGCTTCACCTACTTCATCAGCGAGGCGGTGGCTGGGTTCCTGCTCGACGCGGTCGACCTGGTCGCCCGACGCGGCGAGGAGTTCCTCACGGCCTACGACGTCGACCCGGCGACGGGGCGGTGGCACCATCGCGAGCGGCCGCGCACCGCGGTGCGCAGCCTCCCCGACGTCACGCACGTCGCCGACGGGGAGCGGTCGTCTCCGCAGGACGGGTGGGCAGGGACCGGGGCGGCGCTCACCGGCTACCTCGCGGATGCCGACCGCATCGCCGACACCCTCGGTCACCGACCACGCGGGACCGCGGTCCACGCGCTGCTCGACGAGGAGGTCGAGCGGCTGCGCTGGTTCCCGCTGCCGCGGCCCCCGGCGGCGCCGCGCAGCGTTCCGCAGCCCACGGTGGGCTGACGGGTCGGCCGTCGACCGGCACGTCGATCGGGGCGATCTCGCGGGGCAGCTCCTGCTTCGTTGCGACGTGCGTCACCGCGACCATTGTGGGCGTCGCCCGACACCCGCCCACGCGTCGACGTCACGACCGCCGGGGTCCGTCCTCGACCGGCGCCTGCAGGCGGTCGTGGGGCAGCCCGACCGCGGTGTTGACCGCCAGCCCGATGAGCACGCCGATCGCGGCGCCACCGATGACGTCGAGTGGCAGGTGCGCGCCCGCGTAGACGCGTCCGACGCCGACCAGCAGCACCGACGCGGCCACCGCCATCCGACCGCGTCCACCGAGGTAGGGCCAGACCGCGGTGGCCATCGCGGTGGCGATCGCCGCGTGACCCGAGACGAAGCCCAGGCCATGCACGCCCTCGCGGAGCACGACGTCGGGCAGCAGCGCGTGTGGCCGGGCCCGTGCCACGAGGTCCTTGACGACCTGCGCCGCGGCCCACGCGCCGTAGCCGGCGACCAGCACCGCCACGGAGGGACGCCAGCGCCGCAGCGCGGCGCCCGCCGCCGCCGCGACGACGACCGGGGCTGCGAGGTTGCCAAGCTGCATCACCGGCCACAGCGCCGGCCACCACGCGCCCGGCGCATCGTTGACGGCGCGGAACGTCCAGGCTTCGACCGCCGGTACGTCGAGGCGGGTCACCAGCACCCAGCTGACGGCGACGACCGCCGCGGACAGCACCACGCCGACACCGAACCGCCGGTACGGTCGGTGGTGGACGCGTGGCGTCGGATCGCTTCGGAGCACTGTCGCGACACCTGCCTCACCGCCGGGCGGGACGCGGGACCGCCGCACGTGTGGTCGTGGTCCAGTGTGGCGTGCCCGGAGGGTGCGTGCGCGCCAGCCGCTGGGCGGCGGACGTCACCGCCGCCGCCCAGGACTGGCGAGTTCGCCGATGCGCTGCCGCGGTGGCCGTCCGTAGCGTCGCCCCATGGGCGGGACGACGAACGAGGTCTCCACTGCGGGCGCGTCCGGCCGCGGCAGACGACGCGTGCCGCCCCGGGTGCGCAGCGTCCTGCGACCGCTGCTGTCGTTCGTGGTCGTCGGGGCGATCGCGTGGGCCGCACGGTCGCTGGTGGACTGGTCGCAGGTGTGGGCCGCGATCCTCGACATGTCGTGGCTGGAGATCGCCACGCTGTCGATCGCCGCGGCGTGGAACATCGCGACCTACCTGTTCGTGATGATGGCGGCGATGCCGGGCCTGTCGTACCGCGACGCGTTCCTCGTCGGGCAGTCGTCGACCGCAGTCTCCACCACGCTGCCGGCGGGCAGCGCGCTCGGCGTCGGCATGACCTACGGGATGTACGCCTCGCTGGGGCACTCCGGGCCCGAGATCGCGCTCGCGACCGTGCTCACCGGCATCTGGAACAACTTCGTCAAGCTGGCGCTGCCCGTCGTGGCGTTCGCCGCGCTGGCGGTGATGGGGGACGCGACGGGGACCGAGCTGATGGCGGCGCTCTTCGGGGTCGGTGCGCTGCTGGTGACGATCACCCTGTTCGCGCTCATGCTGCGCAGCGACGCGCTCGCGGCGCGGGTCGGCGGGTGGCTGCAGCGGGCGGCGTCGCCGGTGCTGCGGCTGCTGCGCAGGCCGGCGGATCCGGGATGGGACCAGGCCACGGTGCGGTTCCGGCGGCAGACGATCGGTCTCCTGCGCCGGCGTTGGCTGTGGCTGTCGGTCGCCACTGTCGTCAGCCACCTGTCGCTGTACCTCGTGCTCCTGCTCGCGCTGCGGCATATGGACGTCTCGGAGCAGATGGTCACCTGGGCGCAGGTGCTGGCCGTGTTCTCGCTGACCCGGCTGCTGACGGCCCTGCCCGTGACACCGGGCGGGCTCGGCATCGTCGAAGTCGCCATGACGGCGGGCCTGGTCGTCGCCGGCGGACCCCGCCCGGCGGTCGTGGCCGCCGTGCTCATCTTCCGCGTGCTCACCCTGTTCGTGCAGATCCCGATCGGTGCGGCCTGCTACGTGTGGTGGCGCGCGACCGCGGCCCGGCGTGACCAGGACCCGCCCGGCGATGCCGTGGACAGGCGCCAACCCGTGGTCACGGGGGACGCGTCGTGAGTGCGATGGACCCCGCCACGGTGCCGGCGGCCGCGGCGACCCCAGCACCGGGGCCGCGCCGTCGTCGGCGACCGTCCGGCGAGCCACCGCCGTTGGCGCGCGGCCGGCTCGAGCGCAGCGGAGTCGCGTGGCTCGTCGTGGCGTGCGTGGGAGTGCTGGGGGGAGTGCTGCTGTTCCTCGTGCCGTCGGTGGTGGCGTTCATCGACCGGATCGACGGGTGGCTCCTGCAGTGGTTCGCGGCGGCGCGGTCGGACCCGCTGACCTCGGTCATGCTGGCGCTCCACGCGCTCGGATCCTGGTGGACGGTCCGCCTGTTGCTGTGGTCCACGGTCGTCGTGCTCGTGGTGTTCCGGCGGTGGCGGCACCTGGCGGTCCTGCTGGTCTCCTGGTTCGTCTTCGACGCGCTGATCGACGGGCTGACGGTGCTGATCGCCCGGCCCCGGCCGACGGCGGTGGAGATCCTGGGTGGCTGGGACGGCTTCTCCCATCCCTCCCGTCCGGTCGCGTCCCTGGCGTTCGCGCTCGTCGCCATGATCTACACGGTGACGCCGCACGGTCCGGCACGCAACACCGCCAAGCTGGTCGCCCCCGTGCCGGTGCTCGCCCTGGTGCTCGCCCGCCTGTACCTGGGGGTCGACCATCCCCTGGCCGTGGTCGGCGCGGTCGTCGTGGGCGTGACCATGCCGCTGGTCGCGTTCCGCGTGTTCGCTCCCGAGGAGCTGTTCCCGCTGGTGAACCGCCGCGGGCGTGCGGCGCACCTGGCGATCGACGGCCGTCGGGCGGCCGCGATCGACACCGCGCTACGCGACCAGCTGGGCCTCGCGCCGGTCGAGGTGGCACCGTTCAACCTCGCCGAGTCGTTCGGCTCGACGCCGCTGCGGATCGTGCTCGACGACGGCACGGTGCTGTTCGGCAAGCTGTACGCGGCGAGCCACATGCGGTCGGACCGCTGGTACAAGCTGGGTCGTACCCTGTTGTACGGCCGCCTCGAGGACGAGCGTCCGTTCTCGACCGTCCGCCGGCTCGTGCAGCAGGAGGACTACCTCCTGCGGGTCATGCGAGACGCCGGCCTGCCGGTCGCCGCGCCGCACGGCTTCGTCGAGCTGACCCCCGAGCGCGAGTACCTGTTGGTCACCGAGTTCATCGACGGGGCGCGCGAGAGCACCGACGCCGAGATCACCGATGTCACGATCCACGACGGGCTGCGCGTCGTGCGGCTGTTGTGGGACGCCGGTCTGGCGCACCGGGACATCAAGCCCGCCAACGTGCTGGTGCGTGCCGACGGCACGGTCGTCATGATCGATGCGGCCTTCGGGCAGATCCGTCCCAGTCCCTGGCGGCAGGCGGTCGACCTCGCGGCGATGATGATCGTGCTGGCGCTGCGCACCGACGCCGACCGGGTCTACCGGGCCGCACTGACCTTCTTCACGCCCGAGGAGATCGCCGAGGCCTTCGCGGCGACGAGTGAGGCGACACGTCCCTCGTTGCACCGGATGATGCGCGCCGACGGCCGTGACCTGATGGCCCGGTTCCGGCAGCTCGCGCCGCCCCATCCGCGCATCCGCGTCCAGCGGTGGTCTCCGCGGCGCATCGGTCTGACCGCCGGGGTCGCGCTCGCCACCGTGCTGCTGGTGTCGGCGCTCCTGGACAGCCTCCGCGAGACGGGGTTGCTGTGAACGGTCGGGTGCGAGCCTCGGTGTGGCTGGCCGCGATGGCCCTGCTGCTCTCCGGCTGTGGCGCTGCGGAGCTCGCCCACCTGCGCCTGCCGACCTGTGGCGCCGACGGCGATCGGACCACGGTGCTCATGGCGCAGTCGGCTCCGGAGGCGGCACTGATCCCGTGCATGCGGACCGGGCTCCCGCCTGACTGGGACCTCGGTGACATCGACATCGACAGCGCCGGCTCCCGACTGACGTTGCTGGCGGACGTGACCGGGCCCAGCCCGAACCGCGTCGATGTGCTCCTGGCGGACCGGTGCGACACCTCGGACGCGGTCGCGGTCACCACCGACGAGATGGGCACGCGACGCCTTGAGCACATCGACGTGACGCCCTGGGGCTACACCGGCACGCGCCACTACACCTTCGCCGGCGGCTGCGTCACCTACCGGTTCACCGCGTCCGGAGACGACTGGACCCGCTTCGTCGAGCAGACCGCGCGGTTGTGGTCCTTCACCACGCGCGGCCAGGTCATGCGCCGCCTCGACGCGGCCGGGACAGGTGCCGTCGGAGGGACCGGATGAGACGGGTGAGCGGTGATCTGCGGGGCGGTCGGCGTCGTCGGTGACGCGGCGGGGGCGCTGCCACCGGCCGCGCCCGCGACAGCAGCAGCAGCCAGATGACGAGCACGACGTAGGACGCCCGCTGGACGGCGCCGGTCCACGGCCCGTCGTGGGCGAGGGGGCTGACGACCGCGCCGAGCACCGCGAGGGTGACGATGCCATCGGGCACCACGGTCGGGGTCGGCCATGCCAGCACGGCCCGCGCGCCCGTCACCGTCCACACCGCCGCCGCGACGAGCGACAGGAAGGCGCCGCTCGACGCCGTGCTGTGGATCACCTCCCGCGCCGCGTGCGGGGCGGTGACATCGGTCTCGAAGACGGCTGACACCACCATGCCGACCGCTCCCACACCCAGCAACGCGCGCACGGGTCCCAGTCGCCCGTGCGCCGGCAGGCCCCGGCGCACAGCCAACAGGCCACCGGTGAACCCCAGGAAGGCGGCGGTCATCAACCACCCCCATGGACCGACGGCGTACTCGCTGAGCCGATGACCTGCGGGTCCGAGGTTGGGTCGCAGCACGTGCAGGGCGACCACCGCGCCCACGGATGTCAGCACCGCGGCGGAGCCGACCGCCGTGGACCTGACGGCGGTCCCGTCCGGCGCCGGTGCCGGGGCGCCACCGGCGCGCCCGGTGGTCACCGTCATCGACGGCCGGCGAACGCGATGGTCCGCACGCGTCGAGCCGTCAGCACCAGCCACAGGACGACCGTACCGGCCAGCACCCGTTGGGCGGCCCCCGTCCACGCCGAGCCGTCGGCCAGCGGGCTGACGGCGGCGGCCGCGACCGCGACGACCGCCAGCACCGTCGCGGTCGGCCCGAACGCCGCCCAGTGGGGGTCACCACGGCACGCCCGGGCGAACAGCGCCATCGCGGCGACGAGCGCGACGAACGCGCCGATCGACGCGAGGCTGTGGAGCGTCTCGGCCAGGCTCTCGGGCGCGGCGGGCCGTCCGACCTCGAAGATGCCGGCGGCGACCATCCCGACACCGGCCACCACGAGCAGCCAGGGGACCGCCTCGGCGACGCCGCGCCACGACAACGCGGTGCGCAGCCGCCAGCCCAGCGCGGCGCACGCCACCCCGGCCGCGTAGAAGACGGCGGTCATGACCGGCCCGGAGGGTCCGTTCGCGTACTCGCTGAGTACGTGCCGCAGCGGGTCGAGGTCGGGACGGCTGAGATGGAGCACGGCGACGCCGGCCACGCACAGCACCGCGAGCACGATCGCCCCGAGCGACCCACCGTACGGCGGGCGGACCAGGCGGTGCAGCAGCGCGCGGCTCTGGCTCACGGCGGGACCACACCCGGCGCCGCCGGCACGCCGGCCGTACCCGGGCGGGCGTCGTCCGACGGCGGCCGGCGCATGGCCCGCATCGTGCCGTCCACCCGCAGGCCGACCGACAGCAGCACGAGCGTGCTCATCGGTGCTCCAGACGTCGCGCGGTGCTCACCGCTCCGGGCAGCACGGTCAGCCTGCCAGTCCGGCGCGCCGGTCGTATCGGTGATGTCGCCGGTCCTGCCCGGCCGTCACCGCCACCGGGTGCGGACCGGCGAGTCTGCGGATTCGATCCGATGCCGGATGCGGTCAGGGTGGCGTGGACGGATCGCCCGGATCGGAGAGCTGGTGAGCGTGCGTGGTGCGGATGTCGTCGTCGTCGGCGGTGGCGTCGGCGGGCTGACCGCCGCACTGCTGCTCGCCGACGTCGGCGCGCACGTCACGGTGCTGGAGCGGGTCGACGACCCCGCCGACGTCGGCGCCGGCATCCTGCTCCAACCGAACGGGCTCGCGGTCCTGGTCGCGCTCGGACTCGGTGACACGGTGGCACACGCCGGCACCGTCCCCCGGCATTCCGCCCTCCGCGACCAGCGCGGGGTGGTGGGGGCCGAACACGCGCCGCC
>CAYVGE010000054.1:0-19300 GCA_964450395.1 uncultured Actinomycetota bacterium
CCATGCGGTCCCCAGCGTGCGGCACGCCCGGCGACGGGTCAATGCCACACGAGCGGGGCACCCAGCCCATGGACGAAGCTACCTTCGAGACCTCCGGCTCCAACCCGTCCAATGGACAATCAGCCCACGAGTCGACGAACGATGCCAACCGCTTGATGGCCGCATCCACGGGAGGCCCGTGGCTGCTCGAAGCGGCCTCCGGTGCCGCGGAAGCCCGCGCGGCGCAGCACCGCGGCGGCGTGCGTCGGTGAGGGCCATATGTCGGCTGGCACGGTGTTGTGGAGCCCTGTGGGCCAGTGGCGCATCTGCCAATCCAGGGCGGAGGCAGGGTCGGTGTAGTGGACGATTCGACGTTGTCGACCGAGCGACGCTGGCATCCCATGAACATGACCGCGATCCGCCTCTCCAGCCGGGGTTACAGCGTGGAAGCTCGAGTGCAGGTCGTCAGCGCTCGCGGTGTCCGGTCAGGATTGTGGTGCTTCGGGTCGTGTCAGAACGACGCGCCACCAGGCGGGAAGGGTGATGTGGCCGTCGGTTGCGATGAACGGCGCGAGCGCCTCGCGGACTGCGTCGGCCACGGTCGGCTCGCCCGACCGCTGGATCGCGAGTTGCATCGGGCCCGCGCCGATGAACGCCCGCTGGGCGGTGTGGAGGTCATCGAAGGTGACCGGCGAGTTGAACTCGACGTCATCGCGGATCGTGAGGTCGGCTGCCGTCAGCACCTCGTCGAGCTGTCCGGGCGCGGACAGCGCGAACATGCCGCTGTCTTTCATGCTGGTCAGCGCGTCGGGTGGGAACAGGGGCAACAGCGGCGTGAACACTGCTGCGATTCCTGAGTCTGGCACGCGAGCGGGGATCACGACCGCGACCACATCCCGTGACACCCGGCCGGCCTCATCGAGCGCGCGCACCTTGTCATCGGCGAACTGGAAGGCGCTGAACCCCGTGACGACATCGAAGGAGTCGTCCGGCCACGGCAGCCCTTCGAGCTCGGCGACGCGGAAGTCGCCGTGCGGGGTGCGTTGGGCGGCGATCGCGATCAGCGCCTCGGCGGCGTCGATGCCGGCCACGACGGCGCCGGCATCCGCGGCCAGCCGGGTGAACCGGCCGGCGCCGCAGCCGCAGTCGAGCACCCGCGTACCCGATCCGATACGCGCCCGGTCGAGCACATATCGGTAGGCCGGCGTCCCCCAGCCGGCGGGGCCCTCCCAGGTCTGTGCCCATGCGCGGGCGTGGGCGCCGAACAGCGGTCCCCACCAGCCCGCGGTACCACCCTGGTGCTGGATCCGTTGCATGGCGTTGCCTCCCGGTCAGCGCTGGACACGGCCACACCGCCATGCTGATCGCACCGGCGGGGCACGTACTAGGACAAAAAATGAAGTACCGGCCTTGGCTGCTGTGAGCGACACTGCAGCCATGCGGACCTACGGCCAGTACTGTCCGATCGCGCGCGCGTCGGAGATCCTCACCGAGCGGTGGACCCCGATCATCGTGCGCAACCTCATGGCCGGCTGCACCACGTTCGGCGAGATCAGCGCCGGAGCCCCTGGTCTGTCACACAGCCTGCTCACCCAGCGGCTGCGCCTGCTCGAACGCGTCGGCGTGATCGAGACCCACCCCAAAACCTCAGGCCGCGGCGTCCGATATCAGCTCACCGACGCTGGCCGCGACCTGCGCGGGGTGCTGTGGGCGCTGCGTGACTGGGGCGAGAAGTGGCTCGAGCTGGGCGACGAGCACACCAACCCGGCGCTGGTGCTGTGGGCGTGGACCACCACATACCTGGCGCGTGAGCGGCTCCCCAACGACCGCGTCGTCGTCCGGTTCGAGTTTACCGACCAGCCCACAGACGCCCGGCGTCTGTGGCTGCTGGTCGACAGCCACGACGCCGAAGTCTGCAAACATCACCCCGGGTTCAATGAAGACCTCGTCGTGGAGACCGACGCCAGGACGTTTGCTCTGTGGCACACCAAGCGGATCGAATGGGCAGATGCCGTCCGCGCGGATCGCATCCGCGTCATCGGCCCCCGAGCGTTGGGCACAGCGCTGCCAACCTGGAACCGACGGGGATTCAAGACCGACACCACCGACGCGGCCGCATCGGTGGTCAGCTGACAAGACTCGGCTCTCGGCCCTGATCCATCTCTGGAGGCACCGTGTGGCGACGTCACGGCATCCCCGGTTCTCCCAGGCTGGTGGTGGCGTCTACTCGTGTGTTGCCACCGTTCACGGGTGGCGTATCGCGGGTCAGAACCGCTTGAGGTAGATCAGTTCGCGCTGATCGTCGATGCCATCAATGTGGCCGGCCGGCACGAACCCGAGGGCCTCCGCCGTCTTCTGCATCGCGGTGTTGTCCGCGCTGGTCGCCGTGAACAGCCATCGGGATCCCACTGCGCGTGACGGCCATCCCGATGTGGAGCCGACGTCGAAGCTGGCAGCGCGCGGTTGGCCACGAGCGCGAGCACCACCCGCTCCACATCCGTGGTGAACCGCCGGCCGGCCGTCAGCGTGCGCAGTGTCGCGGCGATGCCCAGCTGATCCCACAGCCCATCCAGTACCCACACCCCGCCGAGGCGGCGGGCCGCGGACCGGCGGGGTGTCGGAGCACTCGTTGTGCGCCAACGCGACGTACCGCACGCGGCTGCCGTCCTTGCGCGGTCGTGACGTCGTGGTCCGCAGATAGATGACCAGCACACAACCACGATCACACTGCTCGCCCGGCCCGCCGCATCGAGCGGGCGCGGGCACCACCGACGTCGAGGTCGGCTTCCACGACCAGCCCCGTGTGACCCGCCACGTCCGGCGTCACGTCGGGACCGCGAAACCTCGACGCGTCGCTGCACGGACTGGTATGTATGGCGTTCGCGCTGATCGGTTCAGGTCTTATGACCACAAAGGAGCTACACAGTGACTGGTCGTGTCGAGGCCGTCGCCTTCGACGTCCTGGAGACCCTGCTCGACCTGGACCCCATCGAGGCCCGGCTCGAGGACGTCGGTCAGCCCGCGGCGGTGCTTGGGCCGTTCTTCATGCGGTTCCAACGCGACGCGATGGCGCTCACCCTGGCCGGCGACAACGCGGACTTCACCGCGACCGCCCGTCAGGCGTTGCACACCGAGACCAAGCAGACGATGTCGACCGATGACATCGACCACGTCTTGCAGGGCTTCGCTACCGTCCCGGCGTTCCCCGACGCCCTCCCGGCGCTGCGCACGCTGTCCGAGGCCGGTGTGAAGATCGGCTGCCTGACCGTCGGGGACCCCGACAACACCCGTTCATTCCTGGCCGGGGCGGGCCTGGAGACCTACGTCGACCACGTCGTGACCTCGGACGTGGTCGGCACCTGGAAGCCCGCTCCCGCCGTCTACCACCACACCGCGAAGGCGCTCGGCTGCGAGCTGGACCGCATGGCGCTGGTCGCGGTGCACGCCTGGGACTGCCACGGCGCCAAGCGGGCCGGGGCGCTCGCCGGCTGGTGCTCACGCCTCGAGGGCGAGCCCGGCGACGTCTTCCAGCCCGCGGACGTGCGTGGCGATGACCTCGTCGAGGTCGTCGACGGCCTGCTGGCCATGTGAGCCCACCGTGCACTGCACGGCGCGTGGCCGGTCACACGGCGTGCGGTTCTCAGGCGACTGCAAGGCCGACTGGTCACCATCGTCGCCATGGACACCTCCACCGACACCACGCCCGCACACGATCGACCGGGCCGCGGCCGCGCCGGCGCGCTGCGCCACGTCCATTGGACAGCCGAGCTCGGCGAGTAGCGGCGCGATCGCAGCAGCGTCGTCTGTCGTGGCGGGGCGGACGTCGATGTTCACGAGCGGATCATCGCCGGTGGAATCGGCGATCGTGCGATCGTGGCGCCGAGGGCATACCACCACGAGATCCTCGACGACTTTCCGTATAGGAACGCGAGGACGTCGCCGAGGCGCTGCAGTACGCTGCCGAGGCGGTGCGCGAACGCCAGTTGCCACTCGTGGCAGACGGGTGAAGTTCCTGGTCGACGCAGCCTGTCGTTCCGGGTCGCAGAAGCACTCCAGAAGGCCGGCCACGATGCCGTGCATGTCCGCGACGCACTGCCCGTGGACGCGCCCGATACCGCGATCTTCCATCACGCCGCGGCTGATGACCGCATCGTCGTATCCGCCGACACGGACTTCGGTGAGCTGCTCGCGCGTCTGCAGACCGCGCGACCGTCGTTGGTACTGCTGCGTCGGCGCACACGACGGCGACCGTCGGAGCAGACCACCCTGCTGCTCACCCAGCTGCCGGCTGTGGCCAATGACCTGGCGGTGGGCGCGATCGTCGTGATCGAGGAGGCGCGGGTGCGCGTGCGATCCCTCCCCGTCGACGGCCCCGACCAGGACACACAACTGGACGAGGTTCGCTCGGCCGTCACCCGCATCTTCGCTGCTGAGCACAGCGTTCAGGGTGGTCGTGCTTTCAAGCCGGCGGCGCGGGTTCGAATCCTGTCGGGAGCACAAGACCGCGTCTGACCCGCACAGACGCCTCCACGTCGCTACCGACCAACATCCCAGCCGCGACGACGACCAGGTGCCCGGCGTCCGACCGACTCCACGGGCGTGCCTACGGCAATCGCGCGGAGCACGGTCGCCTATCAGCGGTCGACCGAGACGCGCTGCCCGGCGAGGGCGACCTCGACGCCCGATGGGCGCTGCTCAACGCGCCGCCACCACCTGGCACACCGCCGTTCGGGCCGTTGGTGGCAAGAGTCGACGCGTCCCGCCGCCACGTGGACCTTGCGTCACCGCTATTCAGTGTTACTATGTACCAGTAGTCATTGACACTGAGTACCGCCGAGGTGGTCCGTGGGTAGGCAGATGACGGAGATGCTCAAGGGCACGCTGGAGGGCATCGTCCTCGCGATCCTGTCCGTGCGGCCCGCCTACGGCTACGAGATCACGGCGCGGTTGCGGGAGCAGGGCTTCTCCGACATCGCCGAAGGCACCGTCTACGCCCTCCTCGTCAGGACCGAGAAGAAGGGCCTCGTCGACGTGGAGAAGGTCCCGTCCGAGAAGGGGCCGCCGCGCAAGGTGTATTCGCTCAACGCTCAGGGACGCGAATATCTCGAGGAGTTCTGGAGGACCTGGAGCTTCCTCACAGAACGGCTCGAACAGCTCCGCGAAGGAGGCAATTGAACATGGCCACAGAGTGGATCGAGCAGAAGAGGCGCTACCGGCAGTACAAGGCGCGCACGGAACGGCTTCCCGCGAACTACCACACGGCGATCGACGCGCTGGAGCGGTACCTGAACTACTTCGGACCGATGACGAAAGGGGACAGCTTGGTGTCGATGCTGGAGGATCTCGCCGATCTCTTCGAGCAGAGCGCGGCGAACGGAACCCCGATCCGGGCGGTCGTCGGGCAGGACCCGGTGGAGTTCGCCGAGGCGTTTCTCCAGAACTACTCGGAGGGTCAGTGGATCAACAAGGAGCGGCAACGGCTGACCAACGCCATTGATCGCGCCGCGGGCAACGAGACGTAGAAAGAGAGACGGAGAGACGGACATGCAGATGACAGGCAATCAGGTCCAGGGCCCTGCGATCCGCGTGCAGGGCCTGGCGAAGTCGTACAAGGACCTGCAGGTGCTGCGCGGCGTGGACGTCGACGTGGGGCGGGGCAGCATCTTCGCCCTGCTCGGCTCGAACGGGGCGGGCAAGACCACGGTCGTGAACATCCTGGCCACGCTGCTCAAGGCCGACGCGGGGACTGCCAGCGTCAACGGCTTCGATGTCGCCACGCAGGCTGCGGACGTGCGGGAGTCCATCAGCCTCACCGGGCAGTTCGCGGCCGTCGACGAGGTCCTCAGCGGGCGGGAGAACCTCGTGCTGGTCGCCCGGTTGCGGCGCCTCGAGGACCCGGGCACGATCGCGGATGACCTGCTCGATCGTTTCTCGCTGACCGACGCGGCCGCGCGGAAGGTGTCGACGTACTCGGGTGGCATGCGCCGCCGCCTCGACATCGCGATGAGCCTCATCGGGAACCCGCCGGTCATCTTCCTCGACGAGCCGACGACCGGACTCGACCCCCAGGCGCGCATCGAGGTGTGGCGGGCCGTCAGGGAACTCGCCGAGCACGGCACGACGGTGCTGCTCACGACGCAGCATCTCGATGAGGCCGAACACCTCGCCGACCAGATCGCGATCCTCCACGAGGGTCGGATCATCGTGAATGGCACCCTGGCCGAGCTCAAGCAGCTGCTCCCGCCCGGCAAGGTCGAATACGTCGAGAAGCAGCCGACCCTCGAGGAGGTCTTCCTCGCCATCGTCGGTGACGACGGCACAGACGGCGACGCTGGCAACGACCGCAGCGTCGGCACGGACGAGTAAGGAACAACATGACCACGCACTTCTTCGGTCACACCGCCGTCCTGCTGGGACGATCCCTGCGCCACATCACGCGCAGCCTGGACACCATCATCACGACCGCGATCATGCCGATCGCCTTGATGCTGCTGTTCGTCTACGTGTTCGGTGGCGCGATCAACTCAGGGTCGGATTCGTATGTGAACTACCTGCTGCCCGGCATTCTGCTCATCACGATTGCTTCGGGCATCTCCTACACGGCATTCCGGCTCTTCCTGGACATGAAGAGCGGCATCTTCGAGCGATTCCACTCCATGCCGATCACACGGTCGTCGGTGCTGTGGGCGCACGTGCTGACCTCGCTGGTCGCCAATCTGATCTCGCTCGTGGTCGTCGTGCTCGTCGCTCTCGTCATGGGCTTCCGCTCGGGGTCGGGAGTCCTGGCGTGGCTCGCGGTCGCCGGCATCCTGATCCTGTTCACCCTGGCGTTGTCGTGGGTCGCCGTGATCCCCGGTCTCTCCGCGAAGTCCGCAGACGGCGCGAGCGCGTTCTCGTACCCGCTCATCTTCCTGCCGCTCATCAGCTCGGCATTCGTGCCCACCGACACCATGCCCGTCCCAGTGCGCGCCTTCGCCGAGCACCAGCCGGTGACGTCCATCGTCGACGCGATCCGCGACCTGTTCACACAGCAGCCGGTCGGCACCGACATCTGGATCGCCCTTGCCTGGTGTGTCGGCATCCTCGTCGTTGCGTACCTCTTCGCCATGGGCACGTACCGCCGCAGGATCTCCTCGTAGAGCGTCGAGCGGGGCAGCCCCCGCCCAGCCGGCCTCTGTTGTCAGGACACACGACTGGCGGGTTTCGCGCAGCCGCGACCTGCGTGTTCTCTGGTGAGCACCGCGCTCGGGGTGGTCGTGCCTGCAAGCCGGCGGCGCGGGGTTCGCATCCCGTCGGGCGCGCCAGATCGTGACACTGACCTGCCGAAGTGTCGGATGGCCGCCGCGATCCGCGACCATGCGATCTGGGGCGCGAGGACATCGCCGAAGCGCTCCGGTATGCCGCCGCGCCGATGACCTGGAGGCGGGCGCGATGCGTGTACCGGTTCACCAGGCCTGCGCCACTGATCGTTGATCCGGATGTTGTGCTGGCCCTGGCGGTCACCCCGCAGCTTCACGAGCCGGTTGCCGGGGAACGCGCGGAGGTCATCGAGGGACTCGGCCGCGTCCAGTCGGGTCAGCCGCTCGAGCGCTGAACGTTGCACATCTGGCCCGAACCGGCGGACACGCTTGCGGTTCCACAGGCGTTGGGTGTCCTTGTCTCGGAACGGGCGAATCACAGCGGTGCGTGTCACGCACCGCGTTGCGCGGAGCAAGTGGCGCGCGGTTCGGCCAGGCAGCGCGCCGCTCGCGGCCTCCCCGCCACCGGCCCGCCACGCTACCGTCGGGGTGACACACCACCAGCAGACGGGCGAAGGAGTGATCGTGGTCTCCCGGAGGCCGCCGAGCCAGCCGTGGGAGTCGTGGATCGACCGCCAGATCCGGGAGTCGCAGGAACGCGGTGAGTTCGACGACCTCGAGGGCGCGGGCAAGCCGTTGGCCGACCTCGACCAGCCGTACGACGCGCTGTGGTGGGTGCGCCGCAAGCTGAAGGAGGAGCGCCTCGCCCACCTGCCCGCGACCCTGCAGATCCGCAAGGACCTCGAGGTCGCCAGGGACGAGATCGCCCGTGCCCGCACCGAGCGGCAGGTCCGCGGGATCATCGCCGAGATCAACGCCCGGATCCGCTACGTGAACCGCACCGCGATCGACGGGCCACCGTCGACGACCATGCCGCTGGACGAGGAGCGTACGGTGCGTGAGTGGTGGGCGCGACGCGCCGGGAGGAAGTGACGTCGTGCGCACCCTGGCGGACGCCGGTGCTGACCTGGTGGCCTTCTGGCAGGAGCGCCACCTGTGCACGGTGACCACGTTGCGCCCGGACGGCACGCCGCACGTGGTGCCCGTCGGCGCAACGCTCGACCTGGATGCCGGGTTGGTGCGGGTGATCGCTTCCGGCACGTCGCGGAAGGTCCGCAACGTCCGTGACGGCGCGTCGGTCGCGCGGGTCGCGGTGTGCCAGGTCGACGGACGGCGGTGGTCGACGATGGAGGGCACCGGGCGGGTCCGTGAGGACCCCGACGCCGTCGCGGAGGCCGAGTCGCGCTACGCCGCGCGCTACCGTGCCCCGCGGCCGAACCCGACCCGGGTCGTGATCGAGGTCACCGTGCATCGGGTGCTCGGCAGCGTCTGAGCTGTGGTGGCGCGACCCGACCGGTCGCTGCTGAGCGGCTACGAGCCGACGGTGGCGGCGACGTCGTGTACCCGGCGCCCTTCACCATGATCGAGCGCGGTCGGCACGCGGGCGCGCGCGGCGCCCGAGGCGGGGATTGTCCGTCGGGCGCGCATCGCCGACAATGCCTGTGGACGACCCGTGAGGAGACCGCATGCGGCCAGCGACACCCGATCATGGGAGGTGGCCATGAGCGCCGACGGCCAAGGGGGCCGTCCGGGCTTCGACCCACTCGACCCGATCCGGTGGAGCTGGCGCATGGCCGACGAGCTGCGCCAGCTACCCGACGCGATCGCCCAGTGGCGGGAGGGCGTCGCCCTGTTCCTCGCCGCGGCCCGGCGGATGGAGGCCGCGACCGCGAACGCCGAGGAGGTGCTGGCCCAGATCGAGGCATCGGGGCTGCCCGAGCAGCTGCAGCGGCTGCAGGCGGTGAGCATGGAACTCGGCCGCCAGGCGGCCGGCGGTCGTGCCGCGCTCAGCGAGGAGATGTTCACCGAGACGCGGCGCAACGTCGAGGCCCTGACCCGCATGCTGATGGGCACCCCACCAGAGGAGTGAGGCGGTGCCCATCACCGACGTCGGCGCCACGGCGACCTGTCAGGTCCGCACCGACGTCCGTCGTAGAGTGGTGGTCCGCTCCAGGGGCGGCGGCATGGCGTCGCTCCCTGGACGGACCGCCGGGTCCGGGTGTGGTCGTCCGCACCGGTCGGCGGCCGACGTGTCCGGGCAGGTTCGACGAGTAGGCCATCCCATGACCCACGAGCTGTCGGCCGACCGCTACGACGCGGTGCTGTTCGATCTGGACGGCGTGCTGACCGACACCGCCGCCGTCCACGCGCGCGCGTGGAAGACGATGTTCGACGGGTATCTGCGCGGCCGCGACGAGCCGTTCCGCGAGTTCACCATCGACGGCGACTACAAGACCTACGTCGACGGCAAGCCGCGCTACGACGGGGTGCGCAGTTTCCTCGAGTCCCGGGGCATCGAGCTGCCGGAGGGCACGACCAGCGATGCGCCCGACGTCGAGACCGTCCGCGGCCTGGGCAACCGCAAGAACGAGCTGGTCAACCGCCTGCTCGACGACGAAGGGGTGGCCGTCTACGACGGATCGGTCCGCCTCGTGCACCACCTGCGCGATCAGGGTGTGCGCCTCGCCGTGGTGTCGTCGAGCCGCAACTGCGCCGCGGTGCTCGAGGCCGCCGGCCTGGGCGATCTGTTCGAGGCCCGTGTCGACGGCGTCGTCGCCGCCCAGCGCGGCCTGCCGGGCAAGCCGGCCCCGGACACGTTCCTCGCCGCCGCGGCCGACCTTGGCGCCACCCCCGATCGCTCGGTCGTCGTCGAGGACGCCATCTCCGGTGTGCAGGCCGGCCGGGCCGGCGACTTCGGGCTGGTCGTCGGGGTGGACCGCGAGGGCGACCCAGACGCGCTTCGTGACAACGGTGCCGACATCGTCGTGGCCGACCTCGGAGAGCTCGTCCCATGAGCATGTTCCTGCCGGACGAGGAGGTCCTGTCGGTCCCGGCGCGCATGCGTCGCCGGGCGTTCAAGTTCCTGCCGGACGACCAGTTCCCCGTCGACGAGTGGCGGCTGGTCGAGAAGCAGTTCAGCCAGCGCTACCTCGCGCGGGTCGAGACGCTGCTGTCGCTGTCCAACGGCTACCTGGGGGTGCGCGGCACCCACGACGAGGGCCGGCCCGTCGTCGAGCGCGGCACGTACATCAACGGCTTCCACGAGACGTGGCCCATCCAGCACGCCGAAGAGGCGTTCGGGTTCGCGACCACGGGCCAGACGATCGTCAACGTGCCCGACGCCCGGACCTTCCACCTGTACGTCGACGACGAGCCGCTGTTCCTGCCGATGGCCGACCTGCGCTCCTACGAACGTGCGCTCGACATGCGCTCGGGCATCCTGTCGCGCGAGCTCGAGTGGCTGACCCCCGCCGGCAAGCGCGTGCACGTCAGGTCCGAGCGCGTGGTGTCGTTCGAGCACCGCCACCTCATGGCGGTCGCCTACGAGGTCACGCTGATCGACAACACCGCGCCCGTCGTGATCTCGTCGCACCTCCGCAACCAGCAGGACGAGCGCGAGTCCGGCGGCGACCCCCGCAAGGCCACCCAGCTGCCGGACCGCGTGCTCGAGCCGCAGAGCCATGAGTGCAACGACCGGCGCAACGTGCTCAGCTACCGCGTGGCCAACAGCGGCATGACGCTCGCGTGCGCCATCGACCACATCATCGAGACCGACAACGAGCACTCCCACCACAGCGAGTGCGACGAGGACCTCGGCAAAACGGTCGTGGTGGTCGACGCCGAACCAGGCGTGCCGATCCGCATCGTGAAGTTCGCGACCTACCACACGTCGCGCACCACCGCCACACGGCAGCTGTCCGACCGCTGCCGGCGCACCCTGGACCGCGCGGTGCGCGACGGCTTCGACGAGCTGGTCACGGCGCAGCGGTCGTTCCTCGACGACTTCTGGGCGCGCAGCGACGTGCGCATCGAGGGCAACCCCGCCGTCCAGCAGGCGGTGCGCTGGAACCTGTACCAGCTGATCCAGGCGGCGGGCCGCGCCGAGGGCACCGGCATCCCGGCCAAGGGGCTGACCGGCTCGGCCTACGAGGGCCACTACTTCTGGGACACCGAGATCTACGTCGTGCCGTTCCTGACCTACACGGCGCCCCGGATCGCCCGCAACCTGCTGCGCTTCCGCCACACGCTGCTCGACGACGCCCGCCGTCGTGCGCGTGAGGTCAGCCAGCGCGGCGGCCTGTTCCCCTGGCGGACGATCAACGGCGAGGAGGCGTCGGCGTACTACGAGGCCGGCACCGCCCAGTACCACATCAACGCCGACATCGTCTATGCGATCCGCAAGTACGTCGAGGTGACCGGCGACCTCGAGCTGCTCTACACGGTCGGCGCGGAGATCCTCGTCGAGACCGCGCGGCTGTGGGCCGACCTCGGCTTCCACCGCGACGGCGGCGAGGGCACGTTCCACATCTACGGCGTGACGGGACCCGACGAGTACACGACGCTGGTCAACGACAACACCTACACCAACCTGATGGCGCGGCTGAACCTGCGCTTCGCGGTCGAGGTGGTCGGCCACATCCGCGACCAGGACCCCGACCGCTACGCCACGCTGCACCGCGAGACGGGCGTCACCGTCGAGGAGCTCGGCGAGTGGGAGCGGGCCGCGGACTCGATGTTCGTGCCCTACGACAAGGTGCGCGGCATCCACCCGCAGGACACCAACTTCCTGGACAAGGAGGTGTGGGACTTCGCCGCGACGCCGCGCGACAAGTACCCGCTGCTGCTGCACTTCCACCCGCTGGTCATCTACCGCTTCCAGGTGATCAAGCAGGCCGACATCACCCTGGCGATGTTCCTGCTGTCCCACGAGTTCTCCCGGGAGCAGAAGCGCCGCAACTTCGACTACTACGATCCGCTGACCACCGGTGACTCGTCGCTGTCACCGAGCATCCAGTGCATCATCGCCGCCGACCTCGGCTACGAGGACAAGGCGGTCGAGTACTTCCGCAACGCGGCGTTCATGGACCTCGCCGACGTCGCCGGCAACACCGCCGACGGCGTGCACGTGGCGTCCGCCGGCGGCGTGTGGATGGCGGTCGTCTACGGCTTCGGCGGGCTGCGCGACTCCGACGGCGAGCTGGGCTTCGAGCCGCGGCTGCCGCGCACCTGGGACCGGCTGTGCTTCCCGCTCCAGGTCCGCGGCCAGCGCCTGGACGTCGAGGTCACGCAGGACGCGGTGACCTACACCCTGTCAGACGGCGGGACGCTGACGATCCACCACCAGGGCAAGCGCATCGAGCTGGAGCCCGGCTCGACGCAGTGCCCCGTGCGGCATCCCTGACGCGGCGTGGACCCGCGCCTGCGGCGCCTGCTCGTCGCGATCCTCGTCGTCGTGGCGGCGCTGTGGTTGGGGTCGCGCGACATCGACGCCGATCCGACCCCCGACCTCGGGGCCCGTCCACCCGCCGTGGTCGCCACCACCTGAACGCCCGGGACGGGTGGCTACACTCGTCGCAGTCCCCCCGACCCTCGTGGAGCTGCAGTGGCGACCTCCCAGGCCCAGACCTACGACGTCAGCGTCGACCGCCAGAAGGCGGCGCAGGCCGCCGGCACCTATGACCTGGCCGACCTGCCGGGGCCGCTGTCGCAGCCGGTCAGCGCGGCGCGGATCGGCAAGAGCCCGCGCCAGGACAAGATGCTGACCGAGGTCGAGGGGCTGACCGACGTGACGCGCCTGACCCCGGGAGCGGCGCTCGCGATCTACGGCCGGCCCGAGTCGCGGTGGGCCAACGCCTTCTGGCGCCGCGCCGGCAACGCGGCGTCGATGACCGAGCTGCTCAGCTACGCCCGGCAGCTCATCGGCATGCGCCCCGACGGCCAGCTCGTCGTGTGCCTGTGCGGCCACGCCGGGCAGGGCCCCTGCATCCCGTTGTGGGCACCGCGCGACGAGGTCAGCCTGACGGTCCAGCCCAATGATCTGGTGCTGCGGTTCGCCGATGTCGTCGCGGCCGACTGAGCTGCGTCATCTGGCGCTCGAGCTCGCCGACCTGGCGGATCCGATCGCGCTCGGGCGCTACGGCGGTCCGGTGCCCGCGACCCGCAAGCCCGACGGCTCGCCGGTCACGGCCGCCGACCGCGAGATCGAGGCGACCCTGCGGGCGCGGATCGCTGCGGTGCTGCCCGACGCGGTGGTGCTCGGCGAGGAGGACGGCGGCGAGCTGACCCGCGAGGGGGTGTGCTTCGTCATCGACCCGATCGACGGCACGAAGAACTTCATGCGCGGCGTGCCGGTGTTCGCCACCCTCATCGGCGTCCTCGTCGACGGCGAGGTGGTCGCCGGCGTGGCCAGCGCCCCGGCGATGGGGGAGCGGTGGGACGCCGCCCGCGGCACCGGCACCCGGCGCAACGGTGACCGCGTGGGCGTCAGCGCGATCGACGCGGTGGCCGACGCCCACCTGCTGCACGGCGGGCTCAACCGGTTCTCGGCCGACCCCCAGCGCTGGGAGGCGCTGGGCCGGCTCGCCGAGGAGGCATGGCGCACCCGCGGCTTCGGCGAGTTCTGGATGCACCTGCTGGTCGCCGGCGGCCAGGCCGAGGCGGCGTTCGAGGACGATCTGTCGATCTGGGACGTCGCCGCGCTGGAGGTCATCGTGGCCGAGGCCGGTGGGCGGATGACGGCGTGGGACGGGTCGTCGGTGCTGACCCACGGCACCGCGCTGAGCAGCAACGGCGTGCTGCACGAGGACCTGCGGGCACGGCTGCCCGGCTGACGCCCGACGGGACTCATCCGCGCAGCTCGTCCACCTCGGCCTCGCACTCCTCCACGAACTCCTGCGCCGCGGCGATGCGGTCGTCCATGCGCTCGTACTCGGCGAGGACCACGGCACGGCGCACGCCGACGGCCTCGACCACGGCCTTGGTCGTCTGGTCGACGGGGCGGCGCATGCGCCGCGGCACGACGTCGGCCTCGGTGCGCAGCTGGCGGACGAACGCGTCGAGCCGCTCCCGCTCGGCGAGCAGGAACTCCCGGTAGCGCAGCAGGTCGGCGTGCTCCTCACGCGCGCGCAGGAGCGTGAAGTACGCGGCGTCGTACTCGGAGCGGGCAGCCACGGTGCTCCTATGACAGCTCGGCGAGCTCGGCGAACAGGTACGCCTCGGCCAGGCACGCGCGCTGCCAGTCATCGAGGTGCAGCGACTCGTCGATGCCATGGGCGCGGGTGTCGGGGTCCTCGACGCCGGTCAGCAGCGCGGGGATGTCACCGAAGGCTGTCGTCAGCGGGTCGATCAGCGGGATGCTGCCACCGACGCCGATCAGCACGGCCTCGGTCCCGTAGGCAGCCGCCAACGCACGGCGCGCGGCCTTCATGGCGGGCGTGTCGGGGTCGCCGTGGTAGCCGGCGCCGGCGGCGCCGGGCGTGACGGTGACCTCGAGGCCCCACGGGGCGTTGTCGCGGAGCCAGTCCACCAGCACCGCGAGCACCCGCTGCGGGTCCTGGTCGGGAGCGAGGCGGGCGCTGACCTTGGCGCGCGCCGCTGCCGGGAGGGTGTTGGACGCCTGCGCGACCGGGGTGGCGTCGAGTCCGATGACCGAGATCGCCGGGCGGTACCACAGCCGCTCGAGCACGTGGTCGCTGTCGGAGCCGATCAGCTCGACACCGTCGAGCATGCCGGCCTCGTCGCGGAACGCGTCGAGGTCGAAGTCGAGCCCGCGCACCGTCGCGCCGGCGTCGTCGGGTGCGTCATCGGCGAACCCGGGCACGGCCACGGTCCCGTCGGCGTCGGTCAGCCCCGCGAGGAGCTTGATCAGGCCGGTCAGCGGGTCGGGCACGGGTCCGCCGTACATGCCGGAGTGCAGCGGGTGGTCCAGTGCGCGCACCTCGACCACGCAGTCGACCAGCCCGCGCAGCGAGTGCGTCAGCGCGGGCGTGCCGACCTTCCAGTTCGTCGAGTCGGTGATGACGACCACGTCGGCGCGCAGCAGCGCACCGTGGGCGTCGAGCAGCTCCTGGAGGTGCTCGCTGCCCGTCTCCTCCTCGCCCTCGACGATGATCTTGACGTTCACGGGCAGCCGCTCGTAGGTCGACAGCCACGCGTCGACCGCGGCGACGTGGACCATGATCCCGGCCTTGTCGTCGGCCGCGCCGCGGGCGAACAGCCGGCCGTCGCGCTCGGTGGGCTCGAACGCGGGCGTCGTCCACGCGTCGGGATCGCCCGGCGGCTGCACGTCGTAGTGCGCGTAGCACAGGACCGTCGGTCGATCCCCGCCGGCGCCGAGCCACTCGGCGTACACGGCGGGGTGCGACCCCGGGACCTCCAGCAGCCGCGCCTCGACGCAGCCGCGCGCCGCGAGCAGATCGCGCACGGCCTCCGCGCAGCGCCGCAGCTCGCCGTGGTCGAAGCCGGGCGCGCTGACGCTGGGGATCGCGACCAACCGCTCGAGGTCGATGCGATGGGTCGCCATCCGGTTGACGAGCGTGTCGCGGATCTGGTCGTCGGTCATCAGCCTTCGGTTCCTCGAGGTGCACGCAGGCGACATGCTAGTGCCCGTCGTCGGAACGCACGCGGTGCTGGATCGACGGGCGGCGGGGCATGGTGCGACCGGTGGTCGGGGCCGGCGGTGCGACCGTCGCCGGTGCGGCGCCGGGGTGGATGCGCGGCGAAGTGGCCACGGATTGTGGTTGCGGCGTGGTCGAGGGGGCAAGATTGACGTTGACGTCAATGTCAATCGAGCAGACCTGCCGGTGGAGGCGCAGATGGCAGCAGTGACACCCGACCCCGACGCGGCCGAGCCGAACGCCCTGCAGGGCACGTGCGCGGACACCATGGGGCTGGTGGTGGCGCCGGCGACCGGCAGGTTCGAGCCGACGTCGATCACCGGGCGGATCAGCGCCGGGCAGCTGCTGGGTCACATCACCGGCGGCCGCGGCCGCGCCGACGAGGTGCGGTCCCCGGTCGACGCGCGGCTCAAGGACCTGCTCGTACGCCCGCGTCAGCTGGTGCGCCGAGGGCAGGCGCTCGCGTGGCTCGACGTCTCGCCCGCGTGATCCCGTCTCCGGTGTCGTCAGGTCGGGGCATCGACCGTCGATCGGCTCGTACCCGAATCTCGACGCGGTAGGTTCCCAGACATGACGGCAGTCCTCGACGGCATCGGCGTCGCCGTGCCCGACCGCGTGGTCACCAACGACGACCTCGCGGCGCGGCTCGACACGACCGACCAGTGGATCCGCACCCGCACGGGCATCGCCGAGCGGCGCATCGCCGATCCCGACGTCGCCACCAGCGACCTGGCGTACGCGGCCGCCCAGGCGGCGCTGAAGACCTCGACCGCCGACAAGATCGGCGCCGTCGTGGTCGCGACCACCACACCCGACCACCCCATGCCCGGCGTCGCGCCCATCGTCGCCGCACGGCTCGGCTGGGACGCCGTGCCCGCGTTCGACGTCCAGGCCGCCTGCTCCGGGTTCATCTACGGCCTGGCGTCCGCCGCCGGGCTCATCGCCACCGGCGTCGCCGAGCGCGTGCTCGTCATCGGCGCGGACCTCATGGCGCGCATCACCAACCAGGACGACCGGGGGACCGCCGTGCTGTTCGGCGACGGCGCGGGCGCGGTCACGCTGCGCCGCGGCGAGCCCGACGAGCTCGGCGCGGTCGGGCCGTTCGACCTGGGCAGCGACGGCACCCAGGTCGACAGCCTGGTCGTGGGCGCCGGCGGCACGCGGTCGCCGGGGCCCGCGCCCGACGACCCCGCACGCTTCCTGTCGATGGACGGCCGCGACGTCTACCGCCACGCGGTGCGGCGCATGACCGATTCCTCCCAGCGGCTGCTGGCGCGGGCGGGGCTGACGGTCGACGACGTCGACCGCTTCGTCGCCCACCAGGCCAACCTGCGGATCCTCATGGCGGTCGCCGACCGGCTGGGCATCCCCGGGGAGCGGCGGGTGAGTAATGTCGACCGCTACGGGAATACCTCAGCCGCATCGATCCCGCTCGCTCTCGCCGATGCAGCGCTGCGGCCCGGCGAGCGGGTCTTGCTGACGGCCTTCGGCTCCGGGTTCACCTGGGGGTCGACGCTGCTGACGTGGCCGGATCTGTAGCCGAGGGCGCCCCGACCGGACCTGTGACCCCATGCAACGAAACGAGGAACCCATGAGCAGCGACAGCGCCGTCTACGACAAGGTCAAGCAGCTGCTGATCGACAAGTTCGGGGTCGCCGAGGAGGAGATCAGCCCCGAGGCGACGTTCAGCGACCTCGACCTCGACTCGCTCGACCTGGTCGAGTTCGCGCTCGCCGCCGAGGAGGAGATGGGCGTGCGCATCAGCGACGAGGAGGCCGAGCAGCTCGACACGCTCGACGACACCGTCAAGCTGCTCGAGCAGAAGGGTGCCACGGTCGAAGGCGCATGATGGACACCGACATCGCGATCACCGGCCTGGGTCTGGTGACCCCGGCAGGCATCGGCGTGGACGCGAGCTGGGACGGTGTCCTCGGTGGCCGCTCGGCCGGTGCCAAGGACCCCGCCCTCGAGGGCATCCCGGTCGACATCAGCTGCCGGGTCGCCGACTTCGACGGCACGGCGCTGCTCGGCCGCAAGGTCGCGCGACGGCTCGACCGGTTCGTCCAGATGGGGCTCGTCGCAGCGCGCGAGGCCGTCGCGGACTCCGGCCTCGACCCGGAGAGCTGGGACGGCGCCCGCGTCGGGTGCGTCATCGGCTGCGGGATGGGTGGGACGGCCGTCTGGGAGCAGCAGCACCGCGTGATGCTGGACAAGGGTCCCGAACGGGTCTCCCCGCTGCTGATCCCGATGATGATCCCCAACATGGTGGCCGGGCACATCGCGATCGAGTTCGGCGCCAACGGCCCCAACCTGGTCACGGCGACGGCCTGCACGTCGGGGGCCACCGCCATCGGCGTCGCCCGTGATCTGCTGCGGACCGGCGCCTGCGACGTCGTGATCACCGGAGGCACCGAGGCCGCGGTCACCCCGTTGTCGATCGCCGCCTTCGGGCAGATGCACGCGCTGTCGAGCCGCGTCGACGACCCGGCCGCGGCCTCGCGGCCCTTCGACGCCGACCGCGACGGGTTCGTCGCGGCCGAGGCGGCGGGCGTGCTGGTGCTCGAGCGGCGCGACGACGCCGACGCCCGGGGCGCCCGCGTCCGCGCCCGGCTGCTGGGCTACGGCGCCAGCGCCGACGCCCACCACATCACCGCACCCGACCCCGAGGGCGTCGGCGTCGGGCTCGCCATCACCGTGGCGCTCGAGTCGGCCGGCGTCAGCCCCGCCGAGGTCGGGCACATCAACGCGCACGGCACGTCCACGCCGCTCAACGACGCCGCCGAGTCGAAGGTGATCCGGCGGATCTTCGGCGACGACGCGCCGCCGGTCACTTCGACCAAGGGCGTCACGGGCCACACGCTGGGCGCCGCCGGCGCGATCGAGGCCGGCTTCTGTGTGCGCACCCTCGAGACCGGGCAGATCCCCCCGACGGCGAACCTCGACAAGCAGGATCCCGAGATCGACATCGATGTCGTGCACGGTGGACCACGCGACGCCGCGCCAGAGGTCGTGATGTCGAACTCCTTCGGCTTCGGCGGCCAGAACGGCGTGCTGGTCCTGGCGCGCAGCTAACAGATGGTGATCGACCCCCGCGTCGACCGGCTCGCCCGCGTCCAGGCGCTGGTCGACCTCGACAGCTTCACCGAGGTCGGCAGCCAGGCCCGCCACCGCGTCACGGCGTTCGGCATGGAGCGCAAGCGCCCCGCCGGCGACGGCGTGGTCACCGGGCCGGCCCGCATCCACGGGCGCCCCGTCGAGGTGTTCGCGCAGGACCCGACGGCACTCGGCGGCTCCCTCGGCGAGGTCCACGCCGCCAAGGTCGCGGCGGGCCTCGACCGGGCGCAACGCGCCCGCTGCCCGGTGATCGGCCTGCTCGACTCCGGCGGCGCCCGCATCCAGGAGGGCGTCGCGGCACTCGACGGCTACGGGTCGATCTTCTTCCGCAACGTCGCGCTGTCGGGCCGGGTGCCCCAGATCAGCGTGGTGCTGGGGCCGTGCGCCGGGGGAGCGGTCTACTCGCCGGCGTTGACCGACGTGGTCATCATGCAGCGCGACAAGGCCCACATG
>CAYVGE010000055.1:0-6549 GCA_964450395.1 uncultured Actinomycetota bacterium
CTATGGGCCGATGCGCGCCCCTGACACGGTGCCGGACGTGTCCCGGCGAGCACCGCCCGCCCCGCCGTCCCGTGCGCGGCCGGTCGGCGCGTTCCGCAGGACCGCCCGCGCCCTGGTGACCCTGGGGGTCGCCGGCGCCGTCCTCGCACTCGCGGCGCTGACCGCCACCCGCTGGCTCGACGCCGCGGTGCCCCCGGTCCTGCCGGCCGTGCAGGCGGTCGTGCCGCTGCTCGCCGTCCCGGTCGCGCTGGTCCTCGTGGTCGCCCTGATCGCCCGCCGCCGGCGGACCGCGGCGGCGGCGGCCGCCCTCGCCGCGGTCCACCTCGCGCTCGCGGCGCCGTGGTGGCTACCCGCACCGGCGGCTCCGCCCTCCGCGCCCGGCGACCGGCTGACCGTGGTCGCCGGCAACGTGCAGCAGGAGTTCGGTGATCCCGGCGATCTGGCGCGGGCGGCGCTGGCGCGTGACGCCGACGTCCTGGCCGTGGTCGAGGCCGTGCCGGCGACCCTCGCGGGACTCGAGGCCGCCGGCGTCCGCGAGGAGCTGCCCTACCTGGCCGGCCGCACCGGCCAGGAATCGGAGGGCGTCCTGCTGCTCAGCCGCCACCCGATCAGCACCGCGGCCGTCCCGCCCCTCCCCGACATCCGCTACGCGCTGCCGGCGGCGGTGGTGGCGGCGCCAGCCGGCGACGTGCTGGTGGCGGCGATCCACCCGGTCTCGCCGGTCCCCGAGGACGCCGCGGAGTGGCACCGTGAGGTGACCGCGCTCACCGCCTGGGCGGAGACGGTGCCTACGGACATCCCGCTGGTCCTGGCGGGTGACGTCAACGCCACCGCCGACCACCCGGTGTTCCGCCGCTTCGGCGACGCCGGACTGATCGACGTCCACCGGCAACTGGGCGGAGGACGGCCCCGCACCTGGCCGGCGAACCAGCCCGACGTTCCGCCGCTGTTCGACCTGGACCACGTGCTGGCCCGGGGCTTCGTCACCGTCGACGGCGGCACCGTCGCCGTCGACGGCAGCGACCACCTGGCCGTCTGGGCCGAGCTCGTGCCGACGGGCTGACCGGTCCACGCACGCCGGCGCCCGCGCGGCCGACGGGGCCGCCGATGGATCCGTCGCGTCGTCTGAGCACGTCTCAGGGCGTGATGGCCACCAACCGGTACCGGGGTGGGGTGGAGGCCCACCGCGCGCGGCACGTCAGCGGCCGCGCCTCCTGGGCAGAGCCGACGACCAGGTCCACGGCCGTCGGGCCGTCGGGTGTCACGAACCCGATGCGCCACCGGTCGTCGTCGAGCTGCTCGCGATGCTGCCAGCGCACGGCGTCGAGTGCGGTCAGCCCCCGGGCCGACCGCAGGAAGTGCTCAGCGGCCTGCACGACGAACGGGTGGGCGCTGCGGCCACGGTAGGCGGTCAGGTCGAGGTACCCGGCCAGGTGGGCCGCGACGACGCGCACGGACCGCTCGGCGTCCAGGCCGCCGTAGTACACACCGTCCGGCAGCACCACGACGTTGCCGGCGAAGCGGTCACCGCCGATGTGGGACACCTCCCACACCAGGTCGCCGTGTGCGGCGTCGAGCGCCGCTGCGACCGGCCTGCCGAACTCGGCGCAGCACGGGTCGTGGCGGCCGTTGGTGCACACCAGCAGCAGCGGGTCGGTCACGGCGCGGCCACCGACGGACCGTCCCTCGCGCAGCTCGCCGAGGTCGAGATCCAGCACGTCCCGCGGCGCGTCGAGGTCGAACGCCTCGAGCCACTGCGCGCGGACCCCGGTGACCGCCGCGAACGCGGTGCAGCCACGCGACGCCCGGCGGCCGTGCCGACGGATCAGCAGCACGCGCGCGCGGAGCCGCCGCCCGAGCCGCGTCAGTGCGTCCGCGGCGGCGGCGGGCAGACGGCTCTCGCGGATCGCGTCGATGCCCCACGGGCCGGGCTGCTCGACCAGCAGCCAGCGCCGCACCGTCGAGGCGGTCGCGAACGGCGGCTCGTCGACGGCACGCGCAGCGTGCGCGCAGCGGAAGCGCTCGGTCACGGGACGTCGTCGCCGACCACGAGCATGCCCTCACGGATGAGGCGACGCGCGAGCACGGCGCGCGAGCGGGGGCTGAGCCCACCAGGGACCGCCCCGAGGCGCACCGGGCCGTCGAGCAGCGCGCGCAGCGCCGGCTCGACCCACGCCGGCATCTCCAGCGCGACGCCGGCGCGGTGCACCCGCAGCCGCGCGCCCTGAGCCTCGCAGGTGTAGGGCAGCGCATCCCGCGGCACGAGCCGCGTGTCGTCGTCGAGGTCGACCAGCCGGGAACGCAGGCCGCCGGCGGGCCGCGGCAGCAGCGTCGACCAGAACCGCTCGGCCTCGCGATCGGCCACGGCGCCGGCGTCCGTGTCGACGACGAGATCCGCGAGCTGCTTGAGCCGGGCGGGCACCTCGGCCCGCAGCTCGTCGGCCCTCCGCGCGAACCCCACCGGCAGCGCCTCGCGGAACGTCGGCACGTCGCGGGTCCGCTCGACCACCCGGCGGGCGACGTCGTGCCAGGTCACCACCCGGATGCCGATGGTGAGGTGCAGCGAGGCCGCGCCGGTCGTCGCCGCCGCGTGCAGGGTCCCGCGGGGCACGTACAGGCAGTCGCCCGGCGTCAGGTCGGCGTCGATCTCCGGCGATCCCAGGCTGTCGGCGTCGACGCGGGCGTGCTGGCCCGGCAGCGGGTGCTGCACCACCGGCGGCCAGGTGACCCACCGCTTGCGCCCGTGCGTCTGCAGCGCCAGCACGTCGTGGGTGTCGTGGTGGACCTTGAGCCCCTGCGAGCTCGGCGGTGTGAGGTAGGCGTTGGCCTGCACCGGGTGGGTCAGGTAGGCCTCGATGCCTCGGCACAGCCGGCCGACGGCCGGCCAGGAGCGCTGGAGGCCCTGCAGCACGATCGTGGCTCCGTCGTCGAACAGCCCGAGCAGCCGGTCCACGTCGGGCAGGTCGTGCAGGGTCTGGGAGCCCAGCGTGCCCGTGCGGGTGTAGCGCGACGCCGGCACCTCCCGGCCGTCGCGCACGACGCGGATGGCGGGCCGGCGGGGAGCGGTGGCCGTGAGGATCCGGTCGACGTCGTCCAGCGACAGCAGGTCGGCGAACGTGTCGTCGCCGCGGCGCGGGGTCAGCAGCGGCGCCCGCCCCCACCGGTCGTCGACGAAGGCGTCGACATCGCCGACGCAGCGCGCCAACGCCGTGGGCGACGGCGTCGCGGTGCCGGAGGTCACGCGGCCCTAGGCGTCGTGCCCGTCGGCATCGGCGCTGTCACCGTCGACCGCATCCGCCGCGTCGCCGTCGGTCGCATCGGCGTCCGCCGCGTCGGCGTCGGCGCTGTCACCGTCGACCGCGTCGACCGCGTCACCGTCGGTCGCATCGGCGTCCGCCGCGTCGGCGTCGGCGCCGGGCGCGTCGTCCGCAGCCGTCGCGCCGGTGATGTCGTCCTCGTGCAGCTCTCGTTCGTCGCTCATGGCGTGGCTCCTGGTCGCCGTGGAGGCACGAAGCCTACCGCCGGCCGGCCCACCCGTGCCTGGTGCCCCACGGCGCGTGCCCCCGCCGACGTGTCCCAGCCGGCGCCAAGAAAATGGTAGACCTCCATGCCAAAGGGCGTCATGCTGGCGCTGTCCGACGTCGGGGCCGGGTGGACGCCACCGGGACAGCCGCCCCACGTGACAGGAAGTGTGCGACCCACGTCGGCCGGGAAGCCTCCTCGCGCCGCGCTCCGCCGTCCCCGACCCCTCGATCTGTGGCGCCGCGCAACATCCTGGTGAGTTGCACCACGGCATCGGTCAGGTGAACATGACCCAGTCCATGGACCATCCGAAGGTTCGTGACGCAGCCGTCGCCCGTCCGGCGGTCGCTTCGGTCGCCAAGGCGGCGGCGGTGCTGCAGGCGTTCGTGCCCATGACCACGACGCTGACCGTGCGCCAGCTCGCGGAGCGGACCGGCATCCCCCGCAGCACCGTCCACGCGCTGTGCACCACGCTCTGCGACGCCGGGCTCCTGGAATCGGGCGAGGGCTACGGCTACCGCCTGGGGCCGAGGCTCGCGACGCTGGGCGGCCAGGTCGTCGACCGCAGCGGCCTGCTGGCGGCCGCCGAGGCCCCGCTCGCCGCCCTGCAGCTCCACGGCGCGTACGAGCTGCACCTCGCCCAGCTGGTCGAGAGCTGGGTCGTGATCATCGACCGTCGCCTCGGCAGGCGCCCGATGCTGATGGGCGAGGATCGCATCGGCGTGCGGGCGCTGGCGCACCTGACCGGCTGCGGTCGCGCGGCCCTGTCCGCGCTGCCCAGCAGCGAGCGGCGCCGGCGCGTGTCCCAGGGCTGCCGCCAGGACGGCACCCCCGAGCCCTGCCTGTCGTCGCTCGACGCGATGCTCGAGCGCGCCCACGCCGTCGGCTACGTGGTCAGCGGCGACCTGCACCCCGGGCGGCGGTCCGTCGGCGCACCGGTCATCGGTCACGACGGCCGACCGGTCGGCGGGGTGTCGGTCGCCTCGACCACCGAGCGCATGTCCCCCTCGATGGTGCGCGCGATCGCCGGCGCCGTCGTCGACCTGGCGGCGGGCATCAGCCGGCGGCTGCGGTCGGCCCGCTGAGACCGGCCGACTACAGGCGGGCGGCGATCGCGTCGGCGAACCGGTCCGCCGCGCCCCGGGCGGTGCGCAGGAACAGCGACGGCTCGACCAGCTCGACCTCGAGCACGAGCGGCGCGCCGTCGGCGCCCGGGACGAGATCGACCCGCGCGTAGAGCAGGTCGCGCGCGGCGAACGGCAGCGCCGCCAGCGCGGCGTCGGCGGCACGGCACTCGTCGCCGGTCGGCTCGCGGGCGTCGATCTGCTCGCGGGCGAACAGCCCGCCGACGGTCTCGACGTCACCGGCGAGTATCGGCCCCTTGCGGATGGCGTGGCTGTAGGTGCCGCCGATGTGGACGACGGCCGTCTCGCCCCGCACGTCCACGTCGAGGAGGTAGGGCTGCACCAGGACGTCGCGACCGGCGGCGTGCAGGCGCTCCACGTGGGCCCGGGCCGCCGGCTGCTGCGATGGCTCGTAGCGCCCGGTGTCCTGGGACCCGGCCGACACCGTGGGCTTGACCACGAACGCGCCCTCGTCGGGCAGCACAACCGGCTGGCCGGGCGCGACGACGGACGACGGCACCACGGCCAGGCCCTGTGCGGCCAGCTCGAGCAGGTAGCGCTTGTCGCTGTTCCAGGCGACGACGTCCGGGGGGTTGTGCAGACCGGTGACCGCGTCGGTGCGTCGCGCCCAGCGCAGGAAGGCGTCGCGCCGACGGAAGTAGTCCCACGTCGACCGCAGCACGGCGAGGTCGCAGGCCCCCCAGTCGACCGCGTCGTCGTCCCAGACGACCGGCCGGGCGTCGACGCCGCGTCGCCGGAGCGCCGCCAGCAGCGGCGCCTCGTCGTCATCGAGCCCGACGGCCTCGGCCGCGGTCACCAGGCCCACGCGCGCGTCGGTCACGCGCGTCCGCCGGCCGTGGCCGCGGGGGCCCGCCGCGCGGGAGCGGCGGGTGCCGCGCGCGGGCAGGGGCAGCGGAGCATCGGCGACACGCTACCGCCGGCGGGCGTCAGCCGGCGAACACCCGCTCGAAGCCGGCATGCTCGAGCCAGTCCTCGGACACCGCCGGGCCGGAGAAGCGCAGCACCGGCGATCCGTCGTTGTCCCAGCTGACCCGGTCGATGGCGTGGCCCACAGCGCCCGCATCGTCGAGCATGACCAGCTCACCACGGCCGGCACCCGGTGGTAGGGGCGCTCGACGACCCGCAGGTGGCCGCGCGTCTCGGCGCCGACCTCCCGGCGCACCAGCAACACCAGTCGCATGGTGTCCACCGTCGGCGGCGACGGACGACATGTGAGGACCGTGTGGCCCGCCGCCGTCGCGGGCACCCGCGGTCACGACGTGGCGAGGGCCTGCCCCAGCCGGTCGACCAGCAGGTCGACCTCGTCGGCGGTCACCGTGAGCGGCGGGCCGAGGCGGATGGTGGCGCCGTGCGTGTCCTTGGCCAGCACGCCCAGCTCCAGCAGCCGCTCGCACACCGACCGGGCGGTGCGGCCCCGGACGTCCACGCCGGCCCACAGCCCGCGCGTCCGGATGGCGGTGACCTGTGATGCCGGCAACGCCGACAGCCCGAGCTGCAGGCGCTCGCCCATGCGCGCGGCGTTGTCCTGGTGCTCGCCGGTCCCGAGCAGCGCGATCACCGCCCGCGCGACCGCGCAGGCCAGCGGGTTGCCGCCGAAGGTGCTGCCATGGGAACCCGGCGTCAGCACCCCCAGGACGTCGCGGCGGCTGACGACCGCCGACACCGGCATGATGCCGCCGCCGAGCGCCTTGCCGAGGATGAACATGTCCGGGACCACGCCGTCGTGGTCGACGGCGAACGTGCGCCCGGTGCGTCCCAGCCCCGACTGGATCTCGTCGGCGATCAGCAGGACGCCGGTGCGGTCACAGATCTCGCGGACGGCGCGCACGTAGCCGTCGGGGGGCACGACCACGCCGGCCTCGCCCTGCACGGGCTCGAGGAG
>CAYVGE010000055.1:6559-19254 GCA_964450395.1 uncultured Actinomycetota bacterium
GGAGCACGGCCACCGTGTCGTCGTCGATGGCGGCCTGCAGCGCGTCGGCGTCCCCGAACGGGAGGGTCACGAACCCGGGGGTGAACGGCCCGAAGCCCTCACGTGCCGACTCGTCGGTCGAGAAGCCGACGATGGTGGTCGTGCGACCGTGGAAGTTGTTGGCGAAGGTGATGATCCTGGCGCGGCCGTCGGGCACGCCCTTGACCTGGTAGCCCCAGCGCCGGGCCACCTTGATGGCCGTCTCGACGCCCTCGGCGCCGGTGTTCATCGGCAGGACCATCTCCATGCCGCACAGCTCGGCGAGCTCGCGGCAGAAGTCGTCGAACTGGTCGTGGGTGAACGCGCGGCTGGTCAGCGTGACCCGGTGCAGTTGGCGCTCGGCCGCGGCGACCAGGTCGGGGTGGCGGTGGCCGAAGTTCAGCGCCGAATAGCCCGACAGCGCATCGAGGTACCGCCGGCCGTGGACGTCGGTCACCCAGGCGCCCTCGGCCTCGGCGACCACCACCGGCAGCGGGGCGTAGTTGGGAGCACCGAAGTCCTGGCGCGTCGAGTCCTCGATCATGGTCATGTGCCGACCTCCGGTTGCGACGTCGACGCCACGCGGGTCACGCGTCGAAGCGCCTGTCTGTACTCTACGACCCGGGTGGGCGGCACGATAGGCGAGGACATACGTTGATCAGTGACGGTCCGTTGCGTCTGGATGACCTGGATCGCAAGATCGTTGCGCAGCTGCTGGAGGACAGCCGACGCAGCTTCCGCGAGATCGGTGAGGCCGTCGGGCTGTCAGCGCCGGCGGTCAAGCGGCGGGTCGACCGGCTGCGCTCGGCGGGCGCCATCGACCGCTTCACGATCACGGTCGACCCGCGGGTGCTCGGCTGGAGCGTCGAGGCGTTCATCGAGCTGTTCTGCGCGCCCCGGACGCCAGCCGGCCGCATCCGCGAGGCGCTGGCCGGGCACCCGGAGGTCACGGCGGCCTTCACGATCACCGGCGACGCCGACGCGCTGCTGCACCTGCGCGTGGCCGACGCCGCCCACCTCGAGGACGCGCTGGAGCGCATCCGGGCCGAGCCGATCGTCACGCAGACGCGCAGCGTCGTGGTGCTGTCGCGCCTGCTGGAGCGTGGCTGAGCCGCGGGGTGGTCAGATCGGCTCGTCGCGCGGCTCGATCAGCACCTCGTTGACCGCGACGTGTGGCGGCTGCCGCAGCGCGGACACGACGGCGGCGGCCACGTGGTCGGGGTCGAGCACCTTGGCGCCCGTCGGCCCGCCGTACCGCCGCAGCGCCTCCTCGTCGTCGCTGAGCGACAGGAGGTCGGTCGAGACGTTGCCCGGCTGGATGGACGTGACCCGCAGCCCGCTGCCGACGGTCTCGAGGCGCAGGCTCTGCAGCACCGCCTCGGTGAAGAACTTGCTCGCCGAGTACACGCCGAGGCCCGGGAACACCTTGCGCCCGGCATCCGACGAGATCGCCACGACGTGCCCGCCGCCCCGCTCGACCATGGCCGGGACCACCGCGGCCAGGCAGTGCAGCAGGCCCTTGCAGTTGACGTCGACGGTGCGGTCCCACTGGTCGGTGCGGGCGCCGGCCATCATCGTGAAGTACATGACCCCGGCGCAGTTGACGAGCACGTCGACCGCACCCAGCTGCGCCGACGCGGCGTCGACGAGCGCCTCGACCTGGTCGGCCTCGGTGACGTCCGTGGGTACCACGAGCGCCCGTCCGCCCGAGGCGTGCACGTCGGCAGCCACCGCCGCGAGCGCGTCGGTCCGCCGGGCGGCCAGCGCCACGGCGGCGCACTCGCGCCCCAGGGCCCGGGCGACCGCGGCGCCGATGCCCGACGACGCCCCGGTGACCACCGCGACCCGTCCCCGCAGGTCCGTCGCGCCGCTCACCTCGCGGCTCCCGCCCGCACGGGCGGCCGGTCGAGCCAGCCCTCCGCGTGGTAGTGCCGGGTGTAGGCGGCCAGCAGGCCGGTGTCGATGCGCGGGCGCCACACGCCGTGGCGGTGCAGGTGCGGCCGGGTCGCGGGGTCGTCGAGCACGGGCACGGCGCGCAGATCGTCCTCGCTGGGCATGCCACCGCGCAGCACGTCGGCGGGCGCCACGCCGCCCTGCCGGACGCGGCGCTCGCGCCACAGCTCGACCCAGTCGGCCCACCCGACGCGGCGCACGGGGTAGCCGAGGCGGCCGAACCGGTCGAACAGCGCCTGGGCGGGCAGCGGATCCGGGTCGGCCAGGTGGAACACCCGGTGCTCGACCTCCACGTCGGACGCCAGGCTGCACAGCGCCCGGCTGACGAAGTCGACCGGCATCATCTCGGCGTACCAGCCGTCGACGTCCGGCGCGACGCCGAGCCGCAGGGACTCGACGATCACGGCGCCCAGCAGGTCGCGGGCGTTGGCCTGCCCGGTCGCGCTGTGCCCCGAGATGGTCCCCGGGCGGTAGATCTGCACGGGCAGCCCCCGGTCACCGGCCCGGTGCACCAGCTGCTCGGCGACCCACTTGCTCTGGCCGTAGCCGTCGGCCAGGGCGCCGGCGGCGGCCTCGAGCGGGGCGTCCTCGTCCCACGGGTCACCCGCGGAGGGGAGGACGCCGTTGGTCGACACGTGGTGGACCGGCGTCGCCCCACCGCGGCACGCCAGCCGCAGCACCTCACGCGTGCCGCCGACGTTCACGTCGCGCAGGGCCGCGTACGGGTAGACCAGGTTGACGTCCGCGCCGGCGTGCACGACCGCGTCGACGCGGGTGGCGAGCTCGTCGAAGGCGTCGGCGGGCAGGCCGAGGTGCGGTCGCCCCAGATCGCCGGGGATCGCGACCAGCCGGTGCTCGTGACCTGATCGCCACAGCCCGCGGCGCTCGAGGCTGGCACGCAGCCTTGCCTCGGCGGGTGCCGGGTCGGGCCCGCCGTCGCCACCGCGGACCAGGCACGCCACCCGCGCGCGGGTGTCGCGCAGCATGCGGTCGAGCAGGTGCCCACCGAGGAAGCCGGTCGCACCGGTCAGCAGCACCCAGTCGCTGTCGGCCAGCGAGTGCCGCCCCCGGTCGGCCGTCGGGGCGATGTCGCCATCGAGCGTGGCCTCGGCGTGGAGGTCGACGTGGGGATCGGCCTGGGCCTCGCCGCGCCGGGCGGCGGCGACGAGCCGCCGGTGGTCGGCGAGGGTCGACCGCGCCACCAGCTGCTGCATCGGCACCTCGACCCCGAAGGCGTCGGCGACGCGCGCACCCAGCTCGGCGACGCCGAGCGAGTGCCCGCCCAGATCGAAGAAGTCGTCGTCGGCGGCGATCGATGCGGGGTCCAGCTCCAGCACGCCCGACCACAGCCGCGCCAGCGCCTCGCGAGTGACCTCCGCGCCGTCAGGGACCTCGTCGACGATGTGGCCCGCGGCCTGCTCGGGCGGTGGCGGCAGGCGGTCGACGTCGATCTTGCCCGAGGTGGGGTGCACCGGCAGCGCGTCGAGCTCGACGTAGACGGCCGGCACCATGTAGTGGGGCAGCTGCGCGGCGAGCTCGCGCCGCGCCGAGGCGCTGCGGCCGGCGGCGTCGACCTTCCAGGCGGTCACCCGGCCGTCGTCCGCCGTCCGGTCGCGCACGAGGTAGGCGATCAGCCGCTTGTCACCACCCTCGTCGCCGTCGGCGACCACGATGCTGGCGCTCACCGCCAACGCCCGGTCGATCGCCGCCTCGACCGCGCCGGGCTCCACGCTGTAGCCGCGGATCTTGACCATGCTGCCGACGCGGCCGGTGATCTCCAGCACCCCACCGTCGAGCACGCGGGCCCGGTCGCCCGTGCGGTACATGCGAGCGTCGGCCTCGCCGGCGAAGGGATCGGGCACGAACGCCGCCGCCGTGGCCTCGGGCCGGTTGAGGTAGTGGGTCGCCAGGCACCCGCCCCCGACGTGGAGCTCGCCGTCGACGCCGTCGGGCACCGGCCGGCCGTCGTCGTCGAGCACGTACGTGTGGTCGGGGTCCATGGGCGGGCCGACCGGGCAGAAGGTGGTGTCGACCTCGACCAGCTCGCGCAGGTCGCCCGCGGCGATCTCGTGCGACTCGCTGGCGCTGTAGACGTTGAGCACCCGCGTGGCGGGCAGGGCCCGCAGCGCGCTGCGGGCCAGCACCCGCGTGACCACCTCGCCGTTCAGCCACAGCACGCGCAGGTCCGGCAGCTCGGCACCGAGGTCGCCGCCGACCCGGCCGAGCACCGTCTCGAGCAACGACGGGGTCACCAGCACCTCGGTGACGCGGTGCTCACGCAGGAACGCCACCAGCGCCACCGGATCGTAGATCACGTCGTCGCTGATCACGACGGTCGTGGCACCCCGCAGCAGGGGGCGCAGCATCTCCCACATGAAGAACACGTTGCAGCCGACGCGGTCGCCGGGCTCCAGGTCGCTGACGCCGAAGCGCCATGCGTAGGAGCGGACCGCGGCCCGGTGCGGGTTCGCGATGCCCTTGGGCCGGCCTGTCGTGCCCGAGCTGTACGACACGAACGCCGTCGAGGCGGTGGTGGGCCCGGCAGCGCCGTCGGCGTCCCGACCCGGCGCTGGTGCGGGTCCCGGGTCGTCCAGCACGACCCGGGGCAGCGACGGGTCCAGGCGGCCGGCGTGGGCGGCCATGGTCACCACGACCTGCGGCCGGGCGTCTGCGACCACGTCGGCCAGCAGGGCGTCGGGGTAGGCCAGCTCGAGCACCAGGAAGGCGCCGCCGGCCCGCAGCGCCGCCAGGCAGGCCACGACGTAGTCGACACGCCGCTCCATCAGCACGCCGACCAGCCGGTCCGGGCCGACACCGTGGGCGCGCAGGCGCCGCGCGAGCGCGTCGCTGCGCTCGTCGAGCTCGGCGTAGGTCAGCGTCTGCTGCGCGTCGACCAGTGCCGGGGCGTCCGGGGTCCGGCGGACCTGGTCCGCGATCAGCTCGTGCAGGCACCTGCTCGTGTCGATCGTCGACATGCGTGCGACCCTCCGGTCGGGCATTCGCTGGCGACTGCCCTGGCCGGCGAGCAGCGTTGCCCGCACCGGCGCGTGGACACGGTGCCTCCCACCGTAGCCAGCCGCCGGGCGCATAACCATGCGCGCGCAGGCCCACCCGCGCGCCGGCACGGCACGGCACGGTGCGGACGGTGCTCAGCCGGTGCGGGCGACCTCGCCGGTGGCGAACCGCTTGGCCATCAGCGCCTTGAGGCCACGCGGGAAGCGGTGCTGCATGGCGAGGTGGTCGCCGATGAGCTGGCGCTGCGCTGCGGCGTCGCCCGCGAAGGCGCGGGCGCAGCGCTCCGGCTCGACGTTGGCCAGCCCGAGGATGGCACCGGCGCACCCCGCGGGTCCCGCCAGCGACAGCACGGCCGACGACCCCGTGTACAGCGGCACCGCGGTCGCCTCGAGCGTGGCCAGCAGCCGCTCGGCGTCGCCACTCGAGTCCTTGCACCCGGCGATCGGCAGCGACCCGATGACGTCGACGTCGAGCCCGGGCGCCGAGACCTGCGGGAAGTGGTACCCGAGGACGGGGACGGCGCCCGCCGCCTCGGCGACACGCTCGTAGTACGGGCGGGGATCGATGGTGCCCGGCGGCGACAGGGCGAGCACGGCGTCGGCACCGCCGTCGCGCGCCCGCAGCGTCAGCTCCACTGCCTGGCGGGCCGACGGCGCACCGGTCCCGGCGAGCACCGGCACCCGTCCGCTGACCGCGTCGCGCACAGCCGCCAGCAACCGGTCGCGTTCGTCGACCGACAGGGTCGCGGCCTCACCGGTCGTGCCGGCGACCAGCACCGCGGCGACGCCGAGCTCGATCAGCCGCGCCGCGTGCGCGGCCGTCGCCGCCGCATCGACCTCGCCGTCGTCATCGAACAGCGTCGCCAGCGCGACGCCCACCCCTGAGAACACCATGGCCGCAGCCTACCCATGGCAGGCGCCCGGGACCGCCCCACGGGTGCGCGGCGTGTCATGCTGGGTCGCCCGCCCGCGCCCGGTGCCGGCGATGGCGGCAGCCGCCGGGCCGTCGCGCCCAGGAGGTGCCATGTCGAGCTGCCACGTGCACGACCGCGACGGGCTCACGGCGCTGGCTGCGGACGTCGCCCGGGAGGCGGGCGCCCTGCTGCGGTCGTGGCCGCGCAGCGCCGATCTGGACGTGGGCACCAAGTCGACGACCACCGACCCGGTGTCGGCGGCCGACCGCGCGAGCGAGCAGCTCATCAGCGACCGCCTGCGCAGCGCGCGGCCCGACGACGGCCTGATCGGCGAGGAGCAGGCCAACGACCGACCGGGCAGCACCGGGCTGCGCTGGGTCGTCGATCCGCTCGACGGCACGGTCAACTTCCTCTACGGGATCCCGCAGTACAGCGTGAGCGTGGCCGTCGAGGACGAGGCAGGCCCCCTCGCCGGTGCGGTGCACGACCCCAACCGCGACGAGACGTTCACCGCGACCCGCGGCCGCGGAGCCCAGCTCGACGGCAGCCCGCTGCGCATCCGTCCGCCCGACGACGTCGGCGCCGCGCTGATCGCGACCGGCTTCGCCTACGACGCGGCGACCCGACGCGCACAGAGCCGGATCCTGACCACGCTGATCGGCACCGTCCGGGACGTGCGGCGGTGCGGATCAGCGGCGCTCGACCTCGCGTGGCTCGCGGCGGGCCGGTGGGACGGCTACGCCGAGCTGGTGGTCAGCCGCTGGGACTACAGCGCGGGGGCGCTGGCCGTCGCCGAGGCCGGTGGGCAGGTCGCCCGGTGGGACCTGGAGCTCGACGGCGTCGCCGCCCAGGGGCTGACCGCCGGCAGCCCGCGGGTGCAACGGCACCTGGCCGCGTGGCTGACGGCGGCGGGCGGCAGGGGCCGGCCCCTGCTCGACCAGCCCGCCGGCGAGCACCGGGGGCCGACGGCACCGCGCTGAGACGGGTCCGCCGCCGGATCGGGCGACGGCCGCCCGACGCGATCTGACCACCGGGCGTTCGACGGCTCAGAGCGAGGTGCCGTGCGTATCCTCGTGCAGCCGGCGGGCCTGCGCGACCCAGTCGTCCCGACGCAGTCGCGTCACCAGCCGGGGGTGGCGGTCGCCCAGCTCCCGGATCGCGCGGTCGTCGAGCTGCGCCAACTGGCGGTAGGTCGTGATGCCCTCGCTGTGCAGCGCGCGCTCCAGCGCCGCGCCGACGCCGGCGATGCGGCGCAGGTCGTCGGCATCGCCCTCGAGCACCAGCGGCGTGCCGATCCCGCTGTCGGCGTCCGCGTCGGTGTCGGGCGCCTCGTCGACGATCGGCTCGCGGTCGTACCAGTTCCCTGCCGCGACGAGCTCGTCGTCGTCCTCGACCTCGTCGTCACCCGGCGCGAGCTCGTCGGAGCGGTCGGCCTCCGGCGGCTGCTCCGCGTCGACCACTGCCGCGCGGTCGGCCGCCTGCGCGGGTCCGGGCCCGACGTCGACCTCGGCCTCCCCGACGCCGGCAGTGGCGTCCTCGCCGTCCGGCTCGTCGACCACCTCCAGCTCCGCCTCGTCGAGGCCGTCCGGCTCCTCGTCCGCCGCCACCTCCGGCTCCTCGTCCGCCGCCACCTCCGGCTCGTCCTCCGCCGCCGCGCCCGCCGCGTCGGGACCGGCCACGATCCGTCCGGCCCCGTCGTCGGGTCCGTCGACCAGTTCCAGATCCTCCTCGGCCTCCTCGACCAGTTCGTCCTCCGGATCGGGCGCGCCGGCACCGATGGGGAGCTCGCCGGTGGGCACGACCTCCTCGGTGACGTCCGCCTCCTCGGCGACGTCGGCCTCCTCGAACCCGTCCCCGGCGAGCGGGGCGTCGGCCTCGGCGGCGCCCGTGGGCGGCACGCCGGCCTCCGCCTCGCGCCGCATCCGGGCGATCGTGGTGTCGCGCTCGATCAGCCCGTGCTGGGCGTCGGTCAGCTGCTCACGCAGACGCACGGAGTCGCGGTTGGCCAGCTCCAACCGCGCCGACGTCTCGGCGAGCGTCGACGTCGCCCGGTCGCGGGCGCGGACGACGTCCTCGTACAACGCCCGCTCCACCCGTTCACGGTGCAGGAGCCAGCCGAAGAACAGCCCGAGCGCGAACCCTCCCGCGAACAAGAGCAGCGCCAGCAACGGTGTTCCTTCCTGGACCGGGTCGTACGTCACAGGTGCGCGATCCGACGACGGTCTGTGGCGTTGTCTCATCGTCACTCCTGCACGCCCGCGCCAGTTCACTGCATGACCGCGACCGCCGCAACCTGTCGGACCTGTCTGACGGGCTCCGGAAACGTGAACCTCTTGACCCGCACCACCGACTCGGGCACCATTCGTCGCGTCATAGGCAACGGTTGCGTTCATCGCAACGACTGTCCATTGTGGAGGTCGGCCGTGCACATCCTCTTCGCCGACGCCTTCCACGCGGACCACGCCGAGGAAGTGCAGGACCGTGGGCACACCTGCACCTTCGCACCGGACCTGTCCGCGGACGACCTGCCGGGCGCCGTCGCCGGCCACGACGTGCTCGTCGTGCGCAGCACCAAGGTGACCGCCGACACGATCGCCGCCGCCGACCGGCTGGGCATGATCATCCGGGCCGGCGCCGGCACGAACACCATCGACACCCGTGCGGCCGCCGACCGCGGTGTCTACGTCTGCAACGTGCCCGGCCGCAACGCCATCGCCGTGGCGGAGCTGGCGTTCGGGCTGCTGGCGTCGCTCGACCGGCGCATCCCCGACAACGTCGCCGACCTGCGCGCGGGCGTCTGGAACAAGCGGCGGTACGCGCGGGCGGAGGGGCTGCACGGCCGCGCCGTCGGCGTCGTGGGGCTCGGCGACATCGGCCTCGCCTTCGCCGAGCGGGCGGCGGCGTTCGGGATGCGGGTCCACGCGGTCGCCCGCGCCGGCCGGTCCGCCGCGACGCTCGCGCGCGCCGAGGCTGCCAACGTGACGTTCGTCGACGACCTGCGCGCGCTGGCGGACGCCTGCGGCATCCTGTCGTTCCACGTGCCGCTGACCGAGGGCACGCGCGGCATCATCGGACGCGACCTGCTGGACGCGGTGCGACCGGGCACGTGGCTCATCAACACCTCGCGCGGCGAGATCGTCGACGACGAGGCACTGCTCGCGGCGCTCGAGGCCAAGGATCTGCGGGTCGCGCTCGACGTGCACACCGGCGAGCCGACCTCGTCGACCGGCGAGGTGACCTCACCGCTGGCGCGTCACCCCAGGGTGTACGGAACGCACCACATCGGGGCGTCCACCGAGCAGGCCCAGCGCGCGATCGCGGCCGAGGTGGTGGCGATGCTCGACGACTACGCCCGCGGCGAGGTCCGCAACTGCGTCAACATCGAGCGCCGGGCACTCGGCGAGGCCACGCTCGTGGTGCGCCACCGCGACCGCGTCGGCGTCCTGTCCGACGTGCTGGCCGTGCTGCGCGCCCATGCCCTCAACGTCGAGGAGATGCACAACACGATCTTCGCGGGCCGCACAGCGGCGGTCGCCACCATCCACACCACCGGCACGCCGCCGCCCGACCTGGCCGGGCGGCTGTGCGCCGTCGACCACGTGCTGCACGTCGAGGTGCAGCACCACGACGGGGACCGGTGAGCACGGTTGGTGGACCGGCGGCGCTCAGGGCAGGCTGGACGCCACGTGCATCCGAGCGACACCGGGGAGTCATGACCGAACGCGCCTACAACTTCAGCGCCGGGCCGTCGACGCTGCCGCTGCCCGTCCTGCAGGAGGTGGCCGACGGGCTCGTCGACCATCAGGGCTCGGGCATGTCGCTCATCGAGATGAGCCACCGTGGCCCCCACTACGACGCCGTGCACCACGAAGCGATGGCGCTCGCGCGGGAGGTCTTCGCGCTGCCCGACGACTTCGACGTGCTGTTCATCCAGGGCGGAGCCACCCTGCAGTTCTCGATGGTGCCGGCCAACCTGCTGACCGATGGCGCGGTCGCCGGCCTCGCCCGCACCGGCTCGTGGTCCACGAAGGCACTGGCCGACGCCCGGGCCCACGGCGAGACGTACCTCGCCTGGGACGGGGCCGACGAGGGGTTCGTGCGCGCCCCAGCCGCCGACGAGTTCGAGGTCCGCGAGGGCACCCGCTACGTGCACCTGTGCTCCAACGAGACCATCGAGGGCGTGCGCTTCGCGGAGTTCCCCGACCTCGGCGTGCCGCTGGTGTCGGACATGTCGAGCGACATCGCGACCCGGGAGCTGCCCTGGGAGCTGTTCGACATCGTCTACGGCGGCACCCAGAAGAACCTGGGGCCGGCGGGCATGGCGATCGTGTTCGTGCGCCGCAGCGCGCTGGAGACGATGCGCCGCGACCTCGGTGCGTACCTGCGGTACGGCACGCACGCCGACAAGGACTCCCTGTACAACACGCCCCCGGTGTTCACGGTGTGGGTGACCGGCAAGGTGCTGGCGTGGATCCGCGACTCGGGCGGGCTCAAGGCCATGACCGCCGCGGCGGAGCGCAAGGCCGGCACGATCTACCAGGCGATCGACGGCAGCGACGGCTACTACCGCTGCCCGGTCGAGCCGGCGAGCCGCTCGCTGACCAACGTGGTGTTCCGCCTGCCCGACCCGGACGCCGAGCAACGGTTCCTCGCCGAGGCGGCCGAGCTGCGGTTCGTCGGCCTGAAGGGGCACCGCAGCGTGGGCGGGTGCCGGGCGAGCCTGTACAACGCGCTGCCGCAGGCGGGCGCCGACGCGCTGGCGCAGTTCATGGCCGACTTCCGGCGACGGGCCTAGGCACATGGCCGGGCGGGCGCCATGACCGACGGGCTCCGCGTCCGCCCCGCGCAGCTGCACCTGGTCGATCCCGCCCTCGCACCACGCGTCAGCGCGCCCGCCACCGACGCCCCCGCCGCCGACACGGCCGAACCGGTCGCGGACGCACCCACCCTGGCGGAGGACACGGACGCCCCGGACCCCTCGAGCTACGCCGCCGTCCTGCGCATGACCGACGACGCGGCCGCCCGGCCCGCGGTGCTGCGGGCGAACCGCGCGGCGCTCGAACGGCTGCTGCGCGACGGCGTGTTCGGCCCGCCCCGTCGGCGCTTCGCGTGGTACCGCCTCCGCGCCGGCGCGCACGTCCAGACCGGGCTGGTCGCCGAGGTGGCGATCCGTGACTACCTCGACGGGCGCATCGTGCGCCACGAGCACACCCGCGCCGAGCGCGAGGAGCTGCTGGCGGACCACCAGCGGATCGTGGCCGCCGACTCGAGTCCCGTGGCGCTGGCGTTCCGCAGCGACGAGGCGTTCCGGCGGCTGGCGGCGACCGCGGCGCAGGCGCCGCCGTACCTGTGCTTCACCGCCGACGACGGCGTCGAGCACGCCCTGTGGACCGTCGACGACGATGCCGGCATCGGCGCGGTCTGCGACGCCGTGCGCGCGCTGCGCCGGCTGTACATCACCGACGGGCACCACCGGTTCGCGGCTGCCGCGACCGTCGCGGCGGCCGGCGCCGACGCCGACGCGCCCGACCAGTGGCTGCTCGCCGCGCTGTACCCGCACGACGAGCTGCGGATGACGGCCTTCCACCGCGCCGTGACCCGGCCCCGCGGGCCCACCACCACCCAGCTCCTGGCGGAGCTGGCCGCCTGCGGCGCGGTCCGGCCACTCGACGGGCCACGGTGGCCGGACGGCTCCCACCGGTTCACCGTGCTCCTCGACGGCGCCTGGTACGCGCTGGCGGTCGACGAGGAGCACGTCGGAGCCGGCCTGCTCGAACGCCTGGACGTGACCGTCCTGCACGATCAGGTGCTGGCGCCGGTGCTCGGTGTGCACGAGCCACGCTTCGATCCGCGGCTGACCTACGTCGCCGGCGGCCCGGAGCGGGTCGCGGCGCACTGCGCGAGTCGGCACGCCATCGGGTTCATGCTGCGCCCGACGAGCATGGACGAGCTGATGGCCGTCGCCGATGCCGAGCTGGTCATGCCGCCCAAGTCGACGCTGTTCGCCCCCAAGCTGCGCGCTGGACTCGTGCTGCGACGCACCGACTGACCGCCCCGCGACCCCTCCCGACCATCCGGCTCTTGACGGCGGGGCACTCGATGTTCACACTGTTGCGCCATAAGCTGTCGCGTTTCGTATACGGCAACAGGGGTTTGGCTTGCTCGGCAGCGCACATCCCCAGGACCCGCGCCGGGGCTCCGCCCGGCAGGCACGCCGCACGCACCGCAGCCACGGCAACCGGCGATCGCCGGCCTGACCGCAACGTGGCAGAGCCTGGTCCCCCCACCTGGTGGACGGGCTCCGCCGGAGATCAAGACCAGAGGAGAGTGCGTTGGCCATCAACCCCGACCCCGGCATCCTGCTGTACCCCAGGATCCGCCGGACGCCGTACTACTACGCCCACCGCGAACACGGCGTGAAGCTGTACAGCGTCTACAACCGCATGTACCACCCCCGCCTGTACACCGACCCGCTCGACGAGTACGACGCGCTGGTCAACCGGGTCACCCTCTGGGACGTCAGCGTCGAGCGCCAGGTGCAGATCACCGGGCCCGACGCGTTCGACTTCGCCAACATGCTGGTGCCGCGCGACCTGACCAAGTGCAAGGTCGGGCAGTGCAAGTACGTGTTCATCACGTCGCCGTCCGGCGGCATCCTCAACGACCCGATCCTGCTGCGGCTGGAGGAGAACACGATCTGGCTGTCGCTGGCCGACAGCGACGTGCTGCTGTGGTGCAAGGGGCTGGCCTACAGCTCCGGGATGAACGTGCAGATCACCGAACCCGACGTCGCGCC
>CAYVGE010000056.1:0-1792 GCA_964450395.1 uncultured Actinomycetota bacterium
GGCACGCCGACGTCGAGGCGCACGTGCTCGACGCCGGCGCCATCCCCGTCGTCCGCGTCGACCGCGGCGGCGACGTCACCTACCACGGCCCCGGGCAGGTCGTGATCTACCCGATCCTGCGGCTGACCGGCCCCCGACGCGTGCGTGCCTACGTGACGGCGTTGGAGCAGGCGTGCGTCGCCGTCGCCGCGAGCCACGGCGTCAGCGCCCGCTCCGTCGCCGACCGCCCCGGCATCTGGGTCCGCGACGACAAGCTGGCCGCGATCGGGGTGCGGGTCCGGCGGGCAGCGACGAGCCACGGCGTGGCGTTCAACGTCACCACCGACCTGGCCGACTACGCACGGATCATCCCGTGCGGGATCCGGGAGGGCGGGGTGTGCTCGCTGGCCTCCCTCGGCGTCGAGACGACCGTCGAGGAGACCGCCCGCCGGCTGGTCGAGGCGCTGGCCACGACGCTCGGCCTGCGGGTGTCGGGGCGGGCCACGCCCGTCACGCTGGGGATCGACCCGGCGCAGGCCGCCTGAGGGGCGCCGACAACGGGCTAGCCGATCGACCTGTCCATCCGGGCGGACGCGCACCTAGACTGGCAGCACCGTCGAGACCGAGGACGACCGTGACGTCGATCATCCCTGATGGCGCGACTCGACTGACCGTCGTTGGCGCGCCATCCGTCGCTCAGCGCAAGCCGTCGTGGATCAAGCGACAGGTGCCGCTGGCCGGCCCGAACTACCGCGACCTCAAGCGCACCATGCGCGAGAACGACCTGCACACGGTGTGCGAGGAGGCGGGCTGCCCCAACATCCATGAGTGCTGGGAGGACCGCGACGCCACCGTGCTGATCGGCGGGCCGGACTGCACACGGCGCTGCGGCTTCTGCGAGATCGCCACCGGCAAGCCGGCGGAGTACGACCGCGACGAGCCCCGACGCGTGGCTGAGGCGGTCGAGAAGATGGGACTGAACTTCGCCGTGGTGACGGGCGTGGCCCGCGACGACCTGCCCGACGGCGCCGCGTGGCTGTACGCCGAGACCTGCCGGCAGATCAAGCAGCGCCTCCCCGACTGCGGCGTGGAGCTGCTGGTCGACGACTTCCGTGGGCGCGAGGAACCGCTGCGGCTGGTGCTCGAGGCGGAGCCCGAGGTGCTCGCCCACAACCTCGAGACGCCCCGCCGGCTGTTCCGCCACGTGCGGCCCGGGTTCCGCTACGACCGCAGCCTCGAGCTGCTGGACCGGGCACGCCGGTGGTCGGGCAGCGCCACCAAGTCGAACCTGATGCTGGGGATGGGCGAGACCGAGGACGAGGTGGTCGAGGCGATGCGCGACCTGCGCTCGGTCGGTTGCCAGCTGCTGACGATCAACCAGTACCTGCAGCCGACCCACCGCCACCTGGCGCTGCAGCGGTACGTCGAGCCGGCGGAGTTCGAGCGGTACCACCAGATCGGCATGGGCATGGGCTTCGACTGGGTCGAGTCCGGGCCACTGGTGCGGTCGTCGTACCGCGCCGGACGCCAGGCCGAGCGCGCCGGTGTGTGGCGGCGTCCCGGATCGTCGGACCAGGTGCCCGTCGCCGGGTGACACCCGTGGGCCCGGGCGCTAGCGTCGTGGGCCCGCTAGACATCCCAAGCGCCTTCGTGAGGTGAGCGCGCATGTGGCCCCCCACCGCGTTGCTGGGCGTGCTGTTCGCCCAGGAGGGCAGCCTGAGCGACGACGCCCAGCAGGCCTGCAACCAGAGCGACCTCTGCAAGTTCCTCCTCGACATCACCGGCAACCGGTTCCTGTCGCAGCTGCTCGCCG
>CAYVGE010000056.1:1802-4618 GCA_964450395.1 uncultured Actinomycetota bacterium
GCTGGCACAGGAGGTCAACGTCAGCGACGAAGCACGGCAGGCGTGTCGGGACGCCCCCGTCTGCAGGTTCTTCCTCGACCGCGACTGGCCACCGTTCGCGGCGCAGCTGCTCGGCGTGCTCATCCCCGACATCGTCCAGACCGTCGGCATCTTCCTCGTGGCCTGGTTGCTGGTGCGGTTCCTCCGCAAGGCCATCCGCCGCGTCGTGCGCGACATGGTCGAGCGCGACCAGAGCCGGACCAGCGGCCGCAGGCGGCTGCCGCTGGCCGCGACCCAGTCGATGGACCCGGCCCGCGCCGCCATGCGGACCGAGACGCTGGGCAACGTGCTGCGCAGCCTGGCGAGCCTGATCATCTGGACCGCCGCCGTCTTCGTCGCGGTCGGGTCGCTGCGGACGATCAACATCGACCTCGGCCCGCTGATCGCCGGTGCCGGCATCGTCGGTGTCGCGCTGGGCTTCGGCTCGCAGTCGCTGGTCAAGGACTTCCTGTCGGGCATCTTCATGCTGCTCGAGGACCAGTACGGCGTCGGCGACATCATCGACGTCGGTGAGGCCACCGGCGTCGTCGAGGGCGTCACCCTGCGGACCACGCGGCTGCGCGACATCGAAGGTGTGCTCTGGCACGTGCCCAACGGCGAGATCGCCCGGGTCGGCAACCTCAGCCAGCAGTGGTCGCGATCGCTGCTGGACATCCCCGTCGCCTACTCGACGGACCTGAACCAGGCGATCGACATCATCAAGCGCACCGCTGACCAGCTGTGGCGCGACCGGGAGTGGCGCAGCCTGATCCTCGAAGAGCCCGACGTGTGGGGCGTCGAGGCGTTCGCCGACAGCGCGATCCTCATCCGGGTGGTGCTCAAGGTCGTGCCCGCCCAGCAGTGGGCCGTCAGCCGCGAGCTGCGCATCCGGGTCAAGGCCGCGTTCGACCGGGCCGGCATCGAGATCCCGTTCCCGCAGACCACCGTCTGGCTACGCGACGAGCACGCCCCGGCCAGCGGCGGCGACGGCGCCGGCGCCGGTCATCGGCCGCCGGCGCCCGCCCCGGTCAGCGGGCGGCCACGGACACGGACCGGCGAGTACGACCTACCCCCCTCGTCCGACAGCCGCGATGACAACCGTGACACGGGCGGGTCCGACGAGGGCGACCGGGACCGCTGACACCTCGCCACGCGCCGGCCCGCCCACTTGGACCGCCCCGCTCCGGGCGGTCCAGGCGTAACGGCGGAGAAACAGTCGGGTAATTGGTGCGACAATCGCGGCCGCTACCGTGACGGGACGCGCGAGACAGCGTGGTCACGGCGTGTAGGAGCGGACGTCGCCGTCCGGTCCGGTCGAGTCGAATGCGCCGCCCCACACGAGAGGAGCAACGTTGGTGAGTTCACCAGACGACGTACTGGCCAAGATCGAGGACGAGGGAGTCCAGTTCGTCGACTTCAGGTTCTGCGACCTCCCCGGGCTGATGCAGCACTACACGCTGCCGGCGCACGAGCTGACAGCGGACGTCTTCGCCGACGGTCTCGGGTTCGACGGCTCTTCCATCCGCGGGTTCCAGGAGATCCAGGAATCCGACATGATCCTCATCCCCGATCCCGACACGGGCATCGTGGACCCCTTCCGCCAGCACCCCACGCTCAACCTCAACTGCTACGTCCATGACCCGGTCACCGGCGAGGCGTACTCGCGCGACCCGCGCTACATCGCCAAGAAGGCCGAGCAGCACCTGGCGGGCACCGGCATCGCCGACACCGCCTACTTCGGTCCCGAGGCCGAGTTCTTCATCTTCGACGACATCCGCTTCGACACCACGCCCCAGGCCGCGTACTACTACATCGACTCGGTCGAGGCCGCGTGGAACACCGGCAAGGACGAGGGCCCGAACCTCGGCTACAAGCCCCGCCACAAGGAGGGCTACTTCCCGGTGCCGCCGATGGACCACTTCACGGACCTGCGGTCCGAGATGGTCCTGGAGCTCGAGAAGGCCGGCATCGAGGTCGAGCTGCAGCACCACGAGGTCGGCACCGCCGGTCAGGGCGAGATCGACGTCGTGTTCGACACGCTGCTGCGCATGTCCGACAAGCTGATGCTGTTCAAGTACATCATCAAGAACGTCGCGCACAAGTACGGCAAGACGGTGACGTTCATGCCGAAGCCGATCTTCGGTGACAACGGTTCGGGCATGCACACCCACCAGTCGCTGTGGAACGGCGACGAGCCGCTGTTCTACGACGAGGCCGGCTACGCGGGCCTGTCCGACGTCGGACGCTGGTACATCGGCGGCCTGCTGCACCACGCGCCCAGCGTGCTGGCGTTCAGCAACCCGACCACCAACTCGTACCGCCGGCTGGTGCCGGGCTTCGAGGCGCCGGTCAACCTGGTCTACAGCCAGCGCAACCGGTCCGCGGCGTGCCGCATCCCGCTGATCAGCAAGTCACCGAAGGCCAAGCGCGTCGAGTTCCGCGTGCCGGACCCGTCGTGCAACCCGTACCTGGCGTTCAGCGCCCTGATGATGGCGGGCCTCGACGGTGTGAAGAACAAGATCGAGCCGCCGGACCCGGTCGACAAGGACATCTACGAGCTGCCCCGCGAGGAGCTGCTCAACCTGCCGTCCGTCCCGGCCAGCCTCGAGGAGGCCCTCGCCAACCTGAAGCACGACCACGACTACCTGCTCGAGGGCGGCGTCTTCACCGAGGACGTCATCGAGACGTGGATCGACTACAAGATGGACAACGAGGTCTCGCAGGTGCGCCTGCGCCCGAACCCCTACGAGTTCCACATGTACTACGACCTCTAGGTCGTCCGCGGCTACGGCCGCACC
>CAYVGE010000056.1:4628-19173 GCA_964450395.1 uncultured Actinomycetota bacterium
CGCACGAGCAGCCGCAAGGGCTGGTCGCTGGTGCTCCTGCCCCGCGTGAACCACCCCGACCTGCTCTGAGGCTCCCCACTCGCGCATCCGTCATCGTCATCCGTCACCCCTGTTTCCGCAGGTCAGACCGCGTTTCCGCTGGTCATCGCACTATCGCACGAGCCCGGTGCACAGTTCTACGACATCTAGACCCCACACGTCCTGACCAGCGGCTCCGACGCTGTTCGGCTCAGCTGGTCTGTAGCCGGTCCGCACGACGACCGGGCGCCGTCCACACGGCCCGCGCCCGGTCGTCGTCATTCCGACGGACGGGGCCGCAGTGGGCGGCGGCGCTCGACCGCGGGGGCGAGCCGCTCGAGGCGCTCGCGGGCACGGCGGCTGATCCCCTCCCGCAGCGTGCCGGTCCGGCGCGAGAGCCGGCCGTCCGCGTGGATCGTCATGGTCCCGATCAGGTCGGCGCCGGGCGCCATGGTGATGCGCTCGGGCGCCGGGTTGGTGGCGGCCGACCACAGCGTCCCACGTCCCTCGACCTCACCGCTCATGCGGCGCACCTCGAGCGTGAGGCGGTCGTGGTACGTGCGGATGACGAGGTAGTTGACCCGCGCGTCGCGCATGCGGCTGCCGTGGACCACCTGGACGGGCGCCGCACCGCGCTGACTGTTGGTGGTCACGGCGTGGAACTCGGCCGACAGCAGCAGGTCGACGTCGCGGCGGCGGAGCACCCGCCACAGCGCGCGACCGTTTCCGAGCAGCACGCCGCTGCTGGCGTACTCCTGGTTGGGGCCGATGGCCGGCACCTCGCACTGCACGATGAGGTGGCGGGCGCCGGCCCGGCGCAGCCGCTGCAGCACCTGGTCGAGCCAGCGCAGCTGCGCGTCGCCGATGCGCACCGACGACCGGTTGCGGCGCTGATCGACGGGGTCGAGCGTCACCAGGCCGACGTCGCCGATGCGCGCCGCGTACGCGGTGCGGGCGAACTGGGTGCCCCGCGGGCGCAGCGCGAAGCGGCGCCCCCCGCCGGTGAAGTGGTCGGCCCAGGTGCGCTTCCAGGTCTGCAGTGCGTGGTGCTTGAACGAGCCCCGGCGCACGACCCCGCTCGACGCGAAGTCGCCGACCTCGTGGTCGCCGAGGCCGAAGTACACCTCGAGCTCGTGCGCTGCCCACCAGCGCGCCGCCTGGCGGTAGTACAGATCACCTGCGCGGCGGATCGCCCGCCGACGCTGCGCCCGGGTGCGGGTCGGGCCGAACATCCGGTCGCCACGGACGTCGAGGTGCCACCGACCGTCGACCATGTCGCCGGTGTGCAGCACGGCGTCCGGTCGCTCGGCGGCGATCTGGTCGAGCACGGTGTCCAACGCGACCCGCCACGCCCAGCTGATGCCGGGGACCGCACCCTCGTGCCAGCCCCGCGCCGCCCGCAGGTCGCCGACGTCGGCGTGCGGGATCCCGCTGGTCGACACGATCGTCGTGACCGGCTCGACGTCGACCGGCTGGTCGCGGGCGACCGGCACCGACGCCGCGGGCACCGCGAACGCCGTGGCGACCAGGACCAGCGCGAGACCGGCCGACACCAGCCGCCTCACGGCGCCAGCAGCTCCTCGAGCACCGCGGCCACGCCGTCCTCGTCGTTGGAGGACGTGACCTCGTCGGCGACGGCCTGCACCGACGGGTGCGCATTGGCGACGGCGACGGCGCGTCCGGCCCACGCGAGCATCGGGATGTCGTTGGGCATGTCGCCGAAGGCGATGACCGCGTCGGCCGGGATGTCCCACTGCGCCGCCACGCGTTCGAGGGTCGAGGCCTTGCTGACCCCGGCGGCGGCGATCTCCAGCAGGTCGGCGCCCGACCAGTAGACGCTCGCGATGCCGTCGAGCTCCTCGATGGCCAGCGCCGCGGCGTCGTCGATCGCGATGTCGCCCACCCGCACGAGGATCTTGATCGGCGGCTGCGCCAGCAGCTGGTCGACCGTGTCGGCGTGGTTGACCTGCGGCATGCGCTCCGAGGCGCGGATGCCCCGCGGGTAGCCCCGCTCGTGCGCGAACCCGTCGGGCCGCTCGACGCCCAGTGCGGCGTCCGGGAACAGGTCGCGGACCCGATCGACGATCCGGTGCGCCACGGGGATCTCGATCGGGCTGGTGGCCAGCACGTCGCCGGAGGTCAGGTCGACGACCAGCGCGCCGTTCGCGGCGATCGCGGTCCCGCGGTGGTCGAGCAGCTCCGCGATCGGCGTCAGCCAGCGCGGCGGGCGGCCGGTGACCACGAGCACCCGCACGCCGGCACGCGTGACCGCGCGGACCGCCGCGGCGGTGCGGTCGCTGATCGTGCCGTCCGAGCGGAGCAGCGTGCCATCGAAGTCGATGGCCACGAGCGCCGGGATCGCCGCCGCCATGCTCAGTAGAACACCTGTTCGTGGACGCTGCGGACCCGCCGCATCGTCCGGCGCAGCTCCTCCTCGAGGCGCTGGGTCCCGGGAGGGTCGAAGCCGAGCACCTGCGCCGCGTGGGCGCGCAGGTCGCTGCGGGCGCGCAGCAGGTGGCTGTTGCGCTCGCCGATGACGTACAGCACGTTGCGCAGCTGCGTCAGGGTCCGCCAGCCGTGCAGCAGCCACCCGTGCTGGCGGTCGTCGATGAGCCCGGCCCCGGCCGCGGCCACCAGGCCGGCGCGTGTGCCGGGTGTGCGCAGCTCGGGCTGCGAACCGCCGTGCTGCAGCGCCAGCAGCTGGACCGTCCACTCGATGTCGGACAGACCGCCGCTGCCGAGCTTGAGGTCGATGTCGCCGTTGCGCGTCCTGGCGCGCTCGTGCTCGACGCGGGCCTTCATGGTGCGCACGTCGCTGAGGCGCTCGGCCGCCGGCGGCTGCTCGTACACGTGGTCGCAGACCATCCGCCACCAGCGCTCCCCCAGTCCGCGGTCGCCCGCGACCACGCGGGCCTGCGTCAGCGCGAGGAACTCCCACGAGCGGGCCCACCGTTCGTAGTAGCGCTCGTAGGACTCCATCGACCGCGCGAGCGGACCGTCGCGGCCCTCCGGCCGCAGGCCCAGGTCGATCGTGAACGCCGGCGCGGTCGGCGCGAACAGCGCGAGCAGCGCCACCATGCGCTCGACGGCCTCCAGCGCCTCGTCACGCGCGTCGGGCGGGTCGAACACCACCATGACGTCGAGGTCGCTGGCGTAGCCCAGCTCACCGGCACCCAGCCGGCCCATGCCAATGACCGCCAGCCGCACGTTCGTGCCTTCCAGCGCCAGCCGCGTCCCGACCTCGAGCACCGCGTCGGCGACACCGGTCAGGTGGTCGGTGACCGACTCGACGTCGGTCCGGCGCGACAGGTCGCGGATCGCGGTCCACACCAGCTCACGCCGCAGGCGTCGGGCGATCGCGCCGGCGCGGTGGCGCGGAGCCCCACTCCGCCCGGCCAGGGCGTCGAGCTGGGTGCGGAAGGCCTCGATGTCGAACGGCTCGTCGAGCGACGCGGGGTCGCCCAGCCGTCCGATCAGATCAGGGTCACGCGCCAGCCACTCCCCGATCAACCGCGACCGGCCCAGCAGGCGCGCCAGCAGCTCGCCGCTGGGCGGCGCGTCGCGCAGCGTGTTCAGCAGCGTCGGGTCGTGGACCAGCCGCTCGCACAACGACCGCAGCTCGATCAGGCCGCCGTCGGGGTCCGGTGCGGCGGCCAGCGTCGGCAGGATCGCCGGGAGCAGCATGCGCAGCACCCTATTGAGGCGGGACGTGCCGCCAACCAGCGCGTCGAGGTGGCCGACGGCGCGCGAGGGCGTCGAGAAGCCCAGCGCGGCGAGCCGTGCGCGGGCGGCCTCCTCGTTGAGCCCGGCCCCCAGCTGCCGCTGCTCCCGTGCGGTCAGCTCACCGAAGCGCGTCAGCAGCGGGCGGTAGAACAGCTTCTCGTGCAGCCGGCGCACGTAGCCCTGGACGCGGCCGAACTCGCGGTCGAACTGCTCGAGCGCGTCGGCGGCGCGGATGTCGCGGAACCCGACCGCGCGCGCCAGTCGTCGGCGGTCCCCGTCGTCGGACGGCACGACGTGGGTGCGGCGCATCCGGCGCAGCTGCAGGCGGTGCTCCACCGTGCGCAGGAACTGGTAGGCGTCGCTGAACAGGTTGGCGTCGCCCTCGTCGACGTAGCCACCCGCGGCGAGCGCTGCCAGACCCTCCAGGGTGTTGGGGATGCGCAGCGACGGGTCCGCGCGGCCGTGGACCAGCTGCAGCAACTGGACGGCGAACTCGATGTCGCGCAGCCCGCCGGGCGCGAGCTTGAGCTGGCGTGCGCCGGCGGCCTGGACGGCCGGGCTGCGCTCGACGACGCCCTTCATCTTCTGGATCTCGCCGACGGCGTCACCCTCCAGGCGCTCGGGCCACACGAAGGGGGTGATCAGCTCGACGAAGCGCTCGCCGAGGCCGTCGTCGCCGGCGATCGGGCGTGCCTTCAGCAGCGCCTGGAACTCCCAGGTGCGGGCCCAGCGCCGGTAGTACGCGTCGTACGCCTCGAGGCTGCGCACGACGGGGCCGTCGCGGCCCTCCGGTCGCAGGTTGGTGTCGACCTCGTAGACCCGGCCGGCGGGCGTCATGGTGCCCAGCAGGTCCAGGAGCCGGCGGGCGGTGTCGGCCGCGGCGGTCGCGTCCTCGGCGACGAAGATGAGGTCCACGTCGGAGACGTAGTTCAGCTCCCGGCCGCCGAGCTTGCCCATGGCCACGACCGTGAACGGCTGGTCGCCGGGGCGCACGTGGTCGAGCGCGGCGCCGATGACGCCGTCGGCCAGGTCCGACAGCTCCGCGGTCGCGGTCGGCGTGTCGGCCATGCCGAGCAGGTCACGCAATGCGATGCGCAGCATGCCGAGCTCGCGCACCCGCGCCAGGTGGTGCGCGGGCTGGTCGGTGTCCACGAGTCCCTGCGCGGCCCGGGTCCGCACGTCGGCCGCCGACCGCGGGGCGAGGTCGCCCGCCAGCACGTCGCGGGCCGCCGGCGAACGCACCAGCAGGTCGGGCAGCGACTCGCTCGCGCCCGCGAGGAACGCCACGCGGCGCAGCACGTCGTCGGACGCCGCGATGCGGGCCCACCCGTCCGGGTCACGCTCGGCGATGGCGACCGCGCACGCCAGCGCGGTCGGCGGATGGGCGCCCAGGCCCAGCCGCTCGAGCACCCGGACGGTGCCATCCCCCGCGAGGCGCAGCGGCGCCACCTGCGCGGCTGCGGTGTCGGGGTCCAGCCCGAAGAGGGCAAGCAGTCGCCCGTCGATGTCGGCCACGGCGGTACCGCGGCCTACAGCATGGGCAGGTAGCGCTGCAGCTCGTACGGCGTCACCTGCGCCCGGTAGGCGTCCCACTCGACCCGCTTGTTGCGCAGGAAGAAGTCGAACAGGTGCTCACCGAGGGTCTCGGCCACCAGCTCGGAGGACTCCATCGCCTGCAGCGCCTGGTCGAGGCTGCCCGGCAGGCTGGCGATGCCCGCCGCCCGACGCTCGGCGTCGGTCATCTCGAAGATGTTGTCCTCGGTCTCGGGTGGCAGCTCGTAGCCCTTCTCGATGCCGCGCAGGCCCGCGGCCAGCAGCACCGCGAACATCAGGTAGGGGTTGCACGCCGGGTCTGGCAGGCGCAGCTCGACGCGCGCCGAGGCGCTCTTGGACGGCTTGTACATCGGCACGCGGATCAGCGCCGAGCGGTTGAAGCGGCCCCACGACACGTGGACGGGCGCCTCGCCGGTCGGGAACGGCCCCCGCATCGCCGCCGACAGGCGCTTGTAGCTGTTGACCCACTGGCAGCACACTGCGGTGATCTCGGGCGCGTGCGTCAGCAGGCCCGCCGTGAACTGCTGGCCGGCGGTCGACAGCAGGTCGGTGTGCTCGTCGTCGTGGAAGGCGTTGGTGTCGCCCTCGAACAGCGACATGTGGGTGTGCATGGCGCTGCCCCAGTGCTCGGCGAGGGGCTTGGGCATGAAGGTCGCGTAGATGCCGCGCTGCATCGCGACCTCTTTGATCACCATGCGGTAGGTCATCACGTTGTCGGCCATCGACAGCGCGTCGGCGTAACGCAGGTCGATCTCGTGCTGGCTGGGCGCGACCTCGTGGTGGGAGTACTCCACCGAGATGCCCATCGCCTCGAGCGTCTGGATGGCCGTGCGCCGGAAGTCCGACTGCATCTCGGTCGGCGTCATGTCGAAGTAGCTGCCGGAGTCGAGCGGGGTGGGATCGTCGGGACCCTTGAACAGGAAGAACTCGATCTCGGGGTGGACGTAGAACGTGAAGCCGAGGTCCTGCGCCCGCTGCATCTGGCGGCGCAGGACGTGCCGGGGGTCGCCGACGAACGGCTCGCCCTGCGGCGTGTAGATGTCACAGAACATGCGACCGACGCCGTGGTCGCGCGGACGCCAGGGCAGGACCTGGAACGTCGTGGCGTCGGGCACCGCCAGCATGTCCGACTCCTGGACACGGGCGAAGCCGTCGACCGCGGACCCGTCGAACCCGATGCCCTCGCGGAACGCGCTCTCGAGCTCGGAGGAGGTGATCGCGACCGACTTGAGCATGCCGACCACGTCGGTGAACCACAGCCGGATGAACCGGATGTCGCGCTCCTCGACGGTGCGCAGCACGTACTCCTGCTGCTTGTCCACGTCCGCAGCCTCCCTCGCCCGCCGGAACCGGACGCCATCGCTGTCTTCAGGTGACGTGGATGGTACCTGCGGGAAGCGGTCCGCTACGGCCATCGCGCTGCTCGATCCATCGACGGAGACGCCACGGCCGGCCGTCCGTGCGGTGACGGAGCAGCCGGCCGCGGCAGGTGATGTGCGTGGTGCGCGGGGTGTCCGGTCGGCTAGGAGTCCTGCAGCACCTTGGACGCCGGAGGCTGGCCGTCCACGACCTCGCCCGTCGGCGCGGTGCGCGGTCCACCCGGGTAGGCGGCCGCACCGAGCGCGACCTCCGGGTAGCCGTACATCCCGTGCTCGTGGATGTCGAGGCCCTCCATCTCCTCCTCGTCGGAGACGCGCAGCATCCCGCTGGCCTTCAGGGCGAACCCGACGAGGGCGCTCAGGGCCGCGACGAACGCCGCGATCGCGACCACGCCGATCAGCTGGGTGGTCAGCTGCGACGTGCCACCACCCGTGAACAGGCCGACCTCGTTGCCGAACAGCGCGAGCCACAGGCACCCGAGTGCGCCGCAGGTGCCGTGGACGCTGAACGCGCCGACCGCGTCGTCGATGCCCAACCGGTCGACCACCGCGACGGAGACCGCGACGAGGACACCGGCGACCACGCCGACGCCGAGGGCGCCGAAGGCGCCGACCAGGTCGGGTCCGGCAGTGATGCCGACCAGTCCGGCCAGGATGCCGTTGCACGTCATCGACAGGTCCGGCTTGCCGTAGCGGATCCAGGTGAACAGCATCGCCGAGATGCCACCTGCGCAGCCGGCCAGTGCGGTCGTCGTGAGCACCGGGGCGACCGCGACGCCGTCAGCGGCGAGGACCGAGCCACCGTTGAACCCGAACCAACCGAAGAACAGGATGAACGTGCCGAGTGCGACCAGCGGAGCGCTGTGGCCCGGGATGACCCTGGGCTTGCCGTCGGAGCCGAACTTGCCGCGGCGGGGTCCGAGGACCGCGGCCAGCGTCAGTGCGGCGACGCCACCGGTCATGTGCACCACGCTCGACCCGGCGAAGTCGGTGTAGCCGAGCCCGCTGAGCCAGCCGCCGCCCCACACCCAGTGGCCGACGATCGGGTAGATCACCGCGGTCAGTGCCACCGAGATCGCCACGAACGCGCCGAACTTGATGCGGCCCGCGACCGCACCGCTGACGATCGTCCCGGCGGTCGCCGCGAACACGGCCTGGTACATGAAGTCGACGCCGAGGGGAATGGCCCCGGGCTCGGTGACCGGCGCGGTCAACCCGTCGGTGTAGCTGCCCGGCATCAGTGCGAACGTGTCCGTGCCGATGAGCCCGGCGGCGCTCGCGCCGTACATGAGGCCGAACCCGACGAGGAAGTACGCGACGATGCCGAAGGACATGTCCGCGATGTTCTTCATCATGATGTTCGCGGCGTTCTTCGAGCGGGTGAGCCCGGTCTCGAGCATCGCAAAGCCGGCCTGCATGATGAACACCAGCGCGATGGCCACCATGTAGAAGACGACGTCGAGGTTCAGCTGCAACGTCGCGGTCTCGTCCAGTTCCTGTGCCGCTGCGGGGCCGGCGAGGAGCAGCAGCATGCCCATGGCACACCCCGCCAGCGTCAGCATCCTTCTCACCATCGTGCCTCCAATTCGGCTCGTGCAACGTGGCGCGTGGGCGCCCGACAACACCGGCGACCTCAGACGCACGATCTGCGCTGACCTCCAAGGCGGCAGGACGGTTGGTGTCCCGCTGCCCCGTGTCGTCTTTGCACCCGCAGGTACAACGGCGGCCCGGTACGGGTAGAACCGTATGGAGTGGTGCTTTCTGCACCATTGCTCCACTGTTTCGTCTGGGTAAAAAGGCGCCGGGATGCGAATAGCCCTCGCTCAGCTGGATCCGACGGTCGGCGACATCGACGGCAACGCGACCGCGATCCTGCGGGCCTACGAGGCCGCGGTCGACCGCGGCGCGGACCTGGTCGTGACCGGCGAGCTGGGACTGACGGGCTACCCGCCCGACGACCTGCTCCTCAAGCCGGCCTTCATCACGGCGGTCGCCGACCAGCTGGGGCAGCTGGCCTCGCAGGTCGGCGACGCGGCCCTGCTGGTCGGCTTCCCAGAGGACGTGCGCGACCTGCCCGGGTACACGGGGGTGGTCGGCGAGGACGCGGTCCCGCAGGGCCTGGCCAACAGCGCCGCACTGCTGTCCGACGGCCGGGTCGCGCACGTGTACCGCAAGCAGCGCATCCCCAACTACGGGGTGTTCGACGAGGCCCGCTACTTCCGCGCGGGGACCGACCTGGTCGTCGCCGACGTCGTGGGCACCGGTGTCGGCCTGACCGTCTGCGAGGACCTGTGGGGCGAGGGCGGGCCGGCCACCGCGTCGGCGCGGGCGGGCGCGCGTGTCGTGCTCAGCCCCAACGCCAGCCCCTTCCACACGGGCAAGCGCGCCGAACGTGAGCGCTGGGCCAGGACGCACGCGGCCGACGGACCCGCCTGGGTCGTGTACGTCAACCTCGTGGGCGGCCAGGACGACGTGGTCTACGACGGCGACTCGTTCGTCATGGCGCCCGACGGCACCGTCGTCGCCCGCGCCGCGCAGTTCGTCGAGGACCTGGTGGTCGTCGACGTCGACTCCGCGGCCGCATCGGCCGAGCCCGGCGACCTGCCCGAGCAGCTGTCCGAGCCGGCCGCGATCTACGAGGCGCTCGTGCTCGGCACGCGAGACTACCTGCGCAAGAACGGCTTCGACCGCGCGGTCATCGGGCTGTCGGGCGGCATCGACAGCGCGCTGACCGCCGCGGTGGCGGTCGACGCGCTGGGGCCCGACCGCGTCACGACGGTCGCCATGCCCTCGCCGTACTCGTCACCGGGGTCGATCACCGACGCGAAGGACCTCGTCGGCACGCTCGGCACCGAGTGGCTCGAGCTGCGCATCGACGACATCATGGACGCGTTCGCCGCGGTGCTCGCCGAGCCCTTCGCCGGCACCGAGGAGGGCGTCGCCGAGGAGAACATCCAGTCGCGCATCCGCGGCACCCTGCTGATGGCGTTGTCCAACAAGCACGGCCACCTGCTGCTGGCGACCGGCAACAAGAGCGAGTACGCGGTGGGCTACGCCACCCTGTACGGCGACATGGCCGGCGGCTTCGCCCCGCTCAAAGACGTCTACAAGACCGTGGTCAATGAGGTCTGCGGGTACCGCAACACCACCCACCGCGACACGTGGGCGGGCCCCGCAGGGGCCGTGATCCCGCAGGCGATCATCGACAAGCCGCCGTCGGCGGAGCTGCGCCCCGGGCAGCTCGACACCGACAGCCTGCCGGCCTACGACGAGCTCGACGCGATCCTGGCCGGCTACATCGAGCGCTACGCCAGCAACGACCGGCTGGTGGAGGAGGGCCACGACCGCGATCTGGTGGTCAGGGTGACGCGCATGGTCGACCACGCCGAGTACAAGCGGCGTCAGGCCCCGCCGGGGGTGAAGGTGACGACGCGGGCCTTCGGCCGCGAGCGGCGGCTACCGATCACCCACGCCTGGAGCGGCTGACCCGCCGGGGTCACGCCGGTGGCCGTGCTCGTCCTCCGCGGGCGGGAGCGTGGTCGCCGCCGACGTCCACATGTCGTCGGGCCAGCTCGCGGGGTCGACGTCGAGCGCCTCGTGCAGGAAGAAGCCCTGGCCGTAGGGCACCCCGAGGAAGCGCAGCGCGTACAGCTCCCGCTCGTTCTCGATGCCCTCGGCGACCGTCTCGGCGCCGATGGCGCTGGCGAACGCCTTGAGCGTGTAGCCCAGTGCGCGCAGCACGGCGTCGCTGTCGATGTGGTGGGTGAGGCTGGAGTCGAGCTTGACGATCTCCGGCTCGAGGCGGAGCACGTGGCGCAGGCTCGCGAAGCCCGAGCCCGTGTCGTCGACCGCGACCCGCGCCCCACGGGCACGGAACGGCTGGAGGACGTCGGCCAGGGCGCCGTAGTCGGGCACCCGGGCGTGCTCGGTGATCTCGAGCACCACCCCGTCCAGCGGCGTGTCCGACAGGATCGCCTGCAGCTCGGCGGACATCAGCGCCCGTGGCGACAGGTTGACCGACAGGTAGACGTCGTCGGGCAGGTCCGGCAGCACCGCGACCGCACGGGACAGCGCGGCCGCCTCCAGCTCCACCCCCAGGCCGGCGGCCGACGCCAGCGCGAACCAGCCCTCGGTCGACCGGTTGCTGTCGGCCGGGAACCGCGACAGCGCCTCGACGCCCGCGATCCGGCCCGAGTCGAGCTCCATGATCGGTTGCAGCACCATCTCGAGGGAGTTGTCAGCCAGCACCTGGGCCACCGCGGCGCGGTCGCCGCCCTCGGCGTCCAGGCCGCCGACGTCGTCGACCATGCCGTCGAGGACCAGCCGCGTGATCAGGCTGCGCACCGACGGGTTCGCGGTCCGCTGCGCGGCGTTCGAGCCGATGACGCGCAGCACGGCCCACTCGACGCCGTCACGGACCAGCGGCAGGTCGATGTGCTCCTGCTCGGGCACCGGGTCGTCGGCGGCGACCAGCATGGCGCGCCGCAGGCCGAGCTCCTCGGTGATCAGCTGCAGGGCCGCCGCGGTCTGCCCACCGAGCACCACATCGGCGGCGTCGGTGCCCGTCCGGGCCGACGACCCTCCACCGCGGGGCAACAGTCCGACCATACGGCAGTCAGGTCCCCTCTCGATCGAGCAGCAGTGTGACCGGTCCGTCCGCCTCCGCGCTGATGACCATGTGCGCTCCAAACCGACCGTGCTCGACCGGGACCGGCAAGGCTGAACAGTACAACTCATAGAGTCGCTGTGCGTACGTCGGCTCGGCAGCGGCCGTGAAGGACGGACGACGTCCCTTCGAGACATCACCATAGAGTGTGAACTGACTCACAGCCAGTACCGCACCGTCGATGTCACGAACGCTGTGGTGCATGCGGCCGCGTTCGTCGGCGAACACCCGCAGATCGGCCGTCCTGCCCGCCAGCCACACGGCGTCGCCCTCGGTCGAGCGCTCCCCCACGCCCACCAGGGCCAGCAGGCCGGCGCCGATGCGGCCGACGACCTCGTCGCCGACGCGCACGGATGCACTCGTCACCCGCTGGAGCACCACCCGCACCTCACCGACCTCCGTGTTGCTGCCGGGTTCGTCACCACCGTCCCTGCCACGGGTACCGTAGGTGCAGACCGCTGGACCCGCATGCGGACGTCACCGACGTCCCGGGCCGGCAGGAGCGAGGGTGACATGAGCACGTCCACCAGGCCGCGATCCGTTCACGATCTGCGCGGGTACAAGGCCCGTGGCGAGAAGTTCGTCATGCTGACCGCCTACGACGCCACCAGCGCGGCGATCCTCGACGAGGCCGGGATCCCGGTCCTGCTCGTCGGCGACTCGCTGGGCATGGTCGTCATGGGCCACCGTTCGACCGTGTCGGTGTCGATGGACGACATGGTCCACCACACCGCCGCCGTCCGCCGTGGGGCGCCCGAGGCGCTGGTCGTCGCCGACCTGCCGTTCGGCAGCTACCAGGCGGACCCGGCCGAGGCGCGGCGCAACGCCGTGCGGCTGCTGCAGGACGGCGGTGCCACGGCCGTCAAGCTCGAGGGGGGCAGCCGGGTCACCAGCCTGGTCGCCGACCTCGTCGCGATGGGCGTGCCGGTCATGGGCCACCTGGGCCTGACGCCCCAGTCGGTCAACCAGCTGGGCGGCTTCAAGGTGCAGGGCCGCAGCGCCGAGGCGGCGGAGCAGATCGTCGCCGACACCGTCGCACTGGCCGACGCGGGCGCGTTCGCGATCGTGCTCGAGTGCGTGCCCAGCGACGTCGGTCGCCGCGCGACCGAGGCCGTCGACATCCCGACGATCGGCATCGGCGCGGGGCCGGACACCGACGCGCAGGTGATGGTGCTGCCCGATCTGCTGGGCATGACCTCCGGGCGCCAGCCCCGGTTCGTCAAGAGCTACGTCGACGGCCGCAGCATCGTCCGCGACGCCGTCAAGGCGTTCGAGTCCGAGGTCGCCGGCGGCGCGTACCCGGCGCCCGAGCACCGCTACTGACCGGCGCCTCACGCAGGACACCACGCCCGCCGGGGCGGTGTCCGGCACAGCACCGGCCGGCCCCCGCCTCGGCGATCAGGCCTCGCCGGGCAGCCCCGTCAGGCGCACGCCCGCGGTGACCTGGTAACGCTTGTTGACCGCGATGACGACGGCGGTCAGCTCCTCGAGCGGCCGGCTGAGCCGCAGCGCCCCGGCGGGCACGCCGCGGGCGCCGCCCAGGGCGTCGGCCAGCCGACACACGGCCGCGACCGCATCGGCGTCGTCGCCGGTGACCAGCACGTCCATGTCGAGCGGTCCAGTGTCCGATGTGAGCCTGCCCGCCGGTAGGTGGTGGAACGCCCCGACGACCCGCGCACCCGGGCAGCGCACCGCGACCAGCTCGGCCGCACTGCCCTCGTCGACCGGCACCGGGTGGGGCCCACGACCGTCGAAGCCCAGCCGGTTGACGCAGCTGACGACGATCCGCCCGTCCAGCCGGTCACCGACGTCGTCGAGCAGCGGGCGCACCCCGTCGAACGGCACCGCGACGACCACGACCTCACGGTCGGCGGCCTCGGCGTTGCCCGCGCCGGTCAGCAGCCCGTCCGGCACGTCGTGGTCGGCCGTGAGCTCCTTGGCGGTCGTGGCCGCCCGCTCCGGCGTGCGGGAGCCCAGCACGACCTCGTGGCCGGCGAGCGCCAGCCGGAGTCCCAGGCCCCGGCCCAGCGGGCCGGTGCCCCCGAGCACGCCGACGGTGGGGGGCGTGACGCCGTCGGCCATGCTTCAGCGCCCCGACCCGGCAGTCTCGGGCTGACGCTCGCCGGCGTCCCCGCCGGTGTCACCCTCGCCCTCGTCGCCGGCTTCGCCGTCGCCACGGACCATCGCCGGCGTCGTCGCGACCGTGCGGGCGCCGTCGAGCGCGGTGCGCTCCGGGCCGTCGAGCGCCGACAGCACCGCTGCGAGCGCCTCTTCGCCGGTCAGCGACTCCTTCTCGACCAGCACGCTGGCCATCGCGTCGAGGCCGGGCCGCAGCGACCCGAACCGCTCGACCAGCTCGTCGAGCGCGGTGGTCAGGATTCGCTGGACCTCACGGTCGATGACCTCCGCGGTCTGCTCGGAGTACTCGTGGCCACGGGTCAGCTCATCGCCGAGGAAGACCTGCTGCTGGCTGCCGTAGCCGATCGGACCGAGGGCCTCGCTCATGCCGTACTCGCGTACGATCGCGCGCGCCAGCTTGGTGGCCTGCATCAGGTCGTGCTGCCCGCCGGTCGTCGGTTGGCCCAGCACGACCATCTCGGCGGCGCGCCCGCCGAGCATGACCTTGATCTTGGCCTCGAGGTAGCTCAGCAGGTAGATGTGGCGCTCGTCGATCGGCAGCTGCTGGGTCACGCCCAGCGCCATGCCGGTCGGCAGCACCGTCACCTTGTAGACGGGGTCGGCCTCCTCCTCGAGGAACGCCGCCAGCGCGTGGCCGCCCTCGTGGTAGGCGACCGCCAGCTTCTCCTTCTCGTCCAGCCGCAGGCTCGACCGCTCGCGGCCGATGGTGTGGCGGTCGCGGGCGGCCTCGACGTCGCGCATGCGGATGTCGTCGGAGCCCGCGCGCACCGCGATCAGGGCCGCCTCGTTGATCAGGTTCTTCAGGTCGGCGCCGGCCATGCCGGGGGTGCCTCGGGCGAGGACCGACAGATCGATGTCCTCGGCCATCGGCTTGCCCTTGGTGTGCACCTTCAGGATCTGCTCGCGCTCCTCCAGCGTCGGCAGCGGCACGACGATCTGGCGGTCGAAGCGACCGGGGCGCTGCAGTGCCGGGTCGAGCACGTCGGGGCGGTTGGTCGCGGCCATGATGACCACGCCCTCGGAGCCCTCGAAGCCGTCGATCTCGCCGAGCAGTTGGTTCAGCGTC
>CAYVGE010000057.1:0-818 GCA_964450395.1 uncultured Actinomycetota bacterium
CTGCCACTGGTGCCACGTGATGGCCCACGAGTCGTTCGAGGACGAGGAGGTCGCGGCGCGGCTCAACGCGGACTTCGTGGCGATCAAAGTCGACCGCGAGGAGCGCCCCGACGTCGACGCCGTCTACATGAACGCGGTCCAGGCCCTGACGGGGCGCGGCGGCTGGCCGATGAGCGTGTTCCTGACGCCCGACGGCCAGCCGTTCTTCGGCGGCACCTACTGGCCGCGCGACGACCGCGGCGGAATGCCCGGCTTCCTGCGCGTGCTGGCGTCGGTCGCCGAGCTGTGGCGCTCCCAGCGCGACCGGGTCGACACCGCAGGCGACCAGCTGACCGAACGGCTGCGTGCGGTGGCCGCGGCGCCGCCGGCCGGGGGCGCGATCACACCGGAGGTGGCAGCCACCGCCGCCGACGCGGTCGTCGCCGAGTGGGACCGCCACGAGGGCGGCTTCGGCGGCGCACCCAAGTTCCCCCAGGCGATGACCCTGGACTTCCTGCTGGCGCACGCGCTGCGCACCGGGCACGCCGAGGCGCGTGCGGCGGCGGCGCACACGCTGACGGCGATGTCGCGCGGTGGGATCTACGACCACGTCGGCGGCGGCTTCGCCCGGTACGCCACCGACCGGCGGTGGCTCGTCCCGCACTTCGAGAAGATGCTCTACGACAACGCCCTGCTGCTGCGGACCTACACGCACGCGGCGCAGGTGACCGGCGATCCGCGCCACCGCCGGGTGGCCGGCGAGACGGTCGCCTGGCTGCTGTCGGACCTGCGCCACGAGGACGGCGGCTTCGCGTGCGCGCTCGACGCCGACTCGGAGG
>CAYVGE010000057.1:828-19063 GCA_964450395.1 uncultured Actinomycetota bacterium
AGGGCCAGGAGGGCAAGTACTACGTCTGGACCGGCGAGGAGTTCGACGCCGCCGTGCGCCGGGCCGGCGCCGACCCCGACGTGTGGCGCCAGCGGTGGGGCGTGACGCGCCGCGGCAACGTCGACGACCCGCACGGCCACATCCCCCACGGCACATCGATCCTGCACGAGGCGCAGCCACTGCCCGAGGACCCCGATGTGCTCGCGGAGCGCGACCGCGTGCGCGCGGCCCTGGCCGAGGTGCGCGCCCGCCGGGTGCCGCCGGCGCTGGACGAGAAGGTGCTGGTCAGCTGGAACGCCCTGGCCCTGGGCGCGCTCGCCGAGGCGGGCGCCGCGCTGGACCACCCCGGCTGGATCGACGAGGCCACCCGCACCGCGGAGTTCCTGACGACCGAGCTGGTCTCCGACGACGGTCGGCTGTGGCACCGCTGGACCCCGGCGCACGGCGCGGGCATCCCGGCCTTCGGGGAGGATGTCGCGTTCCTGGCCCAGGGGCTGCTCGACCTGTTCGAGGCCGGTCACGACGCGCGCTGGCTGACCTGGGCCCGGCGGCTGGCCGACGACGCCGACGCGCGGTTCCGGGATCCCGGCGACGGCACCTACTTCACGGTGGCCACCGACGGTGAGCAGCTGATCGCCCGCCCGCGCGAGCTGCTGGACAACGCGGTGCCGGCGACCAGCAGCGTCATGACCGACGTCCACCTGCGGCTGGCGGCGCTGACCGGCGACCTGGAGCACCTCGACCGTGCCGAGCAGACCATCACCACGCTGGCCGGCACGGTGACGCGGGTGCCCACGGCGTTCGGCGCGCTGCTGGGCGCGATCGAGCGGCGCCTCGGCCACCAGACCGAGGTGGCCGTGGTCGGTCCCCCATCGCCGGAACGCGACGCCCTGACCGCCGTGTACCGCCGCACGTGGCGCCCGAGCGCGGTGCTGGCGGTCGGGCCACCGGAGGGCACCGACGATGCGGGCGCGGCCGACACGGGCACCGACGACGCCGCTGCGGGCGGCGCCGGTGACCGGACGCCCGACGCACCCGCCGTGCCGCTGCTCGTCGACCGCCCGCTGCGCGATGGGCGGCCCACGGCCTACGTCTGCCAGCAGTTCGTCTGCGCGCAGCCGGTGACCAGCCCCGACGCGCTGGATGCACAGCTGGCCGACGTCGCCGGCGGCGCACGGCTCGGGTGAGCCTCTAGGCTCGCTGCCACATGTCCACCTCCACCGCCGCCCACGCCACGACCGACCGCGCCGACGCCGCCCGGGCACCCGATCTGCTGTCGGGCCTCACGGACGACCAGGCCACCGCCGTCCGCGCCACCCGGGGGCCGGTGTGCATCATCGCCGGGGCCGGCAGCGGCAAGACGCGCACGATCACCCACCGCATCGCGCACCAGGTGGCCAGCGGCGTCGCCCGCGCCGACCAGGTGCTCGCGCTGACGTTCACCGAGCGGGCCGCCGCCGAGCTCAAGGCACGGCTGGCCGGGCTCGGCATCACCGGGCACGTGCGCGCCACGACGTTCCACGCCGCCGCCTATGCGCAGATCCGCTACTTCTGGCGCCGGGCGTACGACCGCGACCTGCCGCAGGTGCTGGACCGCAAGGTCCCGCTCCTGGTCCCGCTTGCGCGCCAGACCGGGGTGGAGGCGTCGGACCTGGCGACGGAGATCGAGTGGGCCAAGGCGCGTCTGGTGACGCCCGAGCGCTACGCGGAGGTCGCCGTCGGGCGCGACGCGCCACTGCCTCCGGCGCAGATGGCCGCCGTGTACTCCCGCTACGAGGCGGCCAAGACCGACCGCGGGCTGATCGACTTCGACGACATGCTCCACGTGGCCGCCGAGCTGATGACCGACGGGGCGATCGCCGCCGAGGTGCGCGACCGCTACCGGTTCTTCACGGTCGACGAGTTCCAGGACGTCAACCCCGCGCAGTGGCGGCTGCTGCGCCGGTGGCTGGGCGACCGTGACGACCTGTGCGTCGTCGGCGACCCGGACCAGACCATCTACAGCTTCTCGGGCGCCACCAGCGAGCACCTCGTCGGCTTCCGTGACGCCTTCCCCCGGGCCACCGTGGTGACGCTGACCGACAACTACCGGTCGACCGCGCAGGTGCTCGAGATCGCCAACCGGCTGCTGCGCGCCGACCGGCCCGACGCCAAGCAGCTGCGGGCCACCAGGCCCGACGGCCCCCGGCCGCGGATCATGGCGTTCGAGGACGACCGCGCCGAGCGCGCGAAGGCGCTCGACTGGATCCGCGACCTGATCGACGACGGCGTCCCGATCGGCGAGATCGCGGTGTGCCTGCGGACCAACAGCCAGACGCAGGTGTGGGAGGAGGCGTTCGAGCGCGCCGGCGTGCCCGCGCGCGTCCACGGTGACCGCAGCTTCTTCGACCGGCCCGAGGTCCGCCAGGCGCTGCAGGCCATCCGCCAGGCCGCCGAGGTGCCGCCGCCCTCGCCCGGGGCCCAGCCACCACCGCCCGGCACCGTACCGGCCGGCGACCGCCGACCCGACCGCGTCGTCGAGCAGGTGCTGCGCGACCGGCTGAGCTGGCACCCGAAGCGGGAGCCGAGCGGGCAGGCCGCCCGCCGGCGCTGGCGCAACCTCGCCGCGCTCCACGAGCTCGTCGGGCGCATCGTCGACGACGAGCCCGCGATTGACCTGCCGGGGCTGGTGCGGGCGCTCGGCGAGCGGGCACGCACGACCGGTGGGGACCACCCGACGCAGCCGGCCGTGACGCTGCTGACCATGCACAAGGCCAAGGGCAGCGAGTTCGACGCGGTCTGCCTGGTCGGGCTCGAGGAGGGCATGGTGCCGATCTCGTACGCCGGCACCGACGACGAGGTCGCCGAGGAGCGCCGCCTGCTGTACGTCGGCATGACCCGCGCCCGCCGGCACCTGTGGCTGTCGTGGGCGCAGCAGCGACCGGGCTGGTCGGGCAAGCTCGTCAAGCGGCGGCCGTCGCGCTTCCTCGATGACGTGTCGGGACGGCCGAAGCGGCGGGCCAGGACGGCCACCGCGGACATCGACGACGGGCTGGCGGGCGCGCTGCGCGCCTGGCGGCTCGAGCGCGCCCAGCGCGACGAGGTGCCGCCCTACGTCGTCTTCAACGACCGGACGCTGACCGAGCTGGCGGCGACGCGGCCGACCTCGGCGGCCGGGCTGCTGGCGGTCCATGGGATGGGGACGACCAAGGTGCGCCGCTACGGCGAGGACCTGCTGCGCATCCTGGCGCCGGCCGCCACCGAACGGGGCGGGTAGAGCAGATGGCTACGAGTGGGATCGGCGGGTCACCGGACATGAGCACCGCGTTGTTCACCGACTTCTACGAGCTGACGATGATGGCCGGCTACGACGTGGCCGGCATGGCGGACACCACCGCCACCTTCGACCTGTTCTTCCGCCACCCGCCGGGCGGCATCGACCAGGTGGTGCTGTCAGGCATCGAGCAGGTGCTCGACGAGCTGTGCGATCTGCAGTTCACCGACGACGACGTCGCGTTCCTGGCCGACGAGGGCACCCTGCCGGCCAGCTTCCTCGACGGGCTCACCGGCCGACGGTTCACCTGCGACGTGTGGGGCATCGCCGAGGGCACCCCGGTGTTCGGCAACCAGCCGCTGCTGCGGGTCACTGGCCCGCTGCTGGAGGCCCAGTGGGTCGAGACGCTGCTGATCAACCGCGTGGCCTACGCGTCGCTGGTCGCCAGCCACGCCCTGGCGGTGGTGCAGGCGGCAGGCGGCAAGCCCGTGCTCGAGTTCGGCGCGCGCCGTGCCCACGGTCCGAACGGGGCGCTGACCGCGAGCCGCGCCGCGGTCATCGGCGGCTGCACCGGCACGTCGAACGTCGAGGCGGCCCAGCGCTTCGGCCTGGCGGTGTCGGGCACCCAGGCGCACTCGTGGATCATGGCCTTCCCCAGCGAGCTGGAGGCGTTCCGTGCGTACGCGGAGGCCTTCCCCACGTCGTGCGTGCTGCTGGTCGACACCTACGACACCCTGCAGCTGGGGATGCCCAACGCCATCACGGTCGCCCACGAGCTCGCCGACCGGGGGCACCGCCTGCAGGGCGTCCGGCTCGACTCCGGCGACCTGGACGAGCTGTCCCGGGGCGCCCGGGCGCAGCTCGACGAGGCCGGGCTGACCGACGTCACGATCATCGCGTCGGGCGACCTCGACGCCGAGGCGATCCGGCAGCTGGAGGCCGCCGACGCACCGATCGACGCGTACGGCGTCGGCACCGCGATGGTCACGGCCCGCACCGACCCCACGTTCTCCGGGGTCTACAAGGTCGCGGAGGTCGCGGACCGCCCGACGCTGAAGCTGTCCAGCTCACCCGAGAAGACGTCGAACCCCGGCCGCAAGCAGGTGTGGCGCACCGCGACCGGCGACATCGTCGGCCTCGACCACGAGCAGCACGACGGCCGCCCGCTGCTCGAGCCGGTGCTGCGCGAGGGCGAGCGCTGCCGTGCACCCGACGACGTCGCGACGATCGCGCAGCGACGCCGGGACGGGATCGCCGAGCTCGGGGACAACGGTCACCGGCGGACCGTGCGGCTCAGCGACGAGCTCTCGGCGTTGCGCGCCCGGTTGATCACCGAGCTGCGCGCCTGACCGGCCACGCCGGACAGCCCGGACCGACCGGCACGACGACGGGCCCGGGGGCTGACGCCCACCGGGCCCGTGTCGGATGTCTGGATGGGACAGGCCCCCGCCATTTCGGTCGGGGGCCTGTACTGCTTGAGATCTCGGCCGTGCACGCCGCCCATCACGGACGGCAGGCAACGGGGGTGGCTAGCTCGCCATCTCGGTCGACGTCTCGGTGGCGCCACCGGCCTCAGTCTCGCCACCGCCGCCGCCGGTGTCCGACGCACATGCGGTACCGAACAGTGCCAGCAGGCCAGCCAGCGCGAATGCTGCAGCGTGCTTCCGAAGCTTGGTCACGTTTGCTCTCCTTGAGGGCTGTCGTTGCCTGGCCACGGAACCCCTTACCCGTGCACCGGCTCCTATTACGATCGTAGAGTATCTCCTACGTCGTTCAGAGCATGCAACTGCTTGGCGATAATGCCATCAGTTCCCCCTGTACCCCCCTGCCCGATGGGACACGCGACGCGAGGTGCGCCTGTACCGCAGCCCGTGTGTGCCGTGGTCGCGGGCCAGCACCCCTCGCCAGCACAGCAGGTTGGCCTCGCGCAGCGCCTCGGCCCGCCCCAGCCCCATGGCGGCGGCGAGCTCGGGCACGGTGACGGCATCGCCCGGTGCCAGCTCGGCGCAGGTGTGCAGGCCGCGCGCGTCCGCGGCCGGCGGCGTGGCACCGAGGTCCCGCGCGAGCGCCTCGAGGCTGTCGATGACGGCCTCACCGGTCCGCTCGTTCCAGGGCCGCAGGTCGGTGCGGCGGCGGATCGTGGCCGCCACCTCGGTCACGTAGCGCAGGGGGTCGCGCACATAGCGCCGCTCGGGGACCGCGACACCCCACGGATCGCCACCCGTCGCCCGCAGCGCGATCCGCGACGCGGCGCGCGCCACCCGGCCGTTGCCGGCCTCGAACGGCCGCAGGTGCAGCACCGACGCGTGGACGACGCCCGCGATCTCCAACGGCGCGTGCCGCCCGGGGGCCTCCCGCACCCAGGCGTTGAGCCCGGCCAGCAGCTCCGGCAGTCGGTCAGGCGCCGGGGCATGGAAGATGGCGCGGCCCTGGGCGCCGTCGTGCACAGCCCGGCTGGTCCGGCGCAGCGCGCCCAGCAGGTCGTCGTCGAGCAGGCCCGCCGCGATGTGGCGCTGCAGGGTGCTGAGCGTGCCGAGGGGGTCGGCGAAGAACCCACCCGCCAGCGCCGTCTCAGCCGCCTGCGCCGCCAGCACCCCGCGGTACTCCACCGCGGCGATGTCCTGGGTCGGCATGCCGTCCAGGCGCAGGGCGGTCGCCCATCCCCCGCCGTTGCGCTGCGCCGGCACGGCGGTCACGGGCGCCTCACCACGGTCGACCGCGTCGGCGGTCGCATCCTCCAGGGGGCTCGCGTCCAGGCGGACCGACAGCCGGGCGCTCTCCCGCTGCGCCTCCGCCATGGCCTCGGCCGTCACGACCGGCGTCAGCGCCTCGACCAGGGCGACGCGCTGGGTCTCGAGCGCTCCGGTGTACGCCGACGAGACGCGCAGCGGCTCAGCCACGGCGCAGCCACCGACGCCCGGCGGTCTCGTCGAGCAGGCGGCGCAGCTGCCGCTCGGCGTGCACCCGCCCGGCCACGTAGCCGCCGGTCGCCGCCACCACCCCGAAGCCGCCCGACATCGCCGCCCGACGGCGCCGCTTGCCGGTGGCGTTGAACTCGACCACCGGCCAGCCGCGGCGGTGCGCCACCGCCTGCAGCGCGCGGTCGGGGTTGACCGCGACCGGGTTGCCGACCAGCTGCATCATCGGCAGGTCGCTGCCCGAGTCCGAGTACGCGTAGCAGCTCTGCAGCACGTAGCCGCGCTCGTCGGCGATCGCGCTGATGGTCTCGGCCTTGCCCTCGCCGTACAGGAACGGGCCGTCGAGGCGCCCCGTGTAGACCCCGTCGACGATCTCGCTGACGGTCCCCAGCCCACCGGCGATGTCGAGTGCCTTCGCCAGCTCGCCGACGATCTCGACCGGGCTGGCCGACACGATGTAGACGTCGCGGCCGGCCGCGTCGTGCATGTCGAGCAGCGCCTGCGCCTCCGGTCTGATGGCCGGCAGGATCTCCTCGATCACACCGGGCGCCATGCGGTGCAGATCGGCGGCGTGCTTGCCCGCGACGCTCTCGAGGATCGCGTCGCGCACGGCCTCGGACTTCTCGTCCGACGCGCCGAAGGCCCGGAAGATCACGGTGTTGAGCGCGTCACCGAACACGCGGTGCCAGGGACGCAGGCCTTCGCGGTAGGCGGCCTTGCCGAAGTAGTAGACGCTGCTGCCCGACATCAGCGTGCGGTCGAGGTCGAAGAAGGCTGCGGAGGTGGTCATTGAACGTCCATCGTGCTCGACGGTGTCGTCGGTCGGCGTGGGTGGTCCCGGGGCATCGTCGTCCGGCGGCGGGTCAACGCGGGTCCGGCTGCTCCCGCGGGCACCAGCGGCTGGTGCGCCCGGCGATGGTCGCCTGGGCCAGCGGTGCGCCGCAACGCGGGCACTGCGGGTCCTCGTCGTCGCGCACGTCCAGGAGGAACCCGTCGGCGGTCGGCACGTGGCCGAGGTCGAGGCCGACGTCCAACGCCCGCGCCAGTGCGTCGGCCAGGTCGTCCCACACGTCACCCACGTCGGTGCACGGCGTCGCGGGGTGGACCTCGATCTGCCAGCACAGCTCGTCGGACAGCAGGTTGCCGATGCCGGCCACCTTGTCCTGGTCCATCAGCGCCGACTTCAGGCCCGCCCGCGACGAGCCGAGCAGCGCCCGCAGATCGTCGGCGCCGGCGTCCAGGGCGTCGACGCCCAGCACGCCGGTGATCTCCTCGCGCTCGGCGTCGGAGCGGCTGATCCACACCCCGCCGAGCTTGCGTGGCATGTGCAGCGCCAGCACGCCGGGGTCGTCGCCATCGACGGTGAAGCGGACGTGGTCGGCGTCGCCGTGGGCACCGTCGCGGTACCAGCGCAGTGACCCGGTCATGCCGAAGTGCAACAGGGCGTCGGACCGCACATCGGTCGTCAGGCGCACCCACTTGCCGGTGCGGTCGACCGAGGTGATCGTCGATCCCGTCAGTGCCCGGCCCAGCCCCTGCGGGGTGGTGTTGCGCAGCAGGAGCGGCTCGTCGCACGCCACCGCGGTGACGGTGTGGTCGAGGACCCGCCGCTCGGCGTAGCGCCGCGCGGTCTCGACCTCGGGCAGTTCAGGCATCGGTCTCGGACCTTCGTCCAGGTGCTCGGGCCCCGCCGACCGGCCGCACGGCGGCGCGGCGCCGCGACGGGTGCGCGGCCACGGTAGCCCACCGGCGCCGGACGGGGGTCGAGGTCGGCGGCACTGGACCCCGCCCGGTGGCGGCGCCTGGGACGGGACGGCGCGCCCCTGCGCCGGTGTGCGGATCACACCGAGGGACCACCGGGCACCGCGGGCGTCAGATCACCCGGAACCGCGCTCGGGGTCGTGGGCATCGCGGCGCTGGCCGTTGGACCCGGCGCCGCCGGACCGCTCGATGCTGACCACCTCGACGTCGACGACGTCGTCGTCACGCTGCGGCGGCCGTGACCGGTCCCGCCGGGGCGGGTGACGGCCGGCGTCGCCGAAGCCGCCCAGCGACGTCACTGTGAACCGCGATCCCAGCCGGCGCCTGAGCGCCGTGCCGATCGCCGCGCGCGCGGGCGGCACCATCAGCAGCAGCCCGAGCGCGTCGGTGGCGAAGCCCGGCGTCAGCAGCAGCGCGCCGCCGAACAGCACCAGCGCGCCCGTCAGCACCTCGTCGGCGGGCACGCGTCCGCTGGCCAGCGCAGCGCGGAACTGGGACCATGCCCGGGTGCCCTCGCGGCGGACCAGCCAGGCACCCGCCAGCGACACCGCGAGCAGCAGCAGGATCGTCCATGCCGGCCCGATCATCTGGCCGACCTGGATGATGATGGCCAGCTCGACCAGCGGGACGACGATGAACGCGATGACCAGGACGGCGCGCATCACGACGCCTCCTGCTTGCGGCGCTCCTCCGCCCGTTCGACCGACTGGCGCAGCGCGGCCATGAGGTCGACGACCGGCGCCTCCTCCTCGGCCTCCTCGCTGACGGTGACCTCCTGGCCCTCGACCTTGGCCTCGACGGCCTCGAGCACCCGGTCGCGGTAGCTGTCGTGGTACTGGGTGACGTCGAAGTCCTCCGTGAGGCTCGCGATGAGCTGCTTGGCCATCTCGACCTCCTTCTCACGCGGCTCGTCCAGCTCGTGGACGTCGACGTCGGAGAGGTCGAAGGCACGGATCTCGTCGGGCCAGTGCATGGTCTCGAGCACGAACAGCGGCCCGCCGGTCAGCTCGCGGTCCTCCTGGGCCTCGGCGTTGTTCGCACCGGGGCGCCCGGGCAGCAGCCGCAGCGTGGCCAGGTACTCCTTGTCGCGCAGGGTGATGCGGCAGACCGCGACGCTGCCGCCGTCGCTCATGGCCTCGGCCAGCAGCGCGTAGGCCTTGGCGCCGGACGGGTCGGGCGCCAGGTAGTAGGTGCGGTCGAAGTAGATCGGGTCGATCTGCTCGAGCGGGACGAACTGCTCGATCTCGATCGCGCGGCTCGACGCGGGCCGGAGGCTGTCGAGCTCGTCCTTGCTGAACACGACGTAGTGGTCACGGGCGTACTCGTAGCCCTTGACGATCTCGTCGTAGGGGACCTCCTCGCCGTCGGCCTTCGCCACCCGCTTGTAGGAGATGCGGCTGTGGTCCGACTCGCGGAGCTGGTTGAAGCTGGGGGTCTTGCTCTCGGTGGCGCTGAACAGCTGGACCGGGATGGTGACCAGGCCGAACGACAGCGTGCCCTTCCACAGACTTCTCGGCATGTCACGCTCTTTCGCCGTAGCTCGCCGGTACTGATGAGCATACGTCCGGGGCCCTGCGGTGGCACTGGGTGAACACCCCGACCGTCACGCCGCGTCACAATGCACGGGTGGCCGATCCGTTCACCCTCGACTGGGACGCGTTGCCGCCGATCGAGCGGCGACGTGACGCGTGGTACGCAGACGTCGAGGGCCGCGAGGTGCGCCTGACCAACCTCGACAAGGTGTTCTGGCCCGACGAGGGCTACACCAAGGGCGACGTCGTCGCCTACTACCTGACCGTCGCCGATGCGGTCCTGCCGTACGTGCGGGAGCGGCCGCTGACCATGAAGCGGATGCCGAACGGCGCCTTCGGCGACTTCTTCTACGCCAAGCAGGCGCCGTCGCACACCCCCGACTGGATCGCCACGGCGCCCGTGGTCGCGATCCGGTCGGGCGACCGCATCGACTACGTGGTGCCGACCGACCGTGCGAGCCTGGGGTGGCTGGCGAACCTCGGGTGCATCGAGTTGCACCCGTGGCACAGCCGGGTCGGTTCCCTGGGCGCGCCCGACTACGCGTTCTTCGACCTCGACCCGTTCGGCGTCGACTTCCCGGTCGTGCGCGACGTCGCCCTGCACGTGCAGGCGGTCCTCGGGCAGCTCGGGCTGCGCGGCTACCCGCGGACGTCGGGGGCGACCGGCATGCAGGTCTACGTGCCGCTCGATCCGGTGCACGCCTACGGCGACGTCCGCGCCTTCGTCGAGCGCTGCTGCGCGCTGATCAACCAGGCCGACCCCCACCGCACGACGATGGCGTGGGAGATCCGCCGGCGCGACGGCCAGGTGTTCCTGGACCACAACATGAACACCGAGGGCAAGAACATCGCGGCCACCTGGAGCCTGCGCCCCGAGCCGCACGCACCGATCGCCACGCCGCTGACGTGGGACGAGGTCGCCACCGACGTCTGGCCGCAGGACTTCACCATCGCAACGGTCGGGGAGCACGTCCCGGCCCGCCACGCGCTGTTCGCGCCGGTGCTCGCCGGCGGGCAGACGCTGGAGCGGGCGATGGCGGCGCTGGGGCTGCCCCCACCGGGCCCGGTCGAGCCCCACCACCGCCTGGCGACCGCCGACGAGCTGCGCGACACCACCGCCGAGGAGCCGGGCGACCTGCGCCGGTACGTCGCCATGCGCGACTTCGCCCGGACGCCGGAGCCGGGCGGGGCCGCGACCGCCGATGCGGCGCCCGCGCCCGTCGACCACCGCGCGGGCGATGGATCCGAGACCACCGCCGCCGAGGCCCCGGACACGGACGACCCCGCGCCCGGCACCGACGATCCCGCGGACGACGCCGACGACCCCACGCCCGCCGCCGACGGCCACGGGAGCCGCCCCGCCGAGGTGCCCGCGGGGGCGCGCTTCGTGCTCCAGCACCACCTCGCCACACGGCTGCACCACGACCTGCGGCTGGAGCGGGGCGGCACGCTGCGGTCGTGGGCGGTGCCCAAGGGCCTGCCGCTGGTCAGGGGCGAGCGGCACCTCGCCGTCCAGACCGAGGACCACCCGCTGGAGTACCTCGAGTTCTCCGGGGAGATCCCGGCCGGCGAGTACGGCGGCGGCTCGATGCGCATCTGGGACACCGGCGAGTACGACGTCCGCGAGTGGACCGACGACAAGGTCACCTTCCGGCTCCACGGCCGGCGCCACCGCGGCACCTGGCACCTGTTCCGGCCCCGCGGCAACGACCCCTCGCAGTGGCTGGTCACCCGCTACGACGAGGGCATCGACGTGCCGCCGCCGCCCGGGTCGTACCAGCCGATGCTGGCGATCCTGCGCGCGGCGCCGTTCGACGACGCCCGCTGGCGCTTCGAGATCAAGTGGGACGGCGTGCGCGCGATCGCGACGGTCGTGCGCCCTGGGCTGGGGCGTCCGTCGGGCACCTGGCTGCGCACCCGCCGTGGCAACGACGTCACCGCCACGTACCCCGAGCTCGCCCCGGTGTGGGAACGGGTGCTGGCGTGGACGGCCGTGCTCGACGGCGAGGTCGTGGCGTTCGACCGCGAGGGGCGCCCGTCGTTCGAGCGGCTGCAGCGCCGGATGAACATCGGCGACGCCGACATGGCCCGGCGGATGGCGCGGGACCTGCGGGTGTCGTACGTGGTGTTCGACGTCCTGGAGGTCGACGGGGACGACCTCACCGGCCGGCCGTGGTCCGAGCGGATGGCCGTGCTCGACGACCTGCTCGTGCCGGGCGGGCCGGTGCGCCGCAGCGAGGCGCTGGGCGAGCGCGGCACCGCCGTGTTCGCCGCAGCCGACGACGCCCGGCTCGAGGGCATCGTCGGCAAGCGCGTCGACGCGCCGTACCGCCCCGGCCAGCGCAGCGCCGACTGGGTCAAGGTCAAGGTCCGCCGCGAGGTCGACTGCGTGATCGGCGGCTGGCTGCCCAAGTCCGACGCGCCCCGCGGTCGGGAGCCGTACAGCCTGCTCACCGGTCTGTGGGACGACGACGGGGCGCTGCGCTGGGTCGCCCGCGTCGGATCGGGGCTGACCGACGGCGAACGCGCCGAGCTCGCCACCGCCTTCGCCGACCTGGCCACCGACGACTGCCCGTTCGCCCCGGACCCCGACCTGCCCGACGGGGCGCGCTGGGTGCGCCCCGAGGTCGTCTGCACGGTCGGCTACGGCGAGGTGACCGACAGCGGCCGCCTGCGCGCTCCGACCTACCTGGGGCGCCGCCCCGACGTCGACCCCGCCGCCCTCGACCTCGCGACGCTCATCTGACGCACCGGTCGGACGCACCCGTCGGGACGCCCCCACGGACGCCCACCTCGAACGTCCGGGGCCCACCTCCGTGTCACAGGTTCGAGGTGGGCGCCAACTTCGCGCGGGGCCCGACGTTGCGCACCCACCTCGACGTTCCGCCCATCGGGGTCCCGATCCCGGCCGCCGCGCAGGCGGTAGGCTGCGGGCGTGGACGCCAGCACCGCCCCCGTCATCGTCCCGGAGCACACCGAGACCCCGGACGACCGCGACGAGCGCGACCGGCCGTGGAACGTGATCGTGTGGACCGACCCGGTCACGCTGATGTCGCACGTGGTCTACGTCCTGCGCAAGCTGTTCGGCTACGACGAGGCGAAGGCGACCCGGCTGATGCTGCAGGTCCATCACGAGGGGCGGGCGGCGGTCGCCAGCGGTCCGCGCGAGAAGAGCGAGCTCGATGTCCACCGCCTGCATGCCCACGGGTTGCAGGCGACGCTGCAGCGCGACTGACCGCTCCCCCGCCACCATGCGTCGCTTCCGCCGCCTCACCGACGACCGCGTGCAGCTGCGCCTGCCCCAGACCGAGCAGGAGGTGCTGGCGTCCGTGCTGCCCCAGCTGCGGATCGTGCTCGACGGTGACGCCGACGTCGAGCACCTGCGTGGCCGGCTGTTCCCGCCGGCCTACGACGACCCGGAGCTGGAGCGCGAGTTCCGGGAGCTCGTCGGGGACGAGCTGGTCGAACGGCGGCGGACCGCGCTCGACGACGTGCTGGCGTCGCTGGAGGGCGGTCGTGTCCGCGGCCGGTCGTGGATCGTCGACCTCGACGACGAGCAGGTGCAGGCCTGGCTGGGCGTGCTGCACGACCTGCGGCTGGTGCTGGCCCAGGTCATCGGCATCGAGACCGAGACCGACTGGAGCCGGGACCCGGAGGAGGCCGACCCGACCGAGCTGCTGCTGTGGCACGTCGGAGCACTGCAGGAGGACCTGCTCGACGTGCTGCTGCACGGCTTCGACGAAGGCTGACCGCCCCCACGCCGGCGCCGGGCGCGAGCGCGCCACGAGGGCCGTGAAGGGGGTCCCGCTAGGCTGGCGGCATCATGGCAACCCGTCTCCCCGCCGGTGCACGGCGGGCACAGCTGGTCGGCATCGCCGGGAGGATGTTCGCGGACGCCGGCTACCACGGCGTGTCCATGGAGCAGCTCGCCGACGCCGCGGGCGTCAGCAAGCCGGTGCTGTACCAGCACTTCCCGTCGAAGCGCGACCTCTACCTGGCGCTGGTCCGCGACGCCGTCAGCGAGATGGAGCAACACGTCCGGGCGGCGTTGGCCGGCACCGCGGACAACCGCACCCGGGTCGAGAGCGCCACGGCGGCGTACTTCCGCTTCGTCGAGGATCCCCGCTTCCGGCTGGTCTTCTCGGCCGAGCGGTCGGACGACGCCGTGCACGAGGAGGTTGCGGCGGCCCACCGGCGGGTGACCGAGACCGTCGCCGACCTGATCTCGACCGACGCCGGGCTCGACCGGGCCAGCGCGCTGTTCCTCGCGGCCGCACTGCGCGGCCTGGCGACCGACGGGGCCCGGTGGTGGTCCGAGCACTACGACGTCAACCGGGACGACGCCGTCCGGCTGGCCTCCCAGCTGGCGTGGCGTGGCCTGGGATCGTTCGGGCCACGTACGGACGGGCACGGCCACGAGGCACCCCGCCAGGCCGACGCGCTCCGGCAGGCCGAGGCGTCGCGCTAGCTGAAGGCGTCGCTGGGCAGGTCCCGGTCGCCGTCGAGGATGGCGCTGACGATGCGGTCAGCGACGTCGTCGGGGTCCAGCCCGTCGGGCAGCCTGGGTGCCGCACCGGCGATGGGGTGGTCGGCCAGCCCGGTCTCGGTGTGGGGTGGCCGGACGTCGAGCACCCGCACCCCGGCCTTCCGGGCCTCCCGGGCGAGCCCGGCGTCGAAGGCGGTCAACGCGGCCTTGCTGGCGCTGTAGGCAGCCATGCCGGGCATGGGGCGTTCGGCGACGACGGCCGAGATGTTGACGAGGACCCCGCCGTCGCCGAGGTGCTCGAGCGCCGCCCGCGCCAGCACCATCGGCATGAACGTGTTGAGCAGGAACAGCTCCTCGGTGACGTCGCTGGAGGTGTCGGCCACCGTGCCGAAGGCGACGGAGCCCGCCGCGTTGACGACCACGTCGAGGCCGCCGCCCGCATCGACGGCGGCCTGCACCGCCTGCTCGACCTGCTCGGGGATCCGCAGGTCCAGCGACAGCTTGGTGCCCTCGACGTCGAGGTCGTCCACGCGCCCGCCGGTGCCGCCGACCAGGGTCAGCGTGGCACCGTGGTCGGCCAGCCGGCGGGCGATCCGCGAGCCGAGCCCGCCGGTCGCCCCGACGATCAGGGCGGACGCGTCGGTCAGGTCCGACGCGTCGGTCAGGTCCGGGTCTGCGATGACGGCTCCTTCGTGCGCTCGGCAGGGGACCACAGTGCCATGTGGTCCGGCCGCACGACCGGTGCCGCGGGCGATTGCTAGCCTGGGGACGGTCGTGCGGACCCCGGTCGCGTGCTCACGCACCGGTGCGGGCGCACGACGGCGCGCTCGGGTTGCGGCGCCCACCTGTCGCCGCAGCGCCGCGGATGCCCGCCGTACCGGGATGCGTGCGTGCAGGTGAGAGCTTCGGCAACAGGACATGTGGACCCGTGACGACTGACGTGCGTACCTTCGGTGAGCTCGGCGTCGACGACGCCGTCGTCGCCGCCCTGGCGGATGCCGGGATCACCGAGCCCTTCCCCATCCAGGCCCTGTCGGTGCCGATGGCGCTGACCGGTGCCGACGTGATCGGCCAGGCGCGGACCGGCACCGGCAAGACGCTCGCCTTCGGCATCCCGCTCGTGCAGGGCGTGGATCCCGCCGCCGGCCACATCCAGGCGCTCGTCATCGTGCCGACCCGGGAGCTGTGCCTGCAGGTCCACGACGACCTGGTGATCGCCGGGACGACGCGCGGCGTCCGCGTCGTGGCGGCCTACGGCGGCCGCGCGATCGACCCGCAGTCGGAGGCCATCGCCGCGGGCGCCTCGATCATCGTGGGGACGCCGGGACGCCTGCTCGACCTGTGCCGGCGCCGGCTGCTCGACCTGTCGCGGGTGCGCCACCTGGTGCTCGACGAGGCCGACGAGATGCTCGACATGGGCTTCCTGCCCGACGTCGAGCAGCTGATCGAGCGCTGCGGCGAGGACCGCCAGACCCTGCTGTACAGCGCGACGATGCCGTCGGAGGTCATCCGCCTGGCCCGGCGCTACATGGACAAGCCGACGTTCATGCGCTCCGACGTCGCGGAGGCGCAACAGGTCGCGCCCGAGACCCGGCAGCTGTTCTTCTCGTGCCACCGCCTGGACAAGCCTGCGGTCGTCGCGCGCATCCTCGCCTCACCGACGCGCGGCAGGACCTTGATCTTCACCCGCACCAAGCGGATGGCCGACGTGCTGGCCAAGGAGCTCAAGGACCGCAGGATCAAGGCGGGGGTCATCCACTCCGACCTGCGGCAGGAGGCCCGGGAGCGGTCGCTGGCCGGCTTCCGCAAGGGCACCGTCGACGTCCTGTGCGCCACCGAGGTGGCAGCGCGCGGCCTCGACATCGACGAGGTCACCCACGTCATCAACTACGACTGCCCCGACGACGAGCGCATGTACCTGCACCGGATCGGCCGGACGGGCCGTGCCGGTGCGGCCGGCGTGGCCGTCACGCTCGCGGTGTGGAACGAGCTCGCCCGGCTCGACATGATCAAGCGCGCGCTCGACATCGACCAGCCCACCGAGGAGGTGCTGTCCACGTCGCCCATCCTCGACGACCTGTTCGGGACGGCGACGACCACCTCCCGGGACGGCGGCGGGCGCCGCCGCCCGCGCGACCGGGGGCGCCGCCGCACGCGCGACGGGGGACGGACCCCGACGCGCGACGACGACCGCGCAGGCAGCGCAGACACGTCGGACGACGCGGACGTCACGGGTGCGCCGATCGAGCCCGGACCAGCCACCCGCCCCGAGCCACGACCACGCACACGACGGCGGCGTCGCCGTCGCAAGATCGCCGGCACCACGACACGTGCGCACCATGACGCCGCGGGCGACGCGGACGATGCGTCGACCGGCGGCACCCCGACGCGGACGGACGACCCGCCAGGGACGGATGGGCCGGCGACAGCCGAGGCAGGCGACGGACCGGCGACCGACCGTCCGAGAGCGGCGCGCTCCGACGGAGACGGCCACGACCGCCCCAGGTCCGACGAGGCGGAGACGGACGCCCAGCAGACCGCCACCGAGCAGGGCGCGACCTCGACGGACGGTGGCGGCTCCGGCGCGAGGAGCGGGCGGTCGTCACGACGGTCGCGCGGGTCGCGACGGCGCCGCTCGGGCCGCGGTGACCGGCGCTCCGGCCGGGATGACAGCCGCCGCTCGGGCCGCGGTGACCGGCGCTCCGGCCGGGATGACAGCCGCCGCCCGGCCGAGGACGACCGGGCCGGCGGGCGGCGTGACGCCCCCGTACCGCTCGCGACCGGCGGTGACCCGCGTGGTGACGGCAGGCCGGCGCTGTACCGACCCCTGCGGATCACGCATCTGCCCTGACCCGACGGCGCGCCCCAGGCGGTCAGTCGACGGGCACGGCGGCCTGGTCCGCCGGGTAGCGCACCTGGAGCCACGCCATGCGGGCGCACGACGGGCAGCGCGCGAGCAGCGGGTGGTCACGCCACGGCACGATCAGCGCGAAGGGCACGCAGGCCAGCAGCAGTCGGGTCGGAGCGATCCCGCGGCTGCGCGCACACCGCGCGCAGACCACCGTGCACTCCAGCCACCGACCGATCCCCTGCGGACCATCGACCACTCCGCTGAACGCTGCCCGCCGTCCGTCGTGACGGCGACGCGTCCCCGGGGTCACCTCTGGTGCGCCGATGCGATGGAACCCGCTCACCGGCGCCCACCCTGGGCCGCGCGCCTGACCTCGTCGGACACGGGCACGCCCGCGAGCTCTGCGGCGATCACGCGGTAGGCGGCCGCACCGGGCACGCGCCCTGCGTAGGACAGGATCGACCGCCCCGCGTGGGGCGCCTCGGCGAACCGGACGCTGGTGCGCACCGGGACACCCAGCAGTGGCATGTCGTAGCGCTCGGCGACATCGGCGATCACTGCGGCGCTGTGCCGCGTCCGGCTGTCGTACATCGTCGCAACGAAGCCGACGATCCGAAGGTCGCGGTTCGTCAGCTGCCGCACGTCGGCGACCGTCTCGAGCAGCTGGGCGACACCGCGATGGGCCAGTGTCTCGCACTGCACCGGCACGAGCAGCCGATCGGCCGCCGTCAGGCCGTTCAGGGTCAACACGCCCAGCGACGGAGGGCAGTCGATGAGCACCACGTCGTAGGTCTCCCGCAGCGGCTCCAGCGCGCTGCGCAGCCGGAACTCACGCCCGGCCCGGCCGGCCAGCGTGATCTCGGTCCCGGACAGATCGCTGTTGGACACCGCGACGTCGGTCTCGGCGTGCTGGTGGACGACGTGCTCGATCGGCTCACCCCGTCCCAGGACGTCGTGCATCGTGGGTGCGAGCTGCTCGGCGTCGTAGCCCAGGCTGAACGTCAGCGCGGACTGCGGGTCGAGGTCGACGACGAGGACGGCGAGGTCCAGCTCGGCCAGCGCCGCGGCGAGCGAGACGACGGTCGTCGTCTTGGCCACGCCGCCCTTCTGGTTCGCGACGGCGTACACGGTCGCGGTCACGCCAGGGCCTCCCGTCGACGTCGGTGCAGGTGGGTCGTGGCCATCACACCATCGCGGGCCGCCTCGGTCCAACGCAGCGAGGACGCACGCATACGTTAACCATGCGTATACGCATAACTACTTTCAGTAGTATGATCGGGCCATCTTCCTCAAGCGACGCGGGGCGGGCGACCGATGTTGACAGCACATCGCTACCGATCCATGCGGAGTGTGCAATGTCCGACAACACGTCACTGACGGCCGACACCAGCAACGAGCTGGTCACGGAGCACCTGTACCTGGTGCAGCAGGTCG
>CAYVGE010000058.1:0-18621 GCA_964450395.1 uncultured Actinomycetota bacterium
CGGGCACCGGGCGGTGCGCCTCGACACCAGCCGTCACTTGCAGGCGGCCATCGGGCTGTACCGCGCGACCGGCTACGTCGCCATCGACCGCTACAACGACAACGCCGACGCCGACCACTGGTTCCAGAAGGTGCTGCAGCCGGTGTGAGCGGGCCGCCGCGCGTCAGCCGCGGAGCACGCCGGCCGCCATGGCCCGGATCGCGGCCTTGATGCGCTGGGGGTCGTGGCCCACCTCGCGGCGCTGGAAGCGATAGACCTCGGCCGCGAGCGGGGCGAGCAGCACATCGGTCAACGGGTCGGCGTCGAGGTCCGGGCGGGCATCGGCCAGCAGCACCCGCACGTGCATGCGGCGGAACAGGTACGGCGGACTGCGCATCCAGCCCACCCCCGACTCGATCTCGGCCATCAGGTCGCCGATCTCCTCCAGCTGGTCGACCAGCGCGCAGAGGAACGCCGACAGCCGGTCGGCCGCGGGCGCTCCGGGGCCCAGCGGCGGAGCGCCCGCCAGCACCGCCTGTTGGAATGCCTTCTCGCGGTCGTCGAGCACCGCCTGCATCAGCCCGCCCCGGTCCCCGAAGCGGCGGTAGATCGTGCCCTTGCCGACGCCCGCCCGCGCGGCGACCGCGTCGGTCGAGATCTCGCACGGCGACGTGTCGACCAGCAGCTCGCGCACGGCCTCGAGGATGCGCGCCCGGTTGCGCGCCGCGTCGGCGCGTTCCGGTGGCGGCTGGCCCGCGATGGGCAACAGGTCGTCGGTTGACAAACGGAATCCAGTCCGTATGGTTTATGCGGACCGCAGTCCGGTTATGATACCCACCAGCCACAGCCAACACGCACCCCGAAGGGACGAACCCATCATGAGCGCCACCGACACCGCAGTCCAGCAGCTTGCGACCGGCACCTGGCAGGTCGACACCGCGCACAGCAGCGCGAACTTCTCGGTCCGCCACCTCGGCCTGTCGAAGGTCCGCGGCTACTTCGAGACCGTCAGCGGCGTGCTCGACATCGCCGACGACCCGACCGAGTCGAGCATCCGCATCGAGATCGATGCCGCGTCGATCAACACCAACAACAGCGACCGCGACGCGCACCTCAAGTCGGCCGACTTCCTCGACGTCGAGAACCACCCGACCCTGACCTTCCAGAGCACCAGCATCCGCAAGGACAGCGACGAGGACTGGACCGTCGAGGGTCAGCTGACGATCCACGGCGTGACCAAGCCGGTCACCCTGGACGTCGAGTACCTGGGCGCGGCCGAGGACCCGATGGGCGCCGGGCAGCGCCTCGCGTTCGAGGCCGAGACCGAGATCACGCGCCACGACTTCGGGCTCACCTGGGAGGGCCCCCAGGCGGCCAGCGGTGCGCTGGTCGGCCGGAAGGTCGAGATCGACATCGACGTCCAGTTCGTCAAGGCCCAGTGACCTGCTCACGCCTTGCACACGGCCCCGGCCCGTCCGGGGCCGTTGCGCTGTCCGCACTCGCGGCGTCGCGGTTTGCGCTTGCGCCCCGCAGGCGAGGCTGACCGCTACATCCTCGTCCGGCACCCACCCAGGGAGCACCCCGTCATGGCTGACATGATCTACCGCCGCCTCGGCCGATCCGGGCTGAAGGTGAGCCTGCTGTCGTTCGGCTCGTGGGTGTCGTTCGGCCCGCAGCTCGACGTCGAGAAGGGCGCGGCCTGCATGGAGGCCGCCTACGAGGCGGGCGTCAACTTCTTCGACAACGCCGAGGCCTACGCGGGCGGCAAGTCCGAGCAGATCATGGGCGACATCATCGCCGACCTCGGCTGGGAGCGGCATTCGTACGTGATCTCGTCGAAGTTCTTCGCCGGCATCCACGAAGGCGTGAACACGTCCAAGACGCTCAACCGCAAGTACCTGCTCGAGGCGATCGAGCCGTCGCTGGAGCGCCTCGGCCTCGAGCACCTCGACCTCATCTACTGCCACCGTCCCGACCCGGACACACCGATCGAGGAGACGGTCTGGGCGATGAGCGACATCATCACCGCCGGCTACGCCCACTACTGGGGCACCTCGGAGTGGGCCGCCGCCGACATCCAGGCCGCCTACGACATCGCCGAGCGCCACCACCTGCACAAGCCGCTGGTGGAGCAGCCGCAGTACAACCTGCTGGTCCGCGACAAGGTCGAGGACGAGTACGCGCGGCTGTACGAGGACATCGGCCTGGGGCTGACGACGTGGAGCCCGCTGGCATCGGGGCTCCTGACCGGCAAGTACCTCGACGGCATCCCCGACGACAGCCGCGCCGCGCTCGAGGGCTACGAGTGGCTGCAGGAGCACGTCACCAACGAGGAGTACAGCGCGAAGGTCCGCGAGCTGCAGGACGTCGCCGACGAGCTCGACTGCACGCTCGCGCAGCTCGCGATCGCCTGGTGCGCGTCGAACCCGAACGTGTCGTCGGTGATCACCGGGGCCAGCCGCGTCGAGCAGGTGCACGAGAACATGGAGGCGCTCGACGTGCTCGAGCAGCTCGACGACGACCTGCTGGAGCGCATCGACGACCTGATGACCTGACCGCCCATCGGGGGCGTCACCGCCCCATGGGTCGACATCGTTCCGCATGGCGGACGAAGTCACCCCACTGCGGATCGCCACCGACCATCGGGTCGATGTCGGACGAAGTCACACGACGAGACCGACGAGCGTTCGCATCTGCGGTGTCCGACGGAATGCGCGGCGTCACCGGTACGCCGGCCCGCTCACTCACTCGACGTGCAGCACCCCATCCCGCACGTGCCCGGTGAGGGCGCGCTGGTCGGTGGTCCACGTCGTGTCGCCCGCCTGCTCGACACCGTCGAGCGCCTGCACGTCGACGCCCTGCACCGGCAGGGTGGCGCCGCCGGGCTGCGGGGGGTACGACTCGGCCAGCATCTCCGCCAGCACCGTACCGCCGGCGGTCGCGATCACATAGCCGCGCACCGATACGGTGGCGCCGGGCGGCGCCTCGACGGCCTGCCTGACAGTCAGCATCGTCTGATCCGTTGCTCCGCTGGGTGGTGGAGACCGGGTCGCCGACGGGCCCGGAACGGTGGCGCCGGCGCACGCCACCGCGCTGAGCGCGACCGCCACCGCGATGGCGGTCGGCCACCGGGCGCAGGTCACGCGTGTGCGGCCCTCCACGCCTGCAGGTTATCGAAGACCGGGCGGTTGATGCGCGTCGCCGAGTTGAACGGCGTCGACCCGACCCCATAGGCGTGGATGCCCACCGCGTACCGGCGCCCTCCACTGATCCGGTACACGGCGCTGCCGCTCTGGCCGCCCGCGGTGTCGATGTCGTAGAAGACCTTGCGGGCGCCGACCGACGCGATGCGACGCGCCATGTACCACTGCTGGGTGCCGGATCCACGGTCGCCCGGGTACCCGGCGAGGTTGCCGGTCGAGCTCGTCAACGTGGCGTCGGTGTACGCGCCGAACCCGAGCCAGCCGGTCTGCGCGCCGAGGGGCGTGTCGAGCACGATCACGCCGTAGTCGTACTCGTCGTCGCCGTGCTCGGTCCAGCCCCGGACGCTGGAGAAGCGGGTGCTGGTCACCGTGCCGTACGGCAGGTCGGCGCCGTCACGGCCCGGCATGACGTCGATGCTGCGCACCCAGCCGCGCCGCGCCGCCGACGCGCTGTTGATCCAGACGACGTGTCCGGCGGTCACGAGCACGCGTGGGCTGATGAAGAACGCCGTCCCGATCCACCGGGACCCGTCGCGGGCGATGATCCGCAGCGCGCAGTGCACGCGCCAGGGGAAGGAGCTGGCCGGTGAGATGCGCCTCCGCTCGTCCTCGCCGATGACGCTCTCGGCGCCGAGCACGTCGAACGACGCCAGTGCGACGTCCGGCAGCCCCGTGAGGTCGGGCACCAGATCGTCGACCCCCGTGGGCGCCGTCGCCGCGGTCAGCTCCGGCAGTTCGACGCCGACGGCCTCCAGCCCACCCTCACCGGCCTCGACGACGCCGGGATCGCTGCCGTGCTCCGGTGCCTCCTCGACCTCGTCGGTCAACAGGTCGGCGTTCGACGTCGGCTCGTCCAGTTCCGTCCGCACGATCTCGTCCATGGCGGTCACCTCTCATACACCGGGCCGCCCGGTGGCCGCCCGCACACTGGAGTGCGCAGCCCGGCGGCAGATACGGCCGTCGCTGCGGCCGCCCACCCGACGCGTCACCCGAGGATCGGGCGGCGCACGAGCACCCGGCCCGCCTGCGCGGCCGCCGGCTGGTCCGGGAGGAACGGCGCGCCACGCTGGCAGGCGACACGACCGACCCGGAGGCCGGTGCGCACCTGCCGGGCGACGCGGACCGTCGGTCGTCAGCCGCCCGCACCGAAGCCCACGTGCCCGGACTCGTACGGGAAGTTGGTGATGGTCGGGTCGAGTGCGTGGTAGTCGGCGGCCTCCGCCGTCCACCACGCCGCCCGGGTGGTCAGGCCGGTCGGCTGCTCGAGCGGCCCCGCCGCGACCGACACCCAGCCCGGGTTGCCGTCCGACCGCCAGAACAACGTCGAGCCGCAGGTGCCGCAGAAGCCGTAGAAGACGCCGGGCGCGGGCTCGTACCACCGCAGCGTCGCGTCGGCGTCGAAGGTCAGGTCGTCCTCCGCACACCCCGTCGCCGCCATGAAGTGGCCGGTGATGCGGCGGCACCGGCCGCAGTGGCAGTTGACCACGGGCCGCATCGGTCCGGTGACGTGGTACCGGACGCCGCCGCACTCGCACCGTCCCTGCTGCGCCATGGCGACTCCTCGGCACGCACCTGATCGCCGGGCAGCGTACCGCCGTGCCGCGCTATCGCGGTACCGGCGGGTGCAGGTCGGTGCGCAGCTCGTGTGCTCCGTCGGGCCGGCGCGCCTCGTACCAGGTGCGGTGCCGCCGTGGGGCAGCGCCAGCACCTCCAGGCAGCGGACGTCCGCGACCGGGCTGTCGCCGACGGCCTGCAGCGCCCGGCGGTCGCGCGGACGATCGGGTCCTTGACGGCGTCCAGCGGCCCGCCGAGCGCCAGCGGTCGCAGGTCGGCGTCGGCCAGGCCCTCGATGGTGGCCGCCTCGAGCATTCCGACGAACCACGATGTCGTGCCCGGCTCGGCGCACGACAGGTCCGGGCGCCGGCCGGCGCCCGCCCTGGCCAGCGCAGCGCGTTCGACGTGGGCGACGCCCAACGCCGACGACGGCAGCTCGACGAGGGGGTCGAGGTGCTGGCCGTCGCAGGCGCTGGTCCCGAACCAGGGCGGACGGCACTGCTGCCTGCGGGGACCGATGTGACCGTGCAGCTTCCGGAGGGTGCGCTTCGTGCATTGCCGGCCGATCACGACCAGGTGTCGTCCGACGGGGCGCGCACGGGCACGGAGGTCGTGCGCCCCCGGTGACTCCCGCGTGGATTGGCCGGACGTATCAGGCCGGGGAAATCGCATCTCCGTACATGAGAGCTCCATCTGACCGGGCATGCTGTCGTGACACAGCCCGATCGTCCCAGTCAGCCGGGCGCGCTCGGCGCGGTGGGACGAGCTGTCCGTGAGGGAGGCGCCCATGCCCGCAGCGACCACATCCGGCAACGGGGACGTCGACGGACTCGACGTGCTGGCAGGCCGGGTCCGCGCCAAGCGGACCGCGGTGGAGGCCTTCGTCCGCGCCGCTGTCCGGCGGCGCCAGGTGCTGATCCGGGTGTCCATCGTCGGCGGTGCGATCGCCGCCACGATGACCGCTGCACCCGCATTCGGCGGCCAGTCGTTGACCGACTGGCTCACGACGACCTTTGCGCTCGCCCAACCGTCCTGGCGGTTGCTGTGCGCGGTCGCCGCGGTGTGTTCGCTCGCGGCGACGGTCGCGACGCAGCTGCTCAAGTCCAACAACCTCGAGGAACGCATCCTGCGGGCACAGGAGGCGCGGACCGCGCTCGAGGTGTTGCAGTTCGGCATCGACTGTGGCGAGGTCGACCGGGACGAGGCCGTCAGCAGCTACCGCGACTGCGTCGAGCGCATCCCGTTCGTCGAAGGCGAGGCCGCGTGACCCGTGGGACGTCCCGCCGGGGCGACGGACGTCACCGCAGCAGCCCGTGCTCCATGGCGAACAGGGCGGCGGCCGCTCGGGTCGAGGCGCCGATCTTGTCGTAGATGTGCTGCACGTGGTGCTCGGCCGTGCGCCGTGAGATGTGCAACTCGCTGGCCACCTCCCGGTTCGACAGCCCACGGGCGACCAGCCGCAGCACCTCGACCTCGCGGTCGGACAGCCCTTCGGGCCACTGGATGGGTGCGGGGCGCTCCCCGGCCACCGCGACGACGGCGCGGGCGCACTCGGGGTCGAACTGGCCGGCCGCCGCCGCCGACTCGATGGTCCTGGCCGCCACCTCGGGTGTCACCGCCGAGCGATGGGGACGTGGCTGCGTCATCGCCTGGAAGGCGTCCGCCACGGCCAGCAGTCGTGCCTCCACGGGGACCTCCGCGCCCTTCGCGCCGCGGTGGTAGCCAGAGCCGTCCAGACGCTCGTGGTGGCGCCCCGCGATGTCCGCGAGCGGCTCGAGCACGGGGGAGCGGGCGAGGATCCGCTCGCTGTGGTAGGCGTGGAGCCGGACCTGTTCCCACTGGCTCGTGGTCAGCGCGCCCGGCTTCTCCCACACCGCGTTCGGTACGGCCACCCGCCCGAGGTCGTGCAGGAGTGCCGCCCGCCGGAGCTGTTCCACGCTGTCTGCGTCGAGCCCGACGTGTGCCGCCGTGGCGGTCGCCAGCTCCGCCACGTCCGTCGAGTGGCCGAGGGTGAACGGGGTCTTGAGGTCCACCATGTCCGCGAACGCTGCGGCCACCCCGTCCAGGCGTGCTGCGGGCAGGCGGCGGACCGGCTCCGGTTCGCTGGCGGTCACCTCGACCCAGACGTCCGCCGCCGCGAGGGAGCGCAGGACGTCGGCGCCGATGCGGACGAACACGTCGGCCACCGCCGGGTCGAACCAGCCTCCGGCCCGCTGCCGTGCCATCTCCACCGCGGCGTCGGGACCACCGAGGCGGTCGAAGATCACCGCCTGGTTCGCGACCGTGCTGAACCGTGCCGGCAGCGCGATGTCGTCTCCGGCGAGCCCGTAGGCGCCGTGCTTGCCGTCCCACGTCTCGAGTGAGTGGAACAGGCCCTGTCGGACCGTGGCGCCGAGCCCGAGGCGTTCCGCCAGGCGTGCGCCGACCTCGCAGACCGATCGGAAGACCTGCAGGCTGCCCTGGCGACCCGCCGCGATCATCCGGGCGACGTGACGGACCCGGCGCACGCCCGTGCCCCTGCCCACCTGCGCCATCAGCGCGAGCGCTTCACGCGCGTTGCGCTCGTCGGTGCGCTCGGCCCGGGGCAGGACGGTGACGTCGTCGCCGAACAGGTAGGTCGTCTCGTGCGCCGGCGCCGTGCAGCCGAGGTGCTGCATGAGCGTGCAGTAGTACACGTCCTGCACGTCGCGCTCCGGCAGGTCCATGGCGCGAGCCAGGTGCGTGGCGATCAGGCATGCGCGCACCGCCCGCTCCGGCTCCTGACCCATCCCGAGATCGGTCACGATCGACAGGGCGGCGAGCAGGTCCACCAGCCGCACGTCCTGGGACACCACGAATCCTTCGCCTCGCCGCTCAGGATGACAGGCGTCGCCGCCCTCGACCAACAGCGGAGTACGTAGGTCTACCGATGCCGTCGCCGGCCGTCGGGAAGCACGCTGCCCTCAGCTGACCGAGTTGAGGAGAAGGCGATGACCCAGACGCTGCTCGAGCGGCCGACGCCCGCGCAGGCGACGCCCCTGGTGACGCCGAGGTTCGTGGCGGTCGCGGTCGCCGCCCTGGCCTACTTCACCGGCGACGGGATCCTCATCGCGGCCGTGCCGCGCTTCGTCGCAGGTCCACTCGGCGCCGGTAACATCGCCGTGGGCATCGTCGTGGGCGCATTCAGCATCTCGGCGTTCTTCCTGCGACCCTGGGTGGGCGGTCTCGGGGACCGGCGGGGCCGCAGGCCGCTCATGCTCATCGGTGCCGCCCTGTTCTCGGTCTCGGTGCTCGGCTACGGCGTCAGCTCCGACCCGACCACCCTCGCGGGCCTGCGCCTGCTCACCGGTGCGGGCGAGGCGTTCTTCTTCGTGGGGATGGTCACCGCGTTCACCGACATGGCGCCGCCGCACCGCCGCGGTGAGGCGATGAGCCTGGCATCGCTGTCGCTGTACATCGGCATCGGTGCGGGGCCCCTGCTCGGCGAGCTCGCGATCGAGCGCCTCGGCTTCGGCGGGGCGTGGCTGCTCGCCGCCGCCGCCGGTCTCGTCGCGCTCGTCCTGGTGCTCATGACCCCCGAGACCGGCTCGCCCGCGTCGCACGACGCGGGGCCGGCACGTCGGCACCGCCTCGTGCACCCCGCGGGCGTCGTGCCGGGCGTGGTGCTCTTCGCGAGCATCCTCGGGATGGCCGGCTTCCTCGCCTTCGTGCCCCTGTACGCGCTCGACCTCGGGATGTCCGGTTCCCGACTCGTCCTCCTGGTCTTCGCCGGCGTCGTCGTGGCGATCCGCAGCATCGGCGCCCGCATCCCCGACGTGCTCGGGGCGGCACGTGCGACGCGCTACGCGCTGGCGTCGTCCGCCGTCGGCCTCGCGGTGGCCGGCGGCTGGCAGACCCCCACCGGGCTGATGGTCGGCGCGGTCGTCCTCGGCGTGGGGATCGCACTGCTGACCCCCTCGGTGTTCGCCCTCGCGGTCGAGCGCGTCGCGCCGCAGGAGCGCGGCTCGGTGATCGGCACGACATCGGCCTTCCTCGACCTCGCGCTCGGCCTCGGTCCCGCCGCCCTGGGCTTCGTCGCGGCGGGGCTCGGGCGGCCCGGCACCTTCCTGGCCGGCGCGGTCGTGGCGGCAGCCGGGTTGGTCTTCGTCGTCGCGACCCGGCTCGGCCACCCGCGCGTGGCGTGAACCCCGGCGGCCGACCGGTCGCCCCCGCGTCAGCGTGCGCAGTGGCGGTCGACGGCCGGGCGCCGCGCCACCCGGTCCACGGTCACAGGTCGAACTGGGCCAAGTCCTCGACGGCTGAGCCGCGCCCGCGGACCGCCGGCGGCTGTGACGCAGCGCCAGGCCCGCGCCGACGAGGGCGACGAGGGTGATCAGCAGGAGGATCGTGGCCAGCGCATGCTTCTACCGGGAGCTGTGGGCCGACCGCATCTGGGAGGGGCCGTCCGAGATCGGTCCCGGGCTGTGGGTCGATTTCCGGCCGTATGTGGGGCGATGTCGCCCCGCAGGCCGCCGTGCGCAGCCGTCCGTCCCGTGGACCGCAGCCCCCGGGAGCCGGCCGCTGCTCACGTCGGGTGCCGCCCGGCCTCCTCGACCACGTCGCGCGGCCAGCGGCGCTCGACGCCCTGGTGGTCGAGCAGCCGCTGGAACGCCGCGAGCCACTCGGCCTCGGCGTGGACCTGGGCGGGCACGACAGCGTGGTCGAGGCAGAAGCCCGCGAGCAGTCCCGCGACCTCGCCGACGTTCCACTCGACGGGGTGCAGCCGGTGGCAGCCGTTCGTCAGGTGCGTCGTGCCGAGGTCCTTGGCGCCCGGCAGCAGGTTGCGCATGCGGACCGGCACGAGGGCGCCCAGCGGGATCTCGAACGGCAGCGCTGCCACGTCGAAGAAGGGGTCGCCCCCGGTCGTCGGGTGCAGGTCCATGCGGTAGGCGCCGATGCCGACGCTGTCGGCGTGGGACGCCGCGCGCCCGTCCGGACGCAGGTCCGCCGCGACCTCCTGCTCGACGATCGTGTGGCGCGCGGAGATGCGGCGGCTCTCGCGGACGTACAGGTCCCGGGCCAGCAGATCGTCGCTGCCCAGCAGGTCACCGCGGGGGCGCAGGCCCGGGAACCCGGTGCCGCCATCGGGCCGGGGCGCCTCGGTCTGCAGCCAGTGCAACAGGCTGCGTGCCACCTCCCGCGCGGCGTCCCGCTGCCGGGCGACGGCGGCCGGGTGGTCGTTGATGACCGGACCGTCGACGTGGTCGAGCATCGGCCAGTTGACGAGCGTCACGTCGCTGTCCACGTGGCCGGCGAGGAAGGTGCCGCGCGCGACGATCCGCCGGAACAGCCAGAGGTCGTTGGCGGTGGGGTCGGCCTGGTGACGGGCGATCTGCGCCCTGGGGTCGCCGTCCGGGTTCGGGACGAACGTGTGGCGGATCGACCCCGCCGGGTCGTGCGGGTCGGGACCGTGGAAGCTGAACCGGGGACCCGGCCAGCCGGGCAACCGCTGGTCGCGCCACCGGCGGTACGAGGCCGGGCGGTCGATCGTGTGGTCCTCGCCCGGGCGGTGGTCGACGGCGAAGCACGCCGACACCGCCTGCATGCAGTCGGGGCGCGCCACCGGTGGCGCGTCGGGCTCGCCGGTGTCCGCCTGCGCCTCCGCGCCGGTGACGTGCTCGGTCCCGGTCAGCGGCAGCAGGTCGCCGAGCTCGGTGGCGTCGATCACCTGGGCGGCCGTGACCGTCCGGCGGTCCTCGCCGCGTGCCAGCGTGACGGCGCGGACCACGTCGCCGTCGACGTCGGCGGCGACCGGGCGGTGGCCGCCGAGGACGGTCAGCCGCCCGCTGGTGCGCCAGGGCGCGAGCAGCGCGTCGATCACCGCGACCGCCACGGTCGGCTCGTGGCACAGGCCGCTGACCCAGCCGGCCCCCGGGTTGAGCGCGGGATCGGCGCGCGCCGACGGCGTCAGCGGGTACCACCGGCGGTAGTGGTCGCGGATGCCGTCGCGCAGCCGCCGGTAGCTGGCGGTGCAGCCGGTGCGCTCGATCCACGGGTGCTCGTCAGGCGGCACGGCCTGTGAGGTCAGCTGCCCGCCGAGCCAGGCGTCGTGGCAGGTCAGGACCACCCGGTGTCCGGTGCGCGCCGCGGCCAGCGCCGCGGCGACGCCGCCCAGGCCGCCACCGACGACCAGGACCTCGGTGTCGAGCTCGCCGTCCACGTCCCGTGGCCGTCAGGCTGGGGGCAGCGGCCAGCTGTGCACGGGCTCGCCGGTGCTCATCGCGTCGACGTAGCGCTCGGTCATGCCCACCAGTGCGCGGTCACGGCCCAGCCGCGGCTCGAGGGCGGCGACCGTGGCCCGCTGCCACGCGGTACCGGTCCGGCCGGTGGTGATGCGCTCGTCGAGCAGCGCGAACAGGCCGTCGACGTCACCGGCGTCGACCTCCCGGCCACGCAGCGCGGACCTCGCAGGCTCCAACAGCCGCAGCGCGAGCTCACGGGCGCCGACGGGCCGTACGCCGTTGCGGTCGAAGGGCGACAGCATGGTGGCGTCGAGGCCGTCGCGGGCGGCGGCGAGGAAGTTGTCGCGGGCCTGCTCGAACGCCAGCATCCGCGTCCACGTAGCGGTGTCCTCCGACGCCGCGAGCGTCAGGCCCAGCAGGAAGGCGGCGTTGGCCGCCATGTCGACGGTCGTCGGGCCCGCCGGCAGGGCGCGCAGCTCGATCCGCAGGTGCCCGCCCTCGTTGGGGTCGTACACCGCGCGGTTCCACGTCCAGATCGAGCTCAGGTGCATGCGCAGCTCGTCGAGGCCGGGGATCATGCCGACGTGCAGCGCCACCCGGGGGTCCTCGTCGGACGTGACCGGCAGGATCGGTTCGTGGGTGCGCACCGCGTCGGCGAAGATCTCCATCGCGCTGCGCTCCAGCCAGCGGCTGCCGAACGACACACGCGACGGCATCGTCCGGCGCCGGTGGCCCTCGCGGAAGTCGACCGACTGCTTGAACAGCGCGATCCGGGTCTCGGCCCACAGGTCGTGGCCCAGGAAGTACGGCGAGTTGCCCGACACCGCGAGCACCGGGGCGGTGGCGATCTGCGCGGCGTTGTAGACGTCGACGAAGCGCCCGGGCTCGACGCGGACGTGCAGCTGGAACGAGGTGTTCGCGCCCTCCAGCGACACGTCGTTGGCCTCCGCCAGCAGGTGGTCGGTGCCGGTGATGTCGATGTGGTACGGCTCGTTGCGCAGCACCCGCAGCCGGTTGTCCAGCGCCCGGTAGCGGGCCTCGTTGGTCACCGCCGCCCTGCCGAGGTCGGCGCTGGTCAGCGTGGGCAGGGTGCCGATCGTGATGGACCGCCCCGTCCCGTCGGTCGCCGCGTCGACCATGGCCTGCAGCTCGTCCATCTCGGCCCGCATGGCCGAGAACGGGGACCCCGCCAGTGGCACCGGTGTGAGGTTGGCCTCGACGTTGTACTGGATGACCTCCTTGGTCAGCCGGTCGTCCGCGATGCGGCGGTGCACCTCCTCGTTGCGCGGCATCGGCGCCGCGTCGCCGTTGATCAGGAACAGCTCGAGCTCGGCACCCAGCGTCTGCGGGCCAACCCCGAAGCCGGGGCGCGCGAGCAGCACGTCCAACGCCTGGAGGCACTGGTCGAGCTTGCCGCGCATGCGCTCGTACGCGTGCTCGTCGTAGTGCTCGCGGTCGACCGTCGCATCCATCGGGTCTCCGGACGGCTCAGGCGCCGGGCGTGTAGGGCGTCCAGGGCATGATCGGCTGCGGGTCCTCGAGGTTCCGGTAGCGCTCGAAGTCCTGCTCGAGCTCCTTGAGCGCGTCCTTGCGGGAACCGAAGCCATCCACGGTGACCGTCTTCTGCTCGAGGTCCTTGTAGATCGAGAAGAAGTGCTCGATCTCGTGGAGCAGGTGGCTGGGCACGTCGGAGAGCTCGTCGATGTACTCCCAGGCAGGATCCTTGCTCGGCACCGTGATGATCTTGGTGTCGCGGCCCTTGTCGTCGGTCATGTAGAACACGCCGACGACCCGGGCCGAGATGACGCAGCCGGGGAAGGTCGGGTCCCCGAGGATGACCAGCGCGTCGAGCGGGTCGCCGTCCTCGCCCCACGCCTCGGCGACGAACCCGTAGTCGCCGGGGTACTGCACGGCGGTGAACAGCTTGCGGTCCAGGCGGAACCTACCCGTCTCGATGTCCCACTCGTACTTGTTGCGCGAGCCCTTCGGGATCTCGATGTAGACGTCGATGATCGTGGGGTCGGGACGCTGGCCGGTGTCCTCGGCCTTCGCGCTGCCCTTGTTCTCCTGCGCCTGGGTCTCCGCCTCGTCGGCCGCCTGGTCCTGATCGCTCATCCGCCTGCTCCTGTCGTGCTCAGCCCCAGCCCAGCTGGTCCAGCCGGTCCACCACCATTCCCACATAGCCTGCGCCGAAGTGCCACACGTGAATCAGGATGTGGTACAGCTGCAGCGCGGGACGCCGCGCATCGGCCCCGTCGGGCAGCGGCCAGGCCGACGTGTAGCCATCGAAGAACGCCGCGGGCACCCCGCCGAACAGGTGCGTGAACGCCAGCTCGAGCTCGCGGTCGGCCTTCCACACCGCCGGGTCGATGAGCCACGAACCGTCGATGATGTTGCCGCTCCACAGGTCGCCGTGGATGAGGCTCGCCTGCGGCCGGTGCGCTCCGAGCAATCCGGGCAGCGGGTCGTCGATCGCGCGCTCGATGCGGTGGCGGAGCGTCCCGGGCAGCGCCTCGGCGTCGAGCAGCGGGCGCAGGCGCCGCTCGGCGAAGAACGCCGGCCAGTCGGCGGACCAGCCGCCGGCCTGCGGTGCCCGGCCGAGCAGGTTGTCGCGATGCCAGCCGAAGTCGTCCCCGACGGTGACCCGGTGCAGCTCGGCGACGCGCCGGCCGAGCGCGTGCCAGTCCGGCCGACCGCTGACGTGCTCGAGCACGAGCACGTCACCATCGGCCGCCAGCACCGCTGGGACGGGTGCGCCGGCGTCGCCGAGCGCCTGCAGGCCGTCGACCTCGGTGTCGACGTCGTAGGGCGCACGCTTGACGACGACCGGCGTGCCGTCGGCGAGCTCTCCCGCCCACACGTCGCAGATCGAGCCCCCACCGAGTTGCCGGGCGCCGGCGAGCGCTCCGAGCCCCGCCGGCAGCGGGGGCGCACCGGTCGGGCTCACCGCGAGGTCTCGGCGTCGAAGCGCAGGGCGATCTCGTCGGCCAGACCCAGCGCCGCCGCACGGCAGATGCGCACGACCTCCGCGAACCCCTCGGTACCGCCGTAGTAGGGGTCGGGCACCTCGCTTCCCGGGGGCGAGGCGTCATCGAAGTCGCGGAACAGCCGGATGCGGTCGCGGACCTCGTCGCTGTCGGCCATCTCCCGCAGCCGATGGAGGTTGCCGCGGTCCATGGCGAGGATCAGGTCCCACTCGCCGAGCTCGTCGGCCGTGACCCGCCTCGCGCGGTCGTCGAGGTACAGCCCGGCGGCCTCCGCGGCCTCCCGCATCCGCCGGTCCGGGCCGTCGCCCAGGTGCCACGAGCCCAGCCCGGCCGAGTCGAGCTCGACCTCGCCGCGGATGCCCAGATCGATCAAGGCCTCCTGGGTCGCGGCGCGGGCCGTCGGCGAGCGGCAGATGTTGCCCAGGCACACGAAGAGGATCCGCATGGCGCCATTGTCTCCGATGGGCACGTGCCCGGTCGAGGGCCGTCGTGGACGCTGTCAGGCGCCGGGCTGTGGCAGGTCGGCGCCGACCCGACGCAGCACGCGGCCCGGTACACCGTCGGCGTCGACCTCGTCGGGCACGGTGCCAGCACGGTCGACGGGCAGCAGCGCGAGCGCCACCATCCGGGCGCCGTCCGGGGCGGCACTGGTGATGACGCCGGTCTTCGGGCCGACCTGCACGTCGCCGTCGGGCGGGACCGCGCCGTCGAACTCGACCACGCACAACGCGCGACGTGGGCGGCCGAGGTTCCAGGTCTTGGCGATCGATTCCTGGCCGGGGTAGCAGCCCTTGCGCAGGTGCACATGGGTCGGCAGCAGCCCGAGCTCCTGGGTGCGCCGGCCGGCCACGATCTCGCGCGCCCACGCGGGCTGCGCCGAGCGGATCCGCCAGCGCTCCCAGTCGACGGCGGACGCCTCGGGCAGCCCGAGCTCGGCGATGCGGGCGGTGACCCAGCCCGCGGGGCCCAGGTAGTCGACGCCGCCGGAGCGGTCCCGGATGACCAACCCATCGCCGTGGGGGGCGGCGGTCATCGCCTGCGAGCGGGCGCCCGGGAGGTCGCCGGTCTCCGGCCCACGCACGCTGACCAGCCGCCAGCTGGCGGTGACATCCTCGGCTGCGGCGTCGAGCAGGAACGTGTAGCGGCCCAGCGCGTCGGCCAGGCTCGGCGTCACGTCGACCGGTGTCACCAGCAGCACGTCACCCGAGCGGACCGCCGCCCGACCCTCGGCCAGCGCCGTGCCCTTGGCGTCGAGGTACAGGAAGTCGGCGACGGTGCCCGCGCGGGCCTCCTCGAGGTGCTGGCTCAGCAGGCTGTGCAGGTAGGCCAGCCGGTCGTGGCCGGTGACCCGGATCACGCCGACGTCGCGGGCGTAGGTCGCGGTGGTGGTGTCGAGCAGGCCCATGGGGCGACGGTAGCGCGCCGGCGCCGGTCCGGCGCGCCGCAGCGGCGATCGTACGTTGCCATCCGATCGACCCGGTGTCATGCTTGGCGGCACGACAGAAGGGAGGTGGTCCTGCGAATGAGTTCTGATAGTTCACGCGTGACCGTCGAGGTGATGGGGCGCTAGCGCCTTTCCGGTTGAGAGGCATCCGACCGGAACCACCAAAGGTGCCTCGCGATACCACCCCCATCGCCCGCTCGTTCGTCTGTGGGAGCTGGTCACACCCACCCACCCGGGACCGCCGACCGCGGTGTTCGCCGGGGACGTGACGATCGACGGCGAGTGATGGATGCCGACAGCCCGGGCCTTCGTGGCCCGGGCTGTCCCATGCCTGCACCCCGCCTGCGCCGCCTCCGAGGGATCCGGGGCGCGCCTGCCTATCATCTCCCGCGGAGTGGTCGGCGCCCTCTTCCACCGTCCGTGTCGACCGGGGGCGATGCAGGCACGCACAGCAACCAGGACCCGCGCGACGGCCGGCCGGACCCCGGCCCGTCGTCGTCAGCCGCGCCCGGACCCCGATGACCGGGACGCGCAGGCGCCGGCCGAGGCGGACGTCCCCCGGCTGATCCCGTACCGCCCGGGGCTGTCGGGCCTGCGGGCGCTCGCCGTGACGGGGATCCTCCTGACCCATGCGGGGCACGACTGGATCCCCGGCGGCGCCGCCGCAGGCCTCGAGGTGCTGTTCGTGCTCAGCGGCTACCTGACCGTGTCGCTCCTGCTGGCGGTCGACCGTCCGCCGGGGCTGCCCGGGCTGGCGCGGGCTGCCGGCCGTCGGGCGCGGCGCATGCTGCCGGCGCTCCTGACGGTCCTCGGGGGCGTCTCGATCCTGGTGCTGCTGACCAGACCCGACGCGGTCGACCGCCTGGGCGCCGACATCCGCGCCGCGCTGTTCGGCGTCAGCAACTGGCAGCTGATCCGGACGGCGGCCGAGACCGGTTCGGCGTCGTTCCTCGAGCACCTGTGGGCACCGGCGGCCGGGGCGCAGCTGACGGTCGGGGTGCTGGTGGCCGTGGTCCTGACGCGCACGCGGCGCCACCGGGCGCTGCTTCGGCTGGTCGGGCTGGTGCTCGCCCTCGCGTCGACCATCGCGCTGGGGGTCGTCGCCGTCTCCGCCGACCTGCCGGAGCGCGCGCTGTGGGGCACCGACACGCGCGCGGCCGGTCTGCTGCTGGGCATGGTGCTCGGGCTCGCGCTTCCGGCGGGCCGGGTCGCGGCGGTCGACGCGGCGCGGGCCCGCCGCCTGCAGCTGCTCGGCGTCGGCGCGCTGCTCGGCCTGGTGCTGACGATGGCGTTCGGTGGCGGCGCGGTGTTCGTCACCCGCGGCGGGCTGCTGCTGACCGACGTCCTGACGGTCATGGTGATCGCGGTCGTCGTCCGGGGTGCGCCGCTGGACCGGATGCTGGGCGTGACCGGCCTGCGGTGGGTGGGCCTGCGGTCGTGGCCGCTGTACCTGTGGCACTGGCCCGTCCTACTCGCCCTCGGAGGGCCCGCCGTGGTCCACACGCCGTCGCGGACCGCGCTCTACCTCGCGATCGTCGTCGTGCTCGCCGACGTCACCTACCGCTTCGTCGAGGTGCCGCTCGCGCGCATCCGCCAGACGCCGGGCAACGGGACGGTCGGGCGGCCGGGGATGGCCGTGCGCACGACCGCCGTCGCCTGTGGCGCGGCGTGTGCCGCGGCGCTGCTGACCGGGCAGGCGCCGCCCGGCTGACCGGCCGGCGCGGGCGCGCCGGCTGACCAGCCGGGTCACGAGCTGCGCAGGTTGCCGATCGCCTCCCAGCCCACGAGCACGCCGACGATCACGAAGATCGCCGCCGCGACCAGCTGCAGGACCTCGGCGGGCACCAGCCGCAGCAGACCCGCGCCGCCGAGCACCGCCATGGCCGTCGACGCGATCAGCGCCAGGCTCGCGCCGGCGAACACCGCCAGCGGCGGCTGCCCGGCGGCGACGAAGGAGATCACGGCCAGCTGGGTCTTGTCGCCGAGCTCGGCCAGGAACAGGGCGCCGAACACGGTCGCGAGGATGCGCAGGTCCACGGGTGGCCTTTCCGGATGGGAACCAGCGGGCGATGCTACGCGTGCGCTGGCTATCATCCGCCCAGATGCCGACCGCACAGCCACCGCCCCCCGTCGACGACCCGGCGAGGGTGCTCGCCGTCTTCGACGAGCACCGTCCCATCCACGCCTACGGCATCGTCGACGTCGCCCAGTACTGGGACACCTCGCGCTGGTGGGTGCGCGACCGCGGCGTCGTCGGCGAGGTCGGCATCCCCGGGATCGACCGCGGGGTCGTCTACGCGGTGTCGGCCATCGACGCCGCGCCGACGCTGGCGCTGCTGGTCGACCTGGTCGACGAGCTGCCCGACCGCTTCGACGTGACCGGTCCGTCCGGGCTGGCCGAGCGTCTGGCCCCGACCCACCGCGCGCTGCGCACCGTGCCCCATGTCAAGATGCACCTGGTGCGGCCGGACCTGCTGCCCGATCCCGATGCGGCCGTGCGCCCGCTGGTGCCCGACGACGTCGCCGCCGTCCATGCCCTGTTCGAGCGCACCGGCGGGACCCCCGATTTCTTCCGGGCCGACCTGCTGGGCTCGGGCCGCCAGGTCGGCCTGGAGGTCGATGGCGTCCTGGTCGCGATGGCCGGGGTGCACCTCGTCGACCCCGAGCACGGCATCGCGGTGATCGGCAACGTCAACACCGCCCCCGAGCACCGTGGTGCCGGCCTGGCCCGGCGGGTCGTGGCGACCCTCGTGCACCGGCTGCGCGACGAGGTCGACCTCGTGGCGCTCAACGTCGCTCGCGACAACCAGCCCGCCTGTGCGCTCTACGAAGGGCTGGGGTTCCTCCCGCTGATGGAGTACGAGGAGGCCGAGCTGGTGCGACGCTGACCGGTCGTGCCCATGGCCACGACGTACGATTGCGATAGGACGCCCGCGGGCGTGACCGGTGTCGTGGTGAGTGACTGGAGCGTGCGGTGACGCGTGTGACCCGATCTGTGGTGCTGCTCGTGGTGGGACTGCTGTTGGCGACGGCCTGCGGCGGCGCGGAGGAGACCGGAGGCGCCGACGCCGGTGGCGCGAGCGAGGCCGCGGCCGGCGCGGCCACGTCCGAGGCGGCGTCCGCCACGGCGGCTGCGTGCGACGTCGAGAGCCTGCCGCTGACCGAGCCCGGGACCCTGACCGTGGCGACCGGCGAGCCCGTGTTCGAGCCGTGGATGGTCGACGACGACCCGTCGAACGGTGAGGGCTACGAGA
>CAYVGE010000059.1:0-18198 GCA_964450395.1 uncultured Actinomycetota bacterium
GAACTGGGAGAGGATGTGGCTGATGCAGTTGAGCCGGGCGTTGCGCTTGTCATCGGCGTCGACCACCCACCAAGGCGATTGCTTGATGTCGGTGTGGGCGAACATCTCGTCCTTCGCGCGTGAGTACTCCTGCCAGCGGTTGCGCGACTCGATGTCCATCGGCGACAGCTTCCACCGCTTGGTGGGGTCCTCGATGCGCGCCTGGAAGCGCCGCTCCTGCTCCTCGTCACTGACGGAGAACCAGTACTTGATCAGCATGGTCCCCGAACGGATCAGCATGCGCTCGAACTGGGGACACGAGCGCATGAACTCCTCGACCTGCTCCTCGGTGGCGAACCCCATGACCCGCTCGACGCCGGCGCGGTTGTACCAGGAGCGGTCGAACAGGACCATCTCGCCGGCGGCGGGCAACTCCTCGACGTAGCGCTGGAAGTACCACTGGGTCTTCTCGCGGTCGCTCGGGGTGCCCAGCGCGACGACGCGCACGATGCGGGGGTTGGTGCTGGCGGTGATCCGCTTGATGACGCCGCCCTTGCCCGCCGCGTCCCGGCCCTCGAACAGCACGACGACGCGCAGGCCCTGCCGCTTGATCCACTCCTGCAGCTTGACCAGCTCGATCTGCATGCGCTGCAGCTCGGCCTCGTAGACATCCCGCCTGATGCGGCCCTTGCTCGTGTAGTCGTCGGGCGACAGGCGGCGGACATCGGTCGTGGTCATGGAGCGCTCCCTGCGACGCGGACTCGCGTTCGCATCGTCAGGTGGCCCGCCCCCTGCGTCAAGACCCGCCGGGCGTCGCGGTCACCAGCGGGCGCCGTTGGACGGCTCTGCGATCCGTCCGTCGCGGTCGTCGTCCGGCGCGTGGGTCCGTGCCTCGGATGCCATGCGGCGGATCGCGTGGAGGAACTCGCCGTCCCGCAGGTGGTGCCAGCCGTCCACCGCCGGCCGGGGGCCGTGGTAGCGGACGTAGTCCAGCAGGACCCGGACCTGCTTCTCGGGGATGCTGGTCGGCGCACCCCAGGCAGCCGAGGCCGCCTCGAGCAGGCGCAGGTCGTGGGCGACGGCGTGCTCGGCGTCGACGGTGATCTCTCCGGTCCGGGCGAGCCGGGTGACCGGGTGGCCGTCGCGCTCCTCGTCCTGCCAGCACTGCGCGAGGTCGCGCGCGTGGGCGTGCGAGATCACCGTCCGCGTCGCCACCTGGTCGGGCCGGGTCACCGTTGCCCCCGAGATCGTCGTTCCTCGCCGCCGCCCGACCCGCCACGGCCGGACGACCGCCACCGACAGCGTGGCCGCGGCACCGGCCGGAGACAACGCCACGACCCTGTCCCATCGGCCGCGGGCCCCACGGCCGCCCGCCGGGTGCGCACCGGCCCCGCGCCGGTGCCGCGCCGGCCAACGATGGCAGACTGCGCACCACCACCATCCACGACCGCAGGAGCCGGCGTGCCGCCGACCATCGAACCCGCCGCCCGACCGCGCGAGCTGGCGGCCGAGCTGGGGCTGACCTCCGACGAGTACGACCGCGTCGAGCAGATCCTGGCCCGCGTGCCGTCGACCGCCGAGCTCGGCACCTTCTCGGTCATGTGGAGCGAGCACTGCTCCTACAAGTCATCGAAGGTGCACCTGGGACGGCTGCCGTCGTCAGGCGACCAGCTGCTCGCGGGACCCGGCGACAACGCCGGCGTGGTCGACGTCGGCGACGGGCGCGCGGTGTCGTTCAAGATCGAGAGCCACAACCACCCCAGCTTCGTCGAGCCGTTCCAGGGCGCGGCGACCGGGGTCGGCGGCATCGTCCGCGACATCCTCACGATGGGTGCGCGGCCGATCGCGTTGCTCGACCCGCTGCGCTTCGGTGACCCGGCGACCGACCGCACGCGGTGGGTGGTCGACGGCGTCGTCCGCGGCATCGGCCACTACGGCAACTCGATCGGCGTGCCCACCGTCGGCGGCGAGGTGGCGTTCGATCCGTGCTACCAGGGCAACCCGCTGGTCAACGTCCTGTGCGTCGGGGTGCTGCCCGCCGACCGCGTGCAGCGCGCCCGGGCCGAGCACGTCGGCGACGTCGCCGTGCTGATCGGCCAGCGCACGGGACGCGACGGCATCGGCGGCGCCAGCGTGCTGGCGTCGGCCGACTTCAGCTCGACCGGCGACGACGCCAAGCGCCCCAACGTGCAGGTCGGCGACCCCTTCGCGGGCAACACGCTGATCGAGTGCTGCCTGGAGCTGTACGAGCGCGGCCTGACCCGGGGCATCCAGGACATGGGCGCCGCGGGCATCGCCTGCTCGACCGCCGAGATGGCCGCCGCCGCGGGGTTGGGCATGCGCGTCGACCTCGACCGCGTGCCGCTGCGCGAGCCGTCGATGCAGGCCTGGGAGATCCTCTGCTCCGAGTCGCAGGAGCGGATGCTGGCCCTGGTCGACCCCGCACGGCTCGACGAGGTCGTCGCGACCTGCGCGCGGTGGGGGGTCGACGCGACCGCCATCGGCCGGGTGACCGACGACCGGCGCCTGGTCTTCGAGCGCCACGGCGCCGTCGTGCACGACGCGCCGGCCGGCGCCCTGGCCGACGACGGTCCCGTGTACCACCGGCCCGTGGCGCCGTGGGTGCACCCGCACGCCGACGACGACGTCGAGGGACTGCCCCCGCCCGAGGACCTGCACACCGCCGCGATGACCGTGCTGACGAGCCCCAACATCGCACCGCCGCGCTGGATCACCGAGCAGTACGACAGCGTGGTGGGGTCGGGCACCGTCCAGGGCATCGGCGCCAGCGCCGCGGTGCTGCGCCTGCCCCCGGTCGACGGCTGGGGCGCACCGCCGAGCGACCTCAGGGGCGTTGCGATCGCGACCGACGGCAACGGTCGGTGGTGCGCGCTCGATCCCCACGTGGGCGCGCAGCTGGTGGTCGCCGAGGCCGCCCGCAACGTCGCGTGCACCGGCGCCAGGCCGTTGGCGGCGACCAACTGCCTGAACTTCGGCTCGCCGGAGCACCCCGAGGTCATGGGTGCCTTCTCGGCGGCGATCGACGGCATGGCGGCCGCGTGCGTGGCGCTGGGCACGCCCATCAGCGGCGGCAACGTCAGCTTCTACAACGCCACCGACGATCAGGCGATCCACCCCACGCCGGTGGTCGGCGTGCTGGGCACCCTCGACGACTGCACCCGGGCGGTGCCGGCGCGCGCCCGGGCGGCTGGCGACGTGCTGTGCCTGGTCGGCGCACCCACCCGACCGGGGCTCGCCGGCTCGGAGTACCTGTGGCGGACCACGGGGCGCATCGCCGGCAGGCCCCCGGCGATCGACCTGGACGAGGAGCGGCGCCTGCAGGACCTGCTCGTCGACGTCGCCGGGCGGGGGCTGGTGCGCAGCGCCCACGACGTCGCAGCCGGCGGCCTGCTGACCACGCTGGTCGAGACGTGCGGCACCGACCTGGGCGCCGACCTCGACACCGAACCGGACGCCGCCGTCCACCAGTGGTTGTGGAGCGAGGCCCCGACCCGGGTCGTCGTGACGGTCGCGGCCGCCGACGCCGACGACCTGGCCGCGACCTGCGCGGCCAACGACCTCGCCTGCACCCGCCTCGGCACCGTCAGTGCCGAGCGCACGCTGCGGTGGGGGGACCGGCTGCGCCTGGACCTCGACGCGGTCGCCGCCGCGCAGGACCGGGTGTTCAGCGACCTGTTCGACACCCGCGGCACCGCCGGCGCCGCGACGTTGCCGGCGCAGTAGCCCCGGTGGTGGACGGGGCCGGGTTCGCAGCCGTCGCGTGGGGCCTGCTGGTCCTGCGCCTGGCCGTGGGCGTCACGTTCTCGCTGCACGGCTTCCAGAAGCTGTTCGGCTGGTTCGGCGGTGGCGGGCTGCAGGGGACCGCCCGGTGGTTCCGCTCACTGGGCTTCGGTGACGGTCGCGCCGCGGCCGTGCTGGCCGGGATCGGGGAGGTGTGCGGCGGGCTCGGCCTGGCGGCCGGGCTGCTGACGCCCGTCGCGGCGGCTGCGGTGATCGGCACCATGACCACCGCGGCGTACGTCAACAACGCCGACGGGGGCTTCTGGTCGGTGTCGAAGGGGTGGGAGCTCAACGGCTACCTGATCGCCGTGGCCTGGGCGCTCGCGAGCACCGGGCCCGGGCCGTGGTCGCTGGACGCCGCGCTGGGGCTCGACGGCCTGTCGGGGGTCGCGCCGGGCCTGCTGGCGCTGGCCGTCGGCGTCGGCCTGGGCACGCTGCGATGGGCGACCCGCAGCCCGTCCGACGGCTGACGCGTCAGCGCATCGCCGCCAGGTGGCGACGGGCGGCGGACAGCCGCACCCGCTGCCGCTCGTAGCTGATCGACAGCCACAGCAGGAGGGAGCCCACCACGGCGAGGAGCACCCACCGGGGCACGACGTCGGTGACGACCTCGTGCTGGGTCAGCGCGGCGAGCACGAGCGCGGCGACGCCGATCACCAGCGGCGCCTGCAGCGCCCACGTCCGCCCGGCCGCCGCGAGGAGCACCCCGAGGAGCAGGACGACGACGAGCCGCGGCAGATCGGTCGGCTCGTCGGCCAGCTGCACCAGGGTCGGCAGCACGAGCATGGCGGCGCCCGTGCCGAGGCCCGGCCACGACGAGGTGACCCGTCCGGCGCGCAGAGCGCCGACCGACAGGCCCAGGACCATCAGCGCCGGTGGCATCGTGTGCGCCTCGACGAGGTCCACGCCGACGTCGGCCAGCACGGTCGACGAGGACGCCGACGCCAGCAGCGTGGCGACCCACCGCAGCGGACGGCGGTCGGGGCGCCACACCGCTGCGCCGGCGGCGGTGATTGCCTCGACCGCGAAGGTCCAGGCCGGCCACACGGCGTCTCCGGTGCCGAGCGCGATCACGATCGCCGACAGCCCGCCCACCAGTGCGACGGCCTCGACCGGCTCGGCGACGTCCGGCCGTCCCCGGACCGCCGCGGCGACGGCGACCGCCGCCCCGACCGCGGTGGCGAGTGCGACCGCGACCGGCCCCGACCCGTCGCCGGCCCACGCGGTCACCGCCACCGCGAGCCCCAACAGGTCGGCCGTGACGGTGGCGGCCACCATGCGGTCGCGCCGCGCCGCCGGCGCGGCGGCCACGGCCGCGGTGAGCACCACGCCGACGGTCACCGCGGGGCTGCTGAGGCCGACGCCGACCGCCACCATCGAGCCGGCCAGCACCGCCGGTCCGACGCCTGCCGTCCACCCCCACCGGCGCGGGGCCTGGGCCGCGGCGGCGACGACGGCGAGCGCCGCGACCGCGCCGCCCGCCGGGCGCCACAGCTCGATGCCGACGGCCGTCAACGTGAGCCCGCCCAGGAGGACCGCGACGCCCACGGCCACCCGCCGATCGATCGTTGCTGCGACGGCGGCCAGCACCGGCACGGCCACCACGGCGGTCAGCAGCGGCTCGATGCCCGGCGACGCGCCGAACGGGGTCGCATCGACCGCCCAGGGTGCCGAGGTGTGCGCGGCGACGACCTCCCGGACGGTGCCGCCCACGTCGGCGACCAGCACGCCCGCGGCGGCCACGGCCGGGGCCATGCCGGCCGCGGCGGCCCGGCGCAGCGGGCGACCGTCGAGCCAGCGCAGCGCCGCGGCGATGCCCAGCGCCGACGGCGCCAGCGTGAGCAGCGGCCGCCACGCGTCCGGCGGCCCCTGCGCCCCCAGCCCCAGCGTGGTGGCGGCGAACCAGGCTGCCGCCACGCCCGCCAGGTCCCACCGACGCGACCGGTGGCGCAGCATCCGCGCGAGCAGGGCGGTCACCACGACGACGGCACCGAGCGCGACCGCCGCGCCCACGAGCCCCGGCTGTGGGGTGGCCCCGTCGACCAGCGCGCCGAGCGCGACGGTCGTGCCGACGGCCGCGACGGCCCACAGCACCACGCCGGCGACCTGGGTCACGGCCCGCCAGCGCGGGACCGTCGCGAGCTGCCACTCGGCGTAGGCGACCGCCAGCACGGCGGCGCCGACGAAGGCGGCCAGCACGATCAGGTCCCCGAGGTCGACGGAGGGGGCCGGTGGGCGGTGCTCCGCGACCCAGATGGCCGCGGACACGGGCGCCACCGGGCCGAACCACGACGCCAGCACGAGCGGCGCGGTGGTGCCCGTCCCCCGTGCGAGGCCGTGGCCGACGAGCGCCAGCGCCGCCGCGACGCCCGCGGCCACCAGCGCGGCCCGGTCGGGACCACCCAGCAGGCCGGCGTCCCACAGCCCCCTGGCGAGGACCGCCAGCAGGGCGACTGCCAGCGTCGCCGTGGCTTCGGCGGTGCGTCGCAGGCCGCGGTGCGTCAACGCGCCCGTCAGCGCGCCCGCACCGGACGCCGCCGCAAGCAGCACGCCGCCACGGAGGAGTGCCGAAAGGTCCTGCCAGGTGACCGCCGTGAACACGATCGCGGCGACGACCAGCAGCAACACGCCGCCGGCGGCCAGCAGCGACTGCGGTCCCGTCGCCGACAGCCAGCTCGTGAGTGCCGACGCAACCCGGTGGTGCGCAGGCGGTGGCCGGGTCGCCGGGGCGGGCGCGCCTCCGCGCTCCCGCTCCCCGGCGACGAGGTGCGCGACCAGGGCCGCCCGCTCGTCGCGGAGCGCCGCCAGCTGCGCCTCGACGTCGATGAGCCGACGACCGGCCTCGCTGCCGACGGCCAGCGCACATGACGGGCAGGTCGCCGGCGGCGGTGCCTCGAACGGGGCGGCGCACCGCGGGCAGCGGATCCGGGTCGGAGCAGCAGCACGGTCCATGACGGGTCCTGGTTGCAGGGTCGTGCGTTCAGGCTCCGCCGTCAGCGTGCGCGCCGACAGCGCTCCCGTCCCCGCCTTCCGGAGCCGCCCGCCCCCATCCACGCCTGAGCACTTCCGGCAGCACCACCTGTGGGGCGCGCCGGGTCAGCCGGTCGGCGTGGGGCCGCAGCCCCGGGGTCAGGTCCGGCTGGGGCGTCGGGCGGCCAGGAGGTGTTCGTAGTGGGGGAGGCACCGCCGGTACACGTCGTCGAGCTCGGGCGGCAGCGGCGTGCTGTCCGCCTCGATCTCGCCGAGGCCGGTGCTCCGCTGCGCGTGGTCGTGCCACTCGTCCCACGACTCGAACGCGCTGACCTTCTGGGGCTCCCACGACAGCGCGTCGGCGACGAACGGCAGCCCCACCGCGGCGCAGTAGCCGCGGACGGTGCCCTCGGCGTCACGCATCAGATCGTCGGCGTCGATGACCACCACCGGCTCGTCGGACGTCTCCACGGCCAGGTCGTGGAGACGGGCGAGCTGCTCGTAGCCCGCCTCCTCGAAGCTGAACGTCGGGTGCCTGGCGTGCAGGGACGCCAGCGCCTGCCGGGGGTGACGGACCAGGAAGGTGTTGGTGAACCGCTCCACGAACGCGGCGTCCATGAACGCCGTCGCGTGGTACGCCATGTCCTTGACGAAGACCCGGCGGTCACGCGGTCGCAGCACCTCGGCGAGCACCCGCTCCGCGGTGGCATCGGGGTCGGGCTCGCCCTCGAGGAACTCGTCGCTGCGACGCTCGGGGCCGTGGTAGTAGACGGCCGAGAACGGCTCGTGCAGCACCTCGACGTCGTCACGCTCGACGAAGATCCGCTCGAACGCGGTCGATCGCGAGCGGGGCACCGCCCACAGCACGATGGGGCGGTCGGGCGCACTGCTGTCGGAGGCGGGCACGAGGTCACCTTCCGCGGTCGGGGGCAGCCGGAGGTCCGGACCGACCGTACCCGCGCCACGATGCGCTGCATCGTCGCGTTCGAGGGTGCCCCAACGTCATGGCGACGAGGCGCCGGGGTGCGGGCCGTCGGCGGCTGCCGTGCCGGATGCGCCGTCCGCCCACGCCGGGCGGCGATCGACGTAGCGGTGCTTCAGGCCGTCGTCCTCGCGGAACGGGCCCGTGTCGGCGGCGAAGACCCGCAGTCGCGGGGTGACGGCCGCGATGCGGCAGGCGTTGGCGAAGTCGGCGTTGCGGCGACCCATCGCCGCAAGGAGCGAGGCGCCGAGGGCGTCGACGTCCAGGGCGTCGACCTCGTGGCCAGGCCGCAGCTCGACAGCCAGGTCGAGCCGCGGTGCCGCGGCCGCGTCCTCCCACCGCAGCAGGCGGAACCGGCGCATGCGACGCGCCAGGCCCGGGTCGGCGTACAGCGCATCGCGCAGCCCGTCGGGACCGACCACCGCGCCGTAGAAGTCGACCGACGCGTCCGAGCGCCCGTGGTGGAACAGCACCGGCAGGTCGGTGTCGGCGACGTCGGCCAGGGCCGCGAGGCCGTGGGCCCGGAGGACCCGGCGGAGCTCAGGCATGCGCACCACGTGGCCGACGTCGTGGATGTTGTAGCGGATCCGCGGGGACAGGTTCGCCGCACGGCAGACGGTGACGACCAGTTCGTCGGCGTCGGTGCTCTCGATCACGTAGTCGAGCGGGTTGTACTGGAAGACCATCGGCGGCGGGTCGTCCGGGCGGCGCAGCACCGCCCGGCGCAGCACCGGGTCGGCGATCAGCGCGCGCCGCAACGCCACGGTGAACGGCGTCTCGGCGGCCAGGTTGATCTCGAGGTCCGACGCGCCGTACGACCCGAGGACCCGCCGGTAGCTGCGGAGCAGGTAGTCCCGCATGTTCTCGCTGAGGCCCTCACCGCCGAAGCCGGCGATGACGTCGTGGGCGGACAGGTCGATGCGGGGATCGTCGGCCAGGTCCTTGAGGAACGGCGGGTACCCGAGCACGACGAAGCGGTGGCCGCCACCGAGCTCGCGGATCGTCGCGATCACCTTGTCGCGGTCGGGCCCGGTCGACTTGATGCGGCACGACGACGCGAGCGCCATCGTGACGTTCAGCCCGGTCGCCCACGCCCCGAGCGCGAACGCGTTGCACACGACGACGGGACCGTCGTCGAGCCCGCGGGCGAAGGTGGTGCGCAGCAGCCGCGCGGTGGCGCGCCGCTCGGCGGTCCCCCGGACCCACGAGGTCGGCGTCCCGCTGCTGCCCGACGATTCGTCGAGCACCACGCCACGGTCGGGCAGGCGCCCACCCCGGCACAGCGCCTCGAGCCGGTGGCGCCTGATGTAGCCGGCCTTGTCGGTCTCCGGCAGGTCACGCCAGGCGACGGGCCGGGCGGCGTCGCGACCGTGCGCCGCCAGGTGGCGGCGGTAGGCGGGCACCTGGCGTCGGGCCCGGTCGGCGGCGCGCCGCGCCCGGATGCGCCCCGCACGCCACCGCAGACGCTCGGCGCCCGGCGCGAGCAGCAGCAGTCGGGTCCGTCGCCCGCGCACCAGCAGGCCGACCACCACCTCGACCAGCACGGCGGCGGCGATGACCAGCCGACGTCGCACCACGGCCCTCATGCGGCATCGTCCACGAACAGTGCGCCGACCGGTAGCCGGTGGCTGACCGGGGGCGCCTCGCTGTAGCCGATCCGCAGCAGCATCCACGCCATGTCCGCTCCCTCGTCCTCGCCCACGGCCGCCGTGAAGGCGGCGTGCGAGCGTGGGTTGGTGATGACCGATCCGAAGGGGTGCAACGCCACGCCGTGCGCCGTGAGGCGCAGCCAGACGCGGATGAACGCCCGACCGGCGGTGAGGAAGTCCGCATTGGTGGCGAACGGCCCCGTGAGCCACGCCAGCTGGCTGACCCCGCGCATGGTGCGCAGGTAGAGCCACCGCGCGACCGCGCCGACGACCGGCAGCGACCACCACCGGTGGTACACCACGAACCCACGCAGGACCGGCCCCGGGAGGTGCAGGCACTCGGCCGACAGGCCGTCGCCACGGTGGGCGGCCTCGGCGCGCGAGCAGCGCAGCCACGTCGCGAGCTCGGCACGCACCGCCGGGTTCGCGACATCGTCGAACAGCGTGCGTTGGTTGATCCGCACGACGCGGTCGACGACAGCGGCGTCGGTGGTGGTCGTCAGTCGGTGTCCCCACCGCCGGGCCTCCGCGCGAACCTCGGCGATCGCGCGCGGGTCCACCGTCCCCCGCGCGTACGGAAGCCGCGAGGTGCGCCGCGCGGCGATCAGCGCGACGTCGAGGTCGGGCACCGGGCCCCCGGCCGGGACCAGCGTCAGCGTGCCGAGCCGGTGCAGCCGGTCGTCGCCGTCGAACGCCATGTCCTCGTGGCGCAGGCGCTCGACGACCTCGTGGCCCGCGGCGTGGGCCGCGATGGCGACGAGCTCGACGAAGATGCCCGCGCACACGTAGCCGAAGGGGATCCCGTAGGGTTCGGCGGGCAGACCGCGGTCGAGGTCGTAGCACAGTTCGAGGGTGCGGTCGTCGACCGGACGCACCCGCATCGGCTGGCTGTTGTGCGGCGACGGGTAGCGGCGCACCGTGCGCAGGATCGTGTCCCAGGCGTCGGCGGTCATCGGGCCGGGTCCCCCGTGATGGCGAAGGCGCCGGCGTGCACCGCAGCAGCGGTCAGCGCGACGGCGCCCGCCATGGCCTGCAGGCTCAGCACGTCACCGAGCGTGAGGGCCGCGATCGCAGCGGACGCGGTGGCGATCGCCACGGCCGTCCCGCCGGCGTCGGCGATGCGGTGCCCGCGCGGACGCGTCGCCGGTACGCCGCGCTCGACCGGCACCAGCGCCACGACCAGCGGCGCAAGCACGACGGCGAGGCCGACGATCCACAGCGGGCGCGTGAGCCACCAGGCGAGCGTCAGCGGCGTGACCGACCACCAGGTGCCGGTCAGCGCCAGCACGCCGACGACCAGCACCAAGACGGTCAGGTGCCACAGGTACACGGTCATGGCGACGCTGTTGGCGCGGACCACCGACGCCCACGGGCCGGGCCGACGCAGCCACGCGGAGGCGCGTCGCCGGGCGGCCAGTGCCAGCCCCGTCTGGACGCAGCCCAGCAGCGCGAGCATGACGCTCGGCACGGTGGCCCCACCGGTGTCCTGCTCGGCCAGCCCGACCATGCTGACCGGGTAGCCGAACCAGGCGACCGCGGCGATCATCGCGGCCAGTGCCGCGAGCGGCAGACCGAGGCGCACGGCCCGGCGGTCCAGCGCCCCGTCGGCCCACGCGAAGCCCAGCACGGTCGGCACCGACCACACGATCAGGTAGTTGCCCACCGTCAGTGCCGGCACGGCCTCGAGCCCCCCGGCGTCGACGGCAGCCGCGGCGGCGAGGAGCAGGGGCACGAGCCACAGCCCCAACCGTGACCACGCCGCCAGGAGCGCCGGCACGAGCGCGATCACCACGAGGTAGACGCCGAGGAACCACAGCGGCACGAGCGCGCTGCGGGCGCCCAGCGCGATCAGCCCACGGTCCACCCCGCCGGCCAGGGCCAGTGGCGCCAGCGCCAGCCAGACCCAGACCACGACCGTCGTCGGGCGCAGCAGGCGGGCCGCGCGCCTGGCGACCCACCCCGCCCAGGATCCGCCGGCCGCTCGCGTCGTCCGCCACGAACCGGCGTTGACCACGCCGCCGACGAGGAAGAACACCGGCATGACCTGCACGATCCAGGTGAGCCAGCGGGTCGCCGGGGCGACGTCGATCACGGCGGCCGCGCGCAGGGCGCCGCCGTCCATCCACACCATCGCGACGAGCCAGTGGCCGACGACGACCGCGGCGATGGCGATCGTCCGGAGCAGGTCGAGGTAGCGGTCGCGGTCCGGGGGCGTGGCCGCGGCGATCTGCGCCGGCGAGGCCGTCAGCGTGCTGGCTGCCATGGGCTCCCTCCTGGGTCGTGTGCCGCCAGCGTGGATGGCCGCACCCCCGGGCGGCACCGCAACCACGCCCGTCCCGCGGCACGTGTCGCACCCGGTCGTCGTGGGCAGGTCCCGCACTCCGCGCGTGAGTAGGATCGGCACCCCCGACGGCGCGCAGGAGCGTGCGGTGACCAGACCCGACAGCGACCGGCGCCGCGCGACGGGAGCCGGACCGGCCACGGAGGCCGGCACGTCGGCGCTCGCCCGCGGCGTGCTGCTGATCCGCTGGCCGGTGCTCGCGTGGATGTTGGCGCTGGCCGCCTTCGGCATCGTCGAGGGGCGCGATCCTGCCGCCGCCGTCGCCGCCGTGACGGTGGCGACCGCCTGGGTCGTCTGGCTGACGCTGCGGCGGGGGCCGTGGACGACCGGCGTGCTCGCCGCCGACCTCGGGATCGCCGGCGTGCTCGTCGTCGCCGGCGCGCGGTTCCCGTGGCTGGCGACGATCTACCCGGTGACCGCACCGCTGACCTGGGGCGCCGTCCGGGGCGTGCGCGGCGGCCTGGTCGCCGGCGGGGCGCTCGGCGTCGTGTCGCTCGTGGCGGGGCTGCCGACCGGCGTGGCGGTCGCGTGGGATCCGGCGACGCTTCGCGACCCGGTGTACCTCCTGCTCGCCGGCGGCGGCATGGGCTTCGTGGCCGAGCTGCTCGACCGGTCCGAGGCCCGGTTGCGGGTCGCGCAGGCCGCCGAGGTCGCCGCGACCGAGCGTGCCGCCCGGCTGACCGAGCGCGAGTCGATCGGCCGGCAGATCCACGACTCGGTGCTGCAGGCGCTCGCGCTGGTGCACAAGCGCGGCCGGGAGCTGGCGGACCGCGGAACGGTGCACGGCGCCGAGGTCGGCCGACTCGCCGAGCTCGCGGCCGCGCAGGAGCGCACGCTGCGCCAGCTGATCCTGCGCCCGCCCGAGGCCGGGCGGGTGCCAGCCGGCGTCGCGTCGCTGCGTGACCGGCTGGAGCGGGCGGTCACGATGTGCGACGGCAGGGTCGCCGCGATGGTCAGCGCCGTCGGCCCGGTCGACCTGCCTGCCGCCCACGTTGAGGAGGTCGGTGCCGCGGTCGACCAGGCGCTCGCCAACGTGCTCCGCCACGCCGGGGCGCGCCACGTGTGGCTGTACGCGGAGGCCGACGGTGCCGACGTGGTCGTCAGCGTCCGCGACGACGGCGTCGGGTTCACGTTCGACGAGGCCGCGCTGCGCGCCGACGGCAAGTACGGTCTGCTGCGCAGCATCCGTGGCCGCATCGCCGATCTCGGGGGCACGGTGACGGTGGAGACGGCGCCGGGACGGGGCACCGAGCTCGAGCTGCGGGTGCCCGCGCCGACGGGTGTGGTGGACCAGGAGGCCAGCGCGCGTGAGTGATGGACGACCCCAGGCGACCCGCACCCAGGCACCCGTCCGCGTGGTGCTGGTCGACGACCACCCCATGTGGCGCGACGGCGTGCGCGCCGACCTCGAACGCGACGGTCGCAGCCGCGTCGTCGGCGAGGCCGCCACCGCCGACGAGGGCATCGAGGTGGCCGGCCGGGAACGCCCGGACGTCGTGCTGCTCGACCTCAACATGCCCGGCCTGCCGGGCACCACCGCGATCCGGCGCATCGCCGAGCAACTGCCCGGCACCCGCATGCTGGTGCTGTCGGCGTCGGCCGCCGAAGCGGACGTGCTCGAGGCCGTCAAGGCCGGTGCCAGCGGCTACCTGCTCAAGAGCACGACCGGGGCGGAGCTGGTCGACGCCGTCCAGCAGGTCGCCGCGGGCGAGCCGGTGTTCTCGCCGTCGCTGGCGGCGCTGGTGCTGGGCGAGTTCCGCCGGGTCGCCGCGGGCGGCGGCGACGACCAGCAGCTGACCGGGCGGGAGACCGAGGTGCTGCGGTTCGTCGCCAAGGGCTACACCTACGGCGAGATCGCCGAGCGGCTGGTCATCAGCGTGCGCACCGTCCAGAACCACGTGCAGAGCATCCTGCGCAAGCTCCAGCTGCGCGGCCGGTACGAGCTGATGCGCTACGCCATCCACCGCGGCCTCGACCGCGACGACGACGGAGCCACACGCTAGGCGAGCCGTTCGAGGCGGTGCAGCTCGACGGCCTCGCGCCTGCCCTTGACCTCGGTCGGAGCCAGCCGCTCGCCGACCGCTGCGTGGGCGATCAACCGCCACGCGGCACCGGACACCAGCACCTCACCGGTCTGCGCGAGGCCCTGCACCCGCGCGGCCGTGTTGACCGTGTCGCCGATCGCCGTGAACGAGTGCTGCTCGGCCGTGCCCACGTTGCCGACCACCGCGACGCCCGTGTGCAGCCCGATGCGAAACCGCGGCCACTCGGGGTGGTCGGCCGCGATCTCCGCCACCGCCGCGCGCATGCCCAGCGCGGCACTTGCCGCCCGCAGCGCGTGGTCCGGCTGGTCACCCAGCGCGTTGAAGACCGCGATCACCGCGTCGCCGGCGAAGCGGTCGATCATGCCGCCGGCGTCCCCGGTGATCGCCGGTACCACAGCGGCCCAGTAGGCGTTGAGCATGTGGATCGTCTGGCTGGCGGTCCGCCCCTCGGAGAAGCTCGTGAAGCCGGCGAGGTCGGCGAACAGCACGGTCACCTGCACCTCGCGACCGCCCAGGCCGGCGAGGTCGGGCCGCTCGGTCAGCGTGTCGGCCAGGCGCGGCCCGACGTAGCGGTGGAACAGGTCGTCCACGCGGGCGAGCTCGCCCGCCGACCGCTCCAGCGCGCGGACCTCGTCGGCGCCCATGCCGCGGCGGCGCAGGCGGTCGGCGACGACGTCGGTGGGCTCCCCGCGCTCCAGGGCCTCGACGAAGGCGCGCAGGCCCGCCGACGAGCGGTCATCGATGCGCTCGAGCGTGCGGTCGAGGTACAGGCTGCGGAACGCCTCCGTCACCGAGTGCTCCCGGCGGTACTCGGCCCGCGTCGCCAGCAGCACGGTGGCGAACGCGACCGTGAGCAGCACGTGCCACTCCCACCAGCTGACGCGCCACGCCCGGCCGAACACCATCGCGACCATCGCCTCCGCCAGCAGCGTGAACGCGACGGCGACCGCCAGGGGCAGCGTGCGGCCCCTCGCCCGCCACAGCGCCCAGTAGGACAGCGCCGCCCGCACGTACATGAGCGCGGCCACCACGACCGCCACCAGCAGCCAGGCCGGCAGCTGCTCCTGTGGTGGCTGGTCGAGCAGCGGCACCCGGGCCAGCGACGCGGCGCACCAGCCGGCCACCGCTGCCGCGACCACGAGCCGCAGGGCCCGCGGCGCCCACGCGGGGAGCTGGCCCTCGACCTCCGGGGTGGAAGCCAACGCCAGCGGCGCCGCCAGGACCATGCCGACCGGGGTGGCGATGGCGAAGCCCAGGTTGGGGCCCTCGAGCACGACGCCCGGGGTGGCCAGGGCGTGCACACCGAGGAAGGCCGCGGTCGTCAGCAGCACCAGCGAGACGAGGAACAGCCGGCGGTCACCGTGCCGCTCGGCCACCACGCCGGCCATCACGCCGAGGACGACGTTGGCCACGGCGACCACGAGGACCAGCCAGAAGTGCGAGGGCTGGTGCTCCCAGCGGACGTCCAGCGCCGGCACCGCCAGCAGCAGCGCCAGCCCGGCCACCGGCAGCGCCAGCAGCCCCGCGATCAGCCCCTCCCGCGTGCCCCGCACGGTGGGACCTCGGAGGTCAGGCGTCGACGAGCGCCCGGTCGATCGCCGTCAGCAGCGTCGTCCGGTTGCGGTTGGACTCCTCGATCGACCGCAGGCTGCGCAGCTCGTCGGCGGTCAGGTCGCCGAGCTGGGCCCGGATCTCACTGACGGTGCCGGTCGCGAGCTCCCGCAGCCGGTCGGCGTCGGACATCGAGCCATCGGGCTCAGTGCCAGGCGGCTCAGGGGCGGCGACGATGTCGGCGTCCACCTGCCCCTGCCGTGGTCGCTTCGGCGTCTGCGGCGGGCGCACGGGTGGGACGTGCCCGCCGGAGGGCGTGGCGGTCGATGGGTGTCCGGCCCGGTCGTCGGGCACCTCGTCCGTTGGGGTGTCGGGCACCGCACGCAGCGGCGCGCCGCGCAGCGTGGCGTCGGGCTCCCGGCGCGGCGGCTCCGACCAGGCGGCCTCAGCCTCCTCACGCTCGCGCTGCTGCGCCCGCCGCAGTTCGCCGGCGGCCTGCTCGAGCTCGCCGGCGGTCCGCTCGAGCGCCCGCGCCCCCTTGGACAGCAGCGTCGCGACCGCATCGCGGATCCGCCGCTCCATCATGTCCATCGCCTACTGCCGCCCCTACACGAGATGTCCGTCGCGTCCGAGGATACTCACCATCCCACGCAACCCGGCGCTGGGGGCGCGCGCGACCGACGTCCGCACGTCGACGGCTGGCGCCGTGGAGCACCCTGGCGACCGGGCCGCGCGCCCCCGATGGGGGGTCGGAGGGTTCGGGGACGTCAGACCATGCCGAGGGTCTTGTCGAGCCAGTCGAAGATCCGCTGCTCCGGACGCCTGCAGCTCGGGGCTCGCAGTGGCCGTCCGCGCCCTCGGCGATGGTGAAGGTGACGAGCGCCTTCTGCTGGTACGGCGGAGTCGCGACCGCTTCGTACAGCTTGCGCGAGTCGCCGGGCCAAACGCCAGCGTGCCGCGGGTCGCCCGGGTGAAGCGGGTGCCCCAGTCCACGTCCGAGTTGAACCTGTCGCGGTCCCCCGCGGCGAGCCGCTTCTTCATGCCACCGCTGATGTGGGAGTACCACGACGCCGACACGTCCCAGACGCCGGGGTCCACGATGGCCGCGGCGATCCGGCGCTCGAAGGCGACGGCACGGGGCACCCAGTAGCCGGCCTGGCTCAGGCCCAGCAGCGCGATGCGATCCGGGTCGACCTCCTCCAGACCCAGCGCGTGATCGACGACAGGGGTGATCACCGCCTCCCAGCCGAACGCCGGCTGCGCGCGGAGCACGCCCACCCGGACCATCCGGTGGGCATGCTTGCAGCCGCCGCACGGTCTTGGAAGGCGCCAGATCGGGCGCCGCGGCGGTGCGCACGTCGATGCCGCAGGCGGTCGTGGCAGACCGCTACCCCCGCCGTCGAGGACCTGCGGCGTCAGGGCACCGCGGGGGCATACTGGGCCGTGCCGGCACCACCCCGCGGGGCGTGCCGCGGGAGGCCGTGTACCCGAGCCGATCCGGTGTGACAACCCATGACCCAGTCTCAAGGCGCACCGGACCGCACCGGCGCGCGCGACGAATGCGGCGTCTTCGCGATCTACGCTCCCGGCGAGGACGTGGCGCGGTACTGCTACTACGGCCTCTACGCCCTGCAGCACCGCGGGCAGGAGTCCGCAGGCATCGCGGTGTCCGATGGTGACAACATCCTGATCACCAAGGAGATGGGCCTGGTCAACCAGGTCTTCGACAACGGGCGCCTCGCCGGCCTCAACGGGCACCAGGCGATCGGGCACGTGCGCTACTCGACCACGGGCGCGTCGACCTGGGACAACGCCCAGCCGGCGTTCAAGGTGAGTGCGTCGGGTCGGGGCATCGCTCTGGGCCACAACGGCAACCTGGTCGACACGGGCCCGCTGGCCGCCGAGCTGGGGCCCGCGGGCGTGTCGTGCACCAGCGACTCGGAGCTGCTCACGACCCTGCTCGCCGAGCGCGCGGGTACCCAGACCGGGCGGCTCGACGACAGCATCATCGAGGCCTGCTCGAAGATCTCGGGCGCGTACTGCCTGGCGATCATGGACGAGACCACGATCTATGGCGTACGCGACCCACGCGGCGTCCGGCCGCTGGTGCTCGGCGTGCTCGACGGCGGCGGGTACGTGCTGGCCTCCGAGACAGCCGCCCTGGACATCGTCGGCGCCACGCTGCTGCGGGAGATCGAGCCGGGCGAGCTGGTCGCGATCGACGCCGACGGCATCCGCAGCCGCCGCTTCGCCCACCCCGACCCCAAGTTCTGCGTCTTCGAGTACGTCTACCTCGCGCGCCCCGACCACCGCACGCCGGAGACCAGCGTCTACGCCGCACGCATGCGGATGGGCCAGCTGCTGGCCGACGAGTCGCCCGCCGAGGCCGACCTGGTCGTGCCGGTGCCCGACTCGGGGATGGCGGCCGCTGCGGGCTTCAGCCAGCGCAGCGGCATCCCCTACGCGGAGGGGTTGGTCAAGAACCGCTACGTCGGGCGCACCTTCATCCAGCCCTCGCAGTCGCTGCGCCAGCTGGGCATCCGGCTCAAGCTGAACCCGTTGCGCGACGTGCTCGAGGGCAAGCGGCTGGTCGTGGTCGACGACTCGATCGTGCGTGGCAACACGTCCCGCCAGCTGGTGCGCATGCTGCGGGAGTGCGGCGCGACCGAGGTGCACCTGCGCATCCCCTCGCCCCCGGTCCGCCACCCCTGCTTCTACGGCATCGACATGGCGACCGAGGACGAGCTGCTCGCGTCGGGGCGCACCACCGAAGAGATCTGCGCCTTCCTGGAAGCCGACTCGCTGGCCTACCTGTCGCTGGACGCGCTCGTCGAGTCGAGCCGCCGGCCGAGGTCGTCGCTGTGCCGCGCGTGCTTCGAC
>CAYVGE010000060.1:0-9518 GCA_964450395.1 uncultured Actinomycetota bacterium
TGGCGTGACCGACCGGCCGCGCAGCTGCTGCGGATCAGCATGCTCGCCTACTGCGTCTACAACTACGCCTACTACCTGTTCGGCGCGCAGCTCAACGCCGCGCTGCTCGTCCACATCGCGATCTTCACTGCCGGCCTGTACGCGCTGGTGCTGTCGCTGATCGCCCTCGACATCAGCGGGCTCGCCGCCCGGTTCCGGGCCCGCACCCCCGTGCGTACCGTGGCGGTCATCCTGCTGCTGCTCGGGGTGCCGCTCGCCGCGATCCAGGTCTCGGGGCTGGCCGGGTTCGCGCTCACCGGCGCCGTCCCACTCGAGCCCTCGCAGCTGGTCGTGCCGCTGGGTTTCACCCGCCTCGGGGCGGTGCTCGACCTGTCGCTGCTCGTTCCGGCCTACCTGCTCGCCGCCGTGTGGCTGTGGCGTCGGCGGGCCTGGGGCTACCTGCTGGCGACCGTCGTGCTGGTGGCCGGGTTCATGCACCAGATCAGCTACATCGCAGGAATGCTGTTCCAGATCACCGCCGACGTCCCGGGTGCGGCGTTCGACCCGTTCGAGCCGTTCATCGTCGCCCTGTTCGCCACCGGCGGCGGGCTGCTGCTGGCGAACCTGCGGCCCGCCACGCCCGAGACCCCAGCGCCCTCACCGGACCACACCGGGCGACCGTCGGGGCGGGATATGCAGTCCGCCGGTGTTCCTCGTGACCCGGGGGTCGACAGGCTGCACCGCGCCGGTGAGGCTCGCCGGCGCGTCTGAACCCAGGTCGAATGGGCGGGTCTTCGCCGGTGTGGACCGGTGAGACGCCCGCGTCGCCGGGGCGCGCAGTGCGCGGCGTACGGGCGTGACGGTCGAAGGCGATGGCTCCGGTCATGTACACGGCCTGGATCAGGTCGGGGCCGGGATCTTCGACGCCGCGGGCCGCTGGGACGCCGAACCGGCCATCCGCGGGACCGTCGTGCCGGTGCTCCACGTCGAGGCCGGCAGCGGGCTGACCGACCTCGACCGGTTCGCCGGGGTGCCCGCAGCAGCTGCAGATCGGTCACGCGGTCGGCGTCGGGCACAACCAGATGCTGGCCACGCCCGCCCAGGTCCGGCGATGATCGCCCGCTTCATCGACGTCGGGCTGGATCGGTGAGCGTTGCCGACGCGGACCAGCGCTGGCGGTCTCGGCGGCGTCTCAGCCGACCTGAGGCGGCGGCACGCCGGGCGCGATGAGTGTCTGGCGGAGCTTGGCGCTGTGCGGCGCACGCTGTGGCGGTTCGGGGTCGTGGGTCAGCGCAACCGCGTCGAGCCCATGGCGCGACAGGTGGCTGTGCAGGCGTGCCTCGACCGCCGACCGGACCTCGCTGTCGACGTGTCCAGGCATGACGTCGAGGCGGATGGCGATCGCGTCGGCGCCGGTCTGCACCAGCTGGACGCCGCGCACCCCTACGACGGCCTCCGCCGACGTGATCAGCGGCAGCGGGAGCAGCTCCACCCATCGACCCTCGGCGGTCTGCAGCCACAACGCATCGTTGGTGCGGCCGACGACGTCGATCGCGGGCAGCGGGCTGCCGCAGCTACACGGTTCGGGCCGCACGGTGACCGCGTCCCCGAGGTCGTAGCGGATGATCGGCTGCACGCGGTTGGCGAGGTTGGTCAGCAGCACGCTGGCGGAGCGCTCCCCGGGGGGCACCGGACGGCCGTCCTCGTCGACCGGTTCCAGGATCACCCAGTCAGCGTGGACGTGCAGTACGCCCCGAGCGCAGTCGTGGGCGATCATCAGCATCTCCGAGCTGCCGTACCCGTTGGCGACCTCGACGCCGAACGCGGCAGCGATCTCCGCCCGCGCGGCGTCGGTCAGGGTCTCACCGCCGTTGTTGATGACGGCTGGACGGATGGCCAGACGGCCGGCGCGTTGCTCGCGTGCCAACAGCGTCAGCGCCGAGGCGTAGCCGCTGAGCATCACCGGTGCGAACGCGTTGAGCTGCGCGACCAGGTCGTCGACCGGGGTGGCGGCGGAGAAGACGCGCAGCCGCCGCGCCCGGGACGGCCGTCGCAGCACCTGCCGCCGCACCAGCGACGCGCCCCCGAAGGGCCGCCCCGTCGCCCACACCGACGCCGACCGGCCGCCTGCGCGCACGACCGCCCCCAGGGTGCGGGCGTCCAGCATCCGCGGCGCCACCCGCACAAGGCTGATGGCCGTGAAGACATCGACCACGGCGTGGTCCTGCAACAGCAGGGCCGGCTCGCCGGTGGTGCCCGAGGTGGTGAAGACCAGGTAGCGTCCGAGGTGCTCTCGGCCGATGTTGTCGGGGTCGGCGATGAAGGTCTCGACCTGTGACCGCCGCACGCGCGGGTCCGTCACCCACCGATCGAAGTCGGCCATCAGCTCGGGCTTCGTCACCGGTGGCAGCGCGCGCAGCTCGACGGGCCCGCCCGGCAGTCCGCGGTAGCGGTCGCGGTAGTGCGGCGAGTGTGCCCTGGCGTGGACGACGAGCTCGCGCAACCGTGCCCGCTGGCGGGCTGCGATCGCGGCGGCGCCGCGCCGCTCGTCGCGCCACAGGTCCCCGGCCACGCTCAGCATGCGCACGTCATCCCAGTCGCGCTCACGGCGCTTCGGCTGCGGACCGTGGCTCCAGGACCACGACGGCGGTCGGGGTTGATCGACGTGCCGCCAACGCGTCGAGGTCCTCATCGATCTCCCGCCAGCGCGCCCACAGGCGCTGGCGCTCCTCGCCCTCCGCCGCCCGCCCGGTGACCTGGCGGCGCCCGTCGACGAGCTGGACCTCGACGTCGGGGTGGGCCTGCAGGTTCAGCCACCACGCCGGCTCGCCCTCGCCCCACCCGTTCATGGCCAACGTGACGAGGTTGGAGCCGTCGTCGACGTAGCCGACGACCACGCTGCGCTCCTGGCCCGAGCGACGACCGATGGTCGTCAGCCGCAGCGCACCCCACCCGCCCGGCTTCGGCCGCCACAACCCGACGCGCCCACCGCTCAACCGGAGCACGACGCGGTGGCCATGCCAGAACGCACGCATGAACCAGCGAGGAGGCAGACGCGGTCGCCGCTCGGCCCCACCGTCCATGGCGCACCTCCACCTCGACGTTGGATGTCGCCAGGTCCCTCCGGCGACCGCCGAGCCCGTGACCTGCCACAGCATGGCTGCTCCGCCACTGCGTCCACAAGGCCAGCGGCCCAGGACGCCACGGCGGACGGCCCGTCGCCGAGTGGCACCGACGTGTCACCATCCGACCAGTGGAGCGGATCACGGCCGTACTCGGGTGAGCCGTCCCCTCGTGGCGTCGGATGCTGCGGATGTGGACATAGGGCATGTGCAGGCGAGGGAGGTGTCGGAGTGCTGGCGCAGCCCGCCACGGTCGTGTGGGTAGACCTGTGCGCCCCGGCCCCGGGGCAGCTGCGCGAGCTCGCTGATGAGCTCGGGCTGCACGAGCTGGCGGTCGAAGACGTGCTCGAGCCGCACCAGCGGCCCAAGCTGGACCACTACGCCACGCACTGGTTCCTGACCTGCCACGCTGTCGTCGCCGACGCGGAGGCGGCAACGCTGCTGGCACACGAGGCAATGCCTTCGTGAGCTCCCTCCGTTTGCGCCCTCCCAGCAGCGTGACTGGTTCCCATGCGTCGCGCGCTGGTGCGGATGCAATACGAACCTGGGCCTGCGGGACTTCCGGAAGCTGGGCCGCCATCATCGCGGTGCGACGCTGGTGACCGGCTACCACGGCAGGAAGGTCCCGTATCCGGGGGTGCAGCAGCCGTGGGGTGCGCTGGTGGCGACCGGACTGATGGCCGTGCTGTCGGTCGGGTTATACGTCGTGTTCCGGTGGCGCGACTGGCTCTGACCGGGGGTCACTTCTTCGCTGCTGGGCATCGCCGACCTTGCGGAGGCGATCGCCGGCAAGGGCGGCGATCTGCGTGGCGTGAGCCGGTGTGGTTCGCGGGACTGCTGGTGACCGCGTGGCGCTCGTGGCCATCGCGGGCAGCGGGGCGCCACGGGGCAGGCGCCTGACCTACGTCACGGCACTGACGGTGGCGGCGACGCTGGTGCTGTTGCGCCTCCCGTCCGTGTGAGCGTCGGTCGCGCTCGCCACGGTCAGCTGGGCGCTGGCGGTGCTGTTGTGGCAGGCGTGGCCGCGTGCCCGTCGACGCGATCGCCGGGTGGGCCGTCGCCCCGGCGGCGCCGACCAGCCGCCGGTCGCCGTGCACAGCTGACGATCCACTGCCGACGCGGGCACGTGACCGTCGTGCTGCAGGGTGTTCGCTTTTGCCCGGTAGGGTCGATCGGCGGCGACGGCGGTGCCGTTGGCCCTCGACCCGACACGGGATCGTCTGCATGGTGGGTGACGCGCACGAGGAGGTACAGCCATGGCATCGAAGCATGCGGCGACCGGGGCGCTGGAGCCGCTGGTGGCGCGCCGGAATGCGCTTGCATACCGGGAGCTGCTGGACTGTGGGGCGCACGGCTTTGACCACGACGGCACGGCGGCTCGGGGCTCGCACGGTCAGGTCCGCCGTCCGCTCGCACGTGCTGTCGGCCCGCAGAAGGTGGCCGCGGTCCGATCCCGTCACAGGGCGCGGATCTCGACCCGGCGGCACGGGTGAGGGACAACGCGCGTGCGGTCCGGGCGGCGTCCGGATCACGCGGACGCACGACACGATGGAGGAGGATGGTCATGACGGACACGACCGCTGCGTGGACCCGGGTGTCCGAGCGGTTCTCGGCCCTCGCTCTGAAGCTCAAGCTGCACGCCCAAGAGGAGCTGTCGGACGAGGACCTGGATGCGAAGGTCGGCGTCGAGCGTGTACGTGCGGTGGTTGGCGAGGTGGTGGATGCCCTCCAGGACGCGTACGAGGACGAGGCGGTGCGCGCCGATGCCCGCGAGGCGGGACGCGCCCTGGTCGACGCGGTCGACGCGACCATCCGTGATGTGCAGGAAGGCCTGCAGTCCGGTGGGCGCCAGACGCCGTCGGCGTAGCCGCCTCTGGGGCTTGGCGCGGACACACCACGGAGCGGACGATGCTCGACCGTCGCATCGGGGTCCTCGGGACGGCCGTCCTCGGTGCCGCCGGCTACGCGGGCGTCTACCACCTCGGGCGGACGTGGGGCACGACCCGTGCGGAGCGCCACGCGACGGTACCGGGTGACGAGCTGGTCGTCGGCCCTCGGCTGCAGACCACGCATGCCATCACGGTGGCGGCTCCGCCTCATGAGGTGTGGCCGTGGCTGGTGCAGATGGGTTGGGGGCGCGCCGGCTGGTACACCTACCGGTGGGTCGACCGGTTGCTGTTCCCCGCGAACGGCCCGAGCGCGTCGGTCCTGCTGCCGGAGCACCAAGACCTCGCCGTCGGGGATCACATCCCCGACGGTGCACCCGGGACCGGCTGTTTCTTCACGGTCGTGCGGCTCGAGGCCCCGCGGGTGCTGGTCCTGCACTCCGACTCGCACCTGTTCGGGTCCCTGGCGGAGCGCGACGATGTCGCCATGTGGTGGATCTGGACCTGGCAGCTCACGGAGGTGCCTGGCGGTACCCGCGTGGTGCAGCGCAACAACCTGCAGCTGGCGCCGGTGTGGTTGGACCGGGCGTACCGGGCGGCCATGGTGCCCGCCGACTTCGTGATGGCCCGCAGCCACCTGCGCGGCCTCCGACGGCGGGTGGAGACGGCGGCGCGTGCCGGACGTCACGTCGGGAGCCGTCGCACGGGCCGGTGCCCCGGGCGGTGACCTCCGACGCAACAGCGGTGCTTCGTTGAGCATCACCCGCCAGGCGGACGGCGCAAGTGGCCGACTACCCGTTGTCGGCAGCTCACACGGCCCGGTGCGTCGTCGCGGTCCCGGGAGAGCGCTTGACGGTCACGTCAGGGGAGTGCACCAGTGGATCCGCGTGCCTGACGGTCTGCTGTCGACGTGCGTGGAGCCACCGGCCGCTCGGCCCGTGCCGTCAGGTTCGCCAACCCGCTGCGGCGGCGATATCGCCTACCCCGACGGCGGCAACGCGCAGGTCGCCGAGACCACCCTCGGCGGCCGCCGCCTGATCGTGCGGCGCACCCGGCTGACTGGTGCGCAGGCGCAGCTGTTCCCCGACTGGCGTCACCACGCGTTCGTCACCGACCGCCCCGGCACCGCCATCGAACTTGACGCTGACCACCGCCGCCACGCCGTGTGCGAACTCCCCATCCGTCACCTCAAGCACGGCGCCGACCCTCGCCCACTGTCCATCCGGGGTGTTCACTGCGAATGCCGCCTGGGCCGTGCTCGCCACTGGCGCACGACCTGTGGCGCTGGACTGCCACCCTCGGTCCAGGCATTGCCGACCGTGGTTCGGCGGGAGGGACGGGACGCACGGCAGGTGGCTGGTGCGGTAGGGTCGCGGGCTGCCATGCTCTGCAGGTTCGAACTCGATGGATCGGGTCAGTGATGCACAGTGTCGTGGTCGGGGTGGACGGCTCGGAGCACTCCGTGGCTGCGTTGCGGCTGGCGGTGGTGGAGGCGCGGTGGCGCTCGGTCGGCCTCCACGTGGTGTACGTCTACGAGCCGGCTCGCACGTCGCACGCGGCGTCCGCCGCGTCGGTCGTGGCCGGCGGCACGTGGACGGCACCGGATACGGCCACCACGGTGTTGGAGTCTGCGCGGCGTCGGGACGCCGCGGACCGCGCGGAGGCGCAGCGCCACGCCGAGGGGTGGCTGCGCCAGTTCGTGCACGGCCATGACATCGACCTGGCTGGGGTGGATGTGCAGCTGAGCGCCGTCGGCGAGGAGCATCCGGCGGCCGCGCTCGTGCGGCTGTCACGCGACGCCGACCTGTTGGTGGTCGGGTCGCGGGGACTTGGAGGCTTCGCAGGGGTGTTGTTGGGCTCGATCAGCCAGCACTGCGTCCGCCACGCGACTTGCCCGGTGCTGGTGGCGCGGCAACCCCCGTCAGACGCGGCGACCGCCTGAGCCGTGGGCGAGCACCCGTGCGTCGAGCACGGTCGCGCCCCGCTCGTTGACGACGACGGGGTTGCAGTCGAGCTCGGCGACCGCCGGCTGGTGCTCGGCCATCGCGCTGATTCGCAGCAACAGGTCCTCGACGGCCGCGACGTCGCGTCTCGGCGCGCCGCGGTAGCCGTCGAGCAGCGGGAACGTGGCCAGCTCGCGCAGCATGTCGTGCGCGTCGCGGTGGGTCAGCGGGGTGACGCGCACGGCGACGTCGTTGAGCAGCTCGACCGTGGTGCCGCCGGCGCCGCACACGACGACCGGGCCAAAGGTGGGGTCGGCGGTCACGCCGACCAGCAGCTCGGCGCCGGCGTCGAGCATCGGCTGGACCAGGTACCCGTCGAGGCTGTATCCGGCGGCCGTGACCGCCCGTCGGATGTCGTGGGCGGCGTGGGTGACCTCCTGGGGGGTGCGCAGCCCGAGGCGCACGGCGCCGATGTCGCTCTTGTGCACCAGTCCGCCGGCGATGGCCTTGAGGGCCACGGGCGGGCCGACGGTGTCGGCTGCGGCGACGGCGTCGTCGATCGTCGCGCCGGTGCGGCCACTGATCAGGGGGATGCCGTAGCAGTCGCACAGCCGCGCGACGTCGTCGGGCGACAGCCACCGGCCGTCGGCGCTGGCCCCGGTGGCTTCCGCGAGCAACGCGGACGCCTCGTCGTGTCGCAGCGCCGGCGGTTCGGCGGCGGCCTCGTCGGGTGTGCGCCGCCACCGGCCGAGCCGCGCCGCGTGGGCCAGCGCGCGGACGGCGTCCTCGGGGAAGGCGTACGCGGGGATCCGCGTGGCGTCGTCGATCGGCTCCGCCGTCGCTGAGGACATGAACACTGAGACCACCGGCACGCCGTCGGGTAGCTTCTCGGCGGCGTGGCGCAGCGCCGCGGCGAACCGCATCGGGTCGCCGGCCAACGGTGGGATGTAGATGGCGATCACCGCGTCGGCCTCGCCGGACGCGCCGACCGTGCGAACCGCCTGCTCGTAGCGGTCGGGGGTCACGGCCGCCAGGGTGTCGACGGGGTTGCCCACGGCCGCCTCGGAAGGCAGCACGTCCCGCAGCGCTTGCCGTGTCGCTTCGGACAGGTCGATGACGTCGAGGCCCTCGGCCGCGCAGGCGTCGGCGCACAGGATCCCCGGGCCGCCGGCGTTGGTGACGATCCCGACGCGGAACCCTGCGGGCACCGGCTGATTGACCAGCAGCTTGGCGACATCGAATAGCTCTGACAGCGTGTCGGTGCGGATCACCCCGGCCTGGTGGAACAGCGCGTCGACGGTGCGGTCCGAGGCCGCGAGCAGCGCGCCGGTGTGTGACGCCGCGGCCCGCGCACCGGCCGAGGACCGTCCGCTTTTGACCGCCACGACCGGCGTGTTGCGTGTCAGCCGGCGCGCGATGCGTGAGAACTTGCGCGGGTTACCAAACGACTCGAGGTACAGCAGCACCACGTCGGTCCGAGGGTCGCTCTCCCAGTACTGCAGCAGATCGTTGCTGGACAGGTCCGCCTTGTTGCCGACCGACACGAACGATGACAACCCGAGCCCCAAGACATTGGCCTGGTCGATGATCGCCAACCCCAGTGCCCCGCTCTGCGACAGGAACCCCACCCGACCTGGCACAGCCTGTGTCGGCCCGAACTGGGCATCCAACCGCACCGCCGGGTCGGTGTTGAGCACCCCTAGGCAGTTGGGGCCGACCAGACGCATCCCCGACCGCCGGCACACTGCAAGCAGGTCTTCCTGTCGTCGGCGGCCCCCGTCGGTGGTCTCCGCGAACCCGCCCGACAGCACCACCATGGCGCGAACGCCCGCCGCGGCGCACTCCTCGGCGACACCGATGACGTGCGCGGCGGGTACGGCGATCACCGCGATGTCGACCGCGCCGGGGACCTCGGCGACCGAGCGGTACGCAGTGACCGACTGCACCACCGACGCGCGGGCATTGACCGGGTACACGGGCCCCGCGAAGCCGCCGGTGATCAGGTTGTGGAACACCTCGCCGCCTGGGGTCCCACGCTGGCGTGAGGCGCCGATGACAGCTACTGCTCTCGGCTCGAGGACGCGGCGCACCGCAGCGGCGGCCGCCAACTGCCCGCGCCGCTCGAACCGGCTTCGACCTTCCGCGGTCAGCGCGGTCGGGAACTCGATCTCGATCTCGCCCGGCACCGTCCGTCGCGTCAACGGGAAGCCGGCGTCGCGCAGCACCTCCAGCATGCGGTGGTTCTGCGGCAACACGTGCGCGGTGAACACCTCGATGCCGCGGCCGTCCGCGATCTCGGCGAGCTGGCCCAACAGCAACGTGCCCAACCCACGGCCCTGAAACGTGTCGGCCACCGCCAGCGCCGCCTCCGCGCGGTTCTCGCCGGGGCGCTCCCGGTCATAGCCGGCATGTGCGACGATCCGCTCATCGACGCCGGTCGTGGCGACCAGCGCGTAGCCGTCATCCTCCTTCGGGTGCGCAGCCCACCGCGCCGTTCGCTCGACGTTGATGCCGCCGGAGAAGAACCGCAGCAACCGGGACTCAGGCGACAGGCCCTCCAGGAACGCCTCCAACCGTGCCAGATCGGA
>CAYVGE010000060.1:9618-18179 GCA_964450395.1 uncultured Actinomycetota bacterium
GCACCGCTCGACGTGGTCCGGGGGCGGGGAGTGCTGGTCGACACCGCTGCGCGACCTCTCGGCTGGGTGCGGGGGGCTCGATGACGCATGCGGGACCGAGGCGGCGTTCGAGGCAGCGGTGGTGGTGCGGGAGTGTCACCTCGGGGCGCGCAGGAGGTCGTGGAGCGCCGGTTCCGCCCCCGCGTCGACCATGGCCAGGACCTCGTCTCCGGGTTCGAACGCCAGCGCCCCGTGGGCAGCGACGATCTCGTCGGCTCGCAGGACCGCGAGGATGACACAGTTGTCCGGCAGCGCGAGTTCACCGATGGAGCTGCCGTTGGCGGCGGAGTCAGGGTGGACGCGCTCCTCGACGAGGGAGTACCGACCCCGCCGCAGCTTCGCGAGCGTGGTCATCTCGCCTAGCGACATCTCCTCGGCGACCAGCTGCGCGAGCAGTTGCGCCTGGTTGAGCGGCACGTCGACACCCATCAACTCCGTGAAGAGCCAGGCGCAGGCGGGATCGATGATCCGGGCGATGGTTCGCGGGACGCCGAACTCGAACCTGGCGAGGCTCGCGATGAGCAGGTTCGCCGCGTCGCCGTCGGTGACGGCTGCGACCACGTCACTCGCACGCACCCCGGCCGTCTGCAGTACCAGAGGATCGGTGGCATCGCCGTGGATGAGCGTCGCATCGACGTCCTGTGCCTGAAGGGTCTCGACGCGGTCCGCCCGCTCCTCGACGACGATCACCCTGTGGCGATCGGCCGACAACAGGCCCGCAAGCGCCGAGCCGATGCGACCTCCACCGGCGATGACCACAGTGAGCGGCATAGCGCGGCCTCCTACCGGTGGCCGACCAGGGTCTCGAGGCGCCCCAGCGAGCGCGACGCGACTGCGACATGCGCCAGATCACCGGCCGTCAGCTCGGTCGCCGTGCCGGCCAGAAACGTCTGCCCGTGGCGGGTGAGCGCGACGAGCTGGATCTCCCCGATGACTTCGAGCTCCCGGCCGGTCCGTCCCTCCAGCAACGGCGGCACCTCGACCTGGACCAGCTCGACGCCGCCGGTACCCAGGGCGATGACGGGGTAGATCTCGGTCGACGTCAGCAGGTCGGCGATTCGGCGTATGCCCCACGACACGGGGGCCACCGTGCGGATGCCGAGGCGGCTGTAGATGTCTCCCCTGCGTGGGTCGTACAGCCGTGCGACGACCACGGGCACACGGTCGGTCGTCCTGGCTGCAAGCGCGACCGTGGCGTTGACAGCGTCACTGCCTGTGGTCGCGGCGAGCCCGTCGATGTCGCCTATGCCTGCGCGGATGAGCACACCACGGTCGAGCGCCGATCCCTGCACGCGCTGGCCGGTGAAGGATGAGCCCAACTTGGCGAGCGCATCGGGATCGTGGTCGACGACGGAGACGTGATGATGTCGGGACATGAGTTCGTCGGTGAGACCTGAGCCCACTCGGCCACACCCGAGTATCAGCATCCTCACGATCGCTCCTTCTGCCGGGCCCGCCGTCGCAGCAGCGCCTTGCGAGCCTCATCGACGATGAGCAACAGCGGGGACAGACCAAGCACGGGTGCCCAGATCCATACCGGGAACGGCGCCGTGCCGATCACCGCCTGCGCGGTGGGCAGGTAGATGAACGCGGCGACGATCACGAGCTCGGTCGCCACGCCTATCCAGATCAGCCGGTTCGAGGTCCAGCCCACCGTTGCGATCGACAGGCGTTCCGTGCGATGCGCCAACAGGTTGCCGATCTGCGTCGTCGTGACCGCCGCGAGCGCGGCCGCGGTCGCTGACGCGTAGAGCCGACCAGAGTCGGGCAGATTTAACCAGCCCTCATAGCCCGCCGCCCGGTACACGAGGAAGAACGCCAGCATGACGGCCGCTGCCTGCACCGGTCCCAGCCACAGGTAGGAGCGGCGCAGCAGCGCCGGCGTGATCACATGCTCGTCGCGTGGTCGCGGTGGGCGGTCCATCACGCCGGGCTCGGGGCGCTCGGCCCCCAGGGCGAGTGCGGGGACAAGATCGGTGCCGAGGTCGACGGCGAGGATGTGCATCACAGGCAGCGCGATCGGGATCCGTCCTCCCGACAGACCGAACAGCATGAACGGCACCGCCTCTGGAGTGTTCGACGTGAAGATGTAGCCGGTGAACTTGCGGATGTTGGCGTAGACCGCGCGGCCCTCCTCGACAGCGGCCACGATCGAGGCGAAGTCGTCGTCGAGCAGGATCATGTCGGCGGCCTCCCGCGCGACGTCAGTGCCCGAGGCACCCATCGCCACGCCGATGTCGGCCTTCTTCAGCGCTGGTGCGTCGTTGACCCCGTCGCCGGTGACGGCCACAATTTCCGCACGCTGCTGGAGCACGGTGACGACACGCAGCTTGTGCGCCGGTGTGACGCGCGCGAGCACGACATCGTCGTCGAGCAGCTCACCGAGCCCGTCGTCGTCGAGCGCGTCGACCTCGTCGCCGTTGACGATCCGCACCTTCCGGTCTGGAGCGATCAGCCCGATGCGGCGCGCGACGCTCTCGGCGGTCAAGCCGTAGTCGCCGGTCATCATCAGGATTCGGATACCGGCCCGTGCGCACGTCTCGACGGCCGCGGCCACCGCGGGCCGCGGCGGATCCATCATGGCGACCAGGCCGAGCAGGGTCAGATCCTGCTCCGCGTCGTCGGAGGCCCTGAGTGGGTCGGGGCTGTCTGCGACGCGGCGGTACGCCACTGCCAGCACGCGCAGCGCCTCGCGGGAGAACCCGTCGTTGGCGGCGAGGATCTGCGACCGGCGTTCATCGTCGAGCTCGACATCCCGCCCGCCGAGCCGGACGCGGCTGCAGCGTGCCACCAGCTCACGCGGCGCACCCTTCGTGCAGACGACCAATCCGTTCGATGTCCGCTGTAACGTGCTCATGCGCTTGCGACGCGAGTCGAACGGCCACTCCGCGACACGGGGGGCCGCCGCGAGCGTGTCCGGGCCGATCCCCGCCTTGCGTGCGGCGACAAGCAGCGCCGCCTCGGTCGGGTCGCCCACAGCCGTCCAGTTCGGCCGGTCGACGTCGGGCGGCAGAAGCTTCGCATCGTTGACGCACGCCGCGGTCCACAACAGTTCCCGCAGATCCGTCGGCATCACAGCCATCGGGCTCCCGTCGCGCAGGAGCGCGCCATCCGGGGCATAGCCGACGCCTGTCACGTCGTAGCGGTCTCCGAGCTGGAACACGGAGCGGACCGTCATCTGGTTCGCCGTGAGCGTACCGGTCTTGTCGGTACAGATGACCGTGGTTGAACCCAGCGCTTCGACCGCCGACAGACGCTTGACGAGGGCCTGCCGCCGCGCCATCCGTTGTGTGCCCATCGCCAGAGCCAGCGTCACCGTAGGCAGCAGTCCCTCGGGAACGAATGCCACGATCATCCCGAGTGCGAACACGAGACCGCGATCGATGGGCATAGCCGTCATCACCTGCGCGAGCGCAAAGAAGGCCAGTCCCACTACGACCGCGATGGCTCCGACTACCCGGCTCAAGGTCGCCAGTTCCCGCTGGAGCGGGCTCTGTTCGCGCACCATGGTTCCGGTGATCGAAGCGACCGCGCCGAACTCCGTGTGCATCCCGATCGCGGCCACGACCGCCGTGCCACGACCGCTGGTCACCATCGTCCCGGCGAACACGGCGTTGATCTGTTCGGCGACGGGGCGTCGCTCGGCGGGAAGGGGGCGTGCGGTCCGACGCACGGGGTGCGATTCACCGGTCAGCGTGGACTGGTCGACGCGGAGCTCGTGCGCCTCAACCAGCCGGGCATCCGCAGAGATGCGGTCCCCTTCGGCCAGGAGCAGCACATCGCCGGGGACCAGGTCGTCGGCGAGCACCCGGTTCTCGACCCCCTCGCGCAACACGCGAGCCGATGTCGGCAACAGTTGACGCAGTGCAGCCAGCGCCCGCTCCGCCCGGTACTCCTGCCAGAAGCTGAACGCCCCATTGACGAGGTTGACCGCCCACACGGCGATGGCCAACTCGGGCAGCTCCGCGATGAACGCCAACAGGCCGGCGATCCACAGCAACACCGCCATCACGTGCGTGACCTGAGCCAGCAGCCGCGGCAGCAGCCGCCTCCCGGGGCCCTCGTCGATCCGGTTCGGGCCGTACCGCGACTGCCGCGCGCGAGCCTCCTCGGCCGTCAGACCTGACGGTCGCGACTCGAGCACTCCGTAGACATCACTCGGCGCAGCAGCCCCGAGCTCCTCCGCCGCACCAGACAGGACACCGCTCCCTGTTGCCTTCGGCCCAGGACCCACTCGGACTGGACGTCGCAGCCGGCCGCAACGTCATTGCCCGACCGTCGTTCATGCTATCGAGTCGATGCCAGCGGCAAGCGACGGGTGTGTGAGCAGTCCGGCGATCAGTAGCAGCACGGGATCATGAAGATCCCAAACGGCAGACGACCGCCAGGAGCACCGCTTCGGTCACCGGCGACAGCGTGGCCTACCGCACGTCGACGTACGCCCACAGCTCCATGGACGTGTAGCTGCCCACCGCGTGCCCGGCGATGATCGCGGGCGATGAGGATGACTTGGGAGACGACGTAGGTCGTGGCGATCAGCGCCATCGGCGCGACGATGCCGGCACGACGTGTCACGTCCCAGACCGGGCCGTGGTGTCCGACCGCAGCTGCGATGTCGACGACGGGTCGGTTCTGTGGAGTGCTGTCGACTTCGTCAGTCCCATCGCGATCCCTGTGCCGTCGAGCCCTCGAGGCGGCGAGCTACGGCTGCATCTGGGCGAGCGCAAGCTCCTGGTGGCTGCCGTATGGCTGGTGGAAGACGTCATCGAGCCAGTCGCGCCGAGGCCCGATCCTTCTGGCGAGTCGCAGCAGCCCGAACTTCTCCGCACGAGCGAGCAAGCGGACCCCCATCGTCTCGACCCATACCTGGTGGGCGTCGAGCATCATGCTCAGGGTGACACAGGCGTGGATGCGCTTCTCGGACGCGGCCGCTCGTGGCACGAGGTACCCCCCGCTGCTGATCCCGAACGCAGCGATGCGGCTGGTGTCGACCTCGGTCGGGTCAGCAGGTAGTCGACGACGGCGCGCATCGGGAGTTCCGCGGGGCCAGGGAGAAGGTCCCTGACCCGGGGTGACAGCCAGCCCTCCTCGTGACACGCGCGCGTACCGAGCGTGACGGCACGCCTGAACCGACGAGCCATGGCCAGTCGGCGTATGCCACGCCCCTCGGTTCTGACGACTGCCTCATCGACCGCCGGATGTGGCCCCGCAGGCGCTGGGCCGCTCAGGTCGCGGTCGTCACCGGAGCGGGCGGCGGGGTGGGGGCGTGGCACGTCTCCGGCGGGCGTTGACGCCTCCCGCTCATGGGCGCCGCTGGTGACGTGCCGTCAGCCGCGATGGGTCAGCAGGCGATGCTCGCGGCTGGCCACGATTCCGTGCGCCACGAAGTCGTCAGTGCCGGTGGTCACGTCGAACAGCCGCGGGCCGCCGAACCGGCTCGCCGCGTCAGCTGGTCGGACGGCACAGGGCCCGTGTCCTGGGGCACCTGGGCGCTCACGTCGCCGTGGTCGCTATCGCCATCCAACACTGCTCGACCTCGACCCGTGCCGGCCCGGCTCATCTGGGGGCAGGGGTGACTGTCCCAGCCTGATGGGGCGACCGTCCCTTCCCAGACGTCGTCTGGTAGCGCGCGCTGCCATGGTGATTTCACGCCGCGCCTGGGCCCAGGTGAGATCCTGTTCCCGAGCACTGAGCAGCCGGCGGAGGTGCCTCAGGCCGGTCGGGGGTGGGACCTACGACCCAGCCCGGGCCGAGCGTGGGCGCCACCATCGGGGCGGAGGTGTTGAGGAGCGGGCATGACCACTCCAGCTGCGACACGGTCGGCAGAGACTGTTGGGTTGGCGGCGCCGGCGTCCACCTTGCCCGCGCGGTCGCGGTGTGCCCCACATCGACGCGTTGGGTGCGCGGACTACCGGGCGCTGCCGGCAACGTCGTGGTCGCGTGGGAGTGGAGACAGGAGGATGCGATGACCCAGACGATGCGACGCCGGCCCGTCGACCCGGTAGCCGTGCGCCGAGGCGAGGCGCCCGGGCGGCGGTGGCCGGGGATCGGCCTGATCGTGCTGGGGTTGGGTGCGGCCGCCGTCGCGCTGCTCGGGCCGCTCGTGGGCGATGTGATCCACTACCACGTTTCGGACGGGGCGGCCGGCCAGGTCGTCGGCGGCGACGCCGCGGCGCTGGTGCTGGTAGCGCCGGTCAGCATCGTGGCCGGCGTCCTGGCCTTGCGTGGCCATCCGGCTGGGCCGGTGCTGGCGTTGGGACCGGCGGTCTACGCGCTGTACACCTACGTCCAGTTGGCGATGGGTGTCGACATCGCCCGCTATCCCGGCAACAGCGAACGGTTCTTCCCGCTGTTCCTGGGGCTGTTCGTGCTCGCGGGCGCCATCGCGGTCCGCGCCTGGGCCACCATCGAACCCTCCAGGCTGCCGCCGGCTTCCCCGCGGGTGGACCGTGCCCTGGGGGTGTTCGCGCTGGTGGTGGCGGTGTTCCTGGCGTTCGGTCTGCACCTGCCGGGGCTGCTCGACGCATGGTCGGCGCAGCCGGCGAGCCCGGAATCCCTGGCCGACCCCGCGCTGTTCTGGCTGGTCAAGTTCATGGACCTGGGCATCGTCGTGCCCGCCCTGGTGCTGATCGGCGTGGGGATCCTGCGGGGTGCCAGCTGGGCGCACACGGCGATATACGCCGCGGTCGGGTGGTTCGCGCTGCTCGGATCATCGGTCGCGGGCATGGCCATCGTCATGCAGGCCGCCGGTGACCCCGCCGCCTCCGCCGCGAACACGATCGCGTTCAGCCTATTCGCGATCTTCGGCGTAACCGTGGCGGTCATCGTCTACCGGCCGCTGTTCGCACGTCGGTTCGGCCAGGGCGCACCGCGGCCGGCGCCGACTCCGGGACGTTCGTCGGGCAGCGGCGGCGAGCCGGGATGACCGCGACGAACCACGGTGACCTCGAAGGCCGCCCGGAACGCGGGGTGGCAGCCGACCGTGCGGATCGAAAGCCATCGCCGCGCGCCTTCTTCCTGCTCACCTTCGCGCAGAGTTGGTCGTGTTGGGCGGTGACCGGTCTTAGCAGCCTGTTGGCGGTCGCCATGCTGCTGGGCGTACTGACCGGCGGATTGCCGTTGCCGGTCGCAAGTGCCGCGCCCGTGGCGACGGGTCTGGTGGACACCGCGGTGGTCGACCGGTTCGTCGAAGCTCAGATGGACAAGCACGGGATCCCGGGCCTCGCGCTCGCGGTCGTCGAGGACGGCCGGGTCACGTACGTGCGGGGCTACGGCCACGCCGGCGCGGGCCGGCCCATGGCCGCGGATGTGCCGATGCCGATCGGATCGGTCACGAAGACGTTCACCGCCGTCGCGGTGCTCCAGCTCGTCGAGCGGGGCAGGATCGACCTCGACGCACCGGTCCGGACGTATCTGCCGTGGTTCCGCGTCGCCGGCGACGACGCGTCCGCCGCGATCACCGTGCGGCATCTGCTGCAGCACACCAGCGGGCTGTCCGACCTCGGGTACAACCGGGTCCTGGACCCGCGGACGCCGCTCGAGGACGGCGTTGCGGATCTGCGTCACGCACGCCTGACCGCACGGGTCGGAGCCAGCTTCCAGTACTTCAACCCGAACTACTCGACGCTGGCGTTGATCGTCGAGACGGTCTCCGGCCGGTCCTACGGCGACTACGTCGAAGCCCACATCTTCGGTCCGTTGGGGATGGCGCACAGCTCGGGCAACCACCGCGACGCGGCGGTGGCCGGGATGGCGCAGGGCCACAGCAAGCTGTTCGGGTTCGCCGTTCCCAGGGACGCCCCGACCTACCGGTACATGTTCGGCGCCGGCGACCTCGTCTCGACCGCGCCCGACCTCGCGCGTTTCGCCGTCGCCCTGGGCAACCAGGGTGCCTACGGCGACACCAGGATCCTGTCGCCTGGCAGCGTCGAGCTCATGCGGACCGTGTCGTCGACCGACGAGTCCGCGTACGGCATGGGATGGGTCGTGGCGGAGCACCGCGGCGAGCCGGTCGGGTTCCACGACGGCGCGGACACGACATCCATGAGCCAACTGGCGGTCCTGCCCGACCGCGACCGCGGCTACGCGCTCGTGATGAACCAGAATCACCTCATCGACGGCATCGTGGTCCTGCCCCAACTTCAGGCTGGGATGCTCGACCTGATGACGGGCAGACCGGCACCCGGCGGCGGCGTGTCGGTCCGGTTGATCGGTGCCGTCGTGCTGGTGATCTTTCTCGTCGTGACCGCGTTCGCCGTCCGCTCGGTGCTGAGCCTGCGCGGGTGGACCCAGCGGGCCCGGACGCTGACCACCCGGCAACTGACCCGCGCGATCGTGCCGCGCTTCATCGCACCCATCGTCACGATCGTCGCGGTGTACCAACTCGGCCCGCTCCTGCTCGGTCGCACGTTCAACGTCGCATGGGTCGGCAGATGGTACGCCCCCGACCTGTTGCTGCTGCTCGCTGTCGCAACGATCCCGGACCTGCTCCAGGGGCTGTACATGCTCGGCGCGGCGGTGGC
>CAYVGE010000061.1:0-14254 GCA_964450395.1 uncultured Actinomycetota bacterium
CGGCGTCGCGCTGGCCAACTGGATCTTCGGCCTGCTGCCGCCGCACGAGGCCGCCGCCGTTCCGGGCACCGCCGCGGAGCCGACCCCGTGCGGGCGGCTGACCGGGGTGCTGCGCCGCGCTCGGCGCCGCTTCGAGCCCCTGCCCCCCACACCCGACCTGGGCCACCGCGTGCTGGCCTCGGTGCTGGGCACCGGCAGCCGCCGCGAGTCACGGGAGATGCGCGCGTCGCGGCTCGACTCCGACCTGCGCATCGCGTCGGCCGACCTGGACCGCGGCCCCGGTGACGCCGGCGCGCCGCGGTCGTCGCTCGACATGGCCGTGCCCGCAGCGTCACCTGGCGACACCGACGACGACGAGCAGGTGACCGCGCTGCGCCGCCGCAACGGCACGCCTCCGCGCGGCTGGGAGATCGCCGACGACGCGGATGGTGGCGCCGACGAGCCCACGCCGCTGCGCGCCCCGGCGGGCCCGCCGGCCCTCGCGGGCTCGTCCGCCCCCGTGGCGTTCGGCAACGCGGCCCCGGCGCTGGCGCCCGCGACCCCGGCGCCCGACGACGAGGCCAGCGACGAGCTCGTGCGCATGCCGCTGCGGCGCCCGGCACCCGCCGACCAGCCGCAGGCACGTGGCCGCGGCGGGATCGGCGAAGACACCCAGTCGATCCCGGCGATGCCTGACGCGGAACGCGACGACGACACCCCACCCCCGCCCCGGGCCCTGCGTCCGCGGACGGACGCACCGGGGACCGGCCAACAGCATGACCGGAGCCCGGCCCCCCCGCCGTTCGGCGGCGACGGGCCCGCGCTCTCGCCGCTGCGCGAGGACGAGCGACGCGGGGCCCGGGGCGACGACGACACCGAGTCACCGCTGCGCCGCCCGGCGGGACAGGAGCGCGACGGCGGATCCCCACTGGCGGCACCGGCCCAGCGAAGCACGGCGCGGCCGGGGCAGGACGACGACGAGCGGCGACCGCCGTCTGCGCTGGCCTCACCGTTGCGGGCAGACGCGCGCCGGCAGCCGAGCGCCGCGGGCGACCGGCCCGATCCGTCACAGGACCCCGACGAGGCCGAGCGTGACGCCGGCCCCCGCTTCGAGGCCCGGTCCTACCAGCGGCCGTCGACGGCCGACCGCGAGCTCGACGCCACCGCGACGACGCCCATCAAGCGCGACGACGGCGACCCCAGGCTGGAGGACGTGTTCGGCGGGGACCCCGATGCCACTGCGCCGCCCACCGGCTCGTCGCCGCGCAGCGGCCGGAGGGGCGAGGGCACGACCGGGCGCAGCGCGCCGTCGACGTCGACGGGCCGGCTGCAGGCCGCCGGCCCGGCGTCGGCCGAGCGGCCGGCACCGCGTCCCCAGCCGGCAACGGCCGGCGGGCCGACGGTGTCGACGGTCGACGACGAGCCGAGCGGCGGCAACAGCCTGCTGCGCTGGCTGGTCGTGCTGCTGCTGGTCGCCGCGGGTGCGGCGGTCGGCATCTTCCTCGGCCAGATGCTGATCTGACGACCCACGATGCCGCGCGCGCCCGCGTGCGCATCGTCGGCTCACGCGCCGGGCACCGTCCGGCGGGCGCGGTCACCCGGAGCGGCGCGTCAGCCGACCGGCACCGGCGGGTGCACGAGGCGGCGGGAGACCTCCATGGCCAGGGCGCGCACGCGCGGCCCCAGCTTGGAGGGGTCACGCAGCCGCAGCGACGGCGCCACGATGCCGATGCTGGCGACCGGCTTGCCGCGACGGCCCACGATGGGCGCGGCCACCCCCACGACGCCGCGGTCGATCTCGTCGATCGACAACGCGTAGCCGCGGGTGCGGCTGGTCTCCAGCTCGGCGGACAGCTCCGGCGACGCCCCGAGGTCGCGCCGCGTCTCCGGCTCCAGCTGCGACAGCAGCGCCCGGCCGTGTGCCCCGGACGTCAACGCGTGGCGCGTGCCCACCGGGTAGTGCACCCGCACGCTCAACCCACGGGGCTCGACCCGGTCGACCACCACGATGTCGGTGCGGTCCTGCACGGCGAGGCAGACCGCCTCGTGGGCCTGCTCCATCAGCGACCGCATGCCCGGCAGTGCGTAGCGCCGGACGTCGAGCTGCCGTGTGGCACGGATGCCCAGCTCGATCAACGACACGCCGAGGTGGAACTTGCGGGTGTCGGAGTCGCGGACGGCGAAGCCCTCGGCGCACAGGGTGTCGAGCAGCCGGTAGAGCACCGCGCGGTCCAGGCCCGTCCGCTTCGACAGGCCGGCCACCGTGGCACCGTCCGGCGCCTGGCTGAGGGCCTTGAGCACATCGAGCCCTCGACCAAGCGTCCGTGAGCCACCAACTTGCGTGTTCGTCATGGGTTGCACCCGTCCTCGAAGTCGCCTTCGCAGCGCGCCCGGTCGACGCGGTCGTGACGACCTCCGCAGGCGCTGCCGACTGCGTACGAGGAAGGATCATCACACAGAGCGCATGCGCTCCGTGCTCTCCGTGGCATGTACGTGCGGCCCGTGCACAGAAACTCTTCCTTACAGGACCCGGCTCCACCGTCAGGACCCACTGCTAGGCTTCCAGCCAATCACGCCCCCTCGACGTGCGACAAGTGAGTGTGACGCCGTGTCCGATCTCATCGTGCCGACCTCCGGCATCGCCGGCCCGCCCCAGGCCCAGGAGGGCCACCCGGAGCTGGACTTCCTCGCGGGCTCGAGCGTGTTCCGCAAGCTGTACGACAACCGCATCCTGTACCTGCGGGGCCCCATCGAGGACACCGTCGCCGACACCCTCGTCGCCCAGCTGATGGCGCTCGACGCCGACTCCGAGAAGGACGTCACCCTCTACATCAACTCCCCCGGCGGCCTGGTCAGCGGCATGTTCGCGGTGTACGACGTCATGCAGCTGATGCGCTCGAAGGTCAACACCATCTGCGTCGGCATCGCCGCATCGGCCGCGGCCTTCCTGCTGGCCACCGGTACCGGCCTGCGCGCCGCGACGCCCAACGCCCGCATCATGTTCCACCAGCCGCTGGGCGGCGCGCGCGGCCAGGCCGTCGACATCCAGATCCAGGCCAAGCAGATCGTGTTCCTGCGCGAGCGGCTCTACGAGATCCTCGCCGAGCGCATGGGCAAGGACATCGAGGTCATCCGGCGCGACGCCGACCGCGACTTCTGGCTGTCGGCCGAGGACGCGGTCGAGTACGGCGCGATCGACGAGGTCCGCAAGCGCGGCGGCGTCTGAGCCCCACCCCACCGGCCCGGCCCCGGCGCCCGGCTGGAGGGCGCGCCGGACGTCGATCGGTCAGGCGCGCTGGCACCGCGGGCAGTAGGTCGTCCCGCGACCGCCGACCTCGATCCTGCGCAGCGGCGTCGCGCACCGTGGGCACGGCCGGCCCTGCTGGCCGTAGACGATGAGGAACGTCGCGTTGCGCCCCGACTCGCCGTTGACCATCTGGTAGTCGCGGAACGTCGTGCCCTCGCGCTCGATCGCCCCGGCGAGCACACGACGGATCGCCGCCCACAGCCGGTCCGACCGCTCCCGCCCCACGCGGCGCGCCCGCGGGTTGATCCGGGCCAGCCACAGCGCCTCGTCGGCGTAGATGTTGCCGACGCCGGCGACCGGCCGCTGCGACAGCAGCTGCGCCTTCACCGGCATGCGCGACCGGCGCAGCGCGGCGTGGAACGTCGCGGGGTCGAAGTCGTCGCCGAGCGGCTCGGGACCCAGCCGCGCCAGCGTGGCGATGCCCGCGTGATCGCCGGCACGCACCACCGTCAGCCGGCCGAAGCGCCGCACGTCGCGGAAGTCGAGGACGCCGTCGTCGAGCGTGAACGTCGCCCGCACGTAGGGATCCGGCGACCAGTCCGGGCCGCGGAAGCGGAACGCGCCCGTCATGCCCAGGTGCATGATCAGCTCGCGGGCCGGCAGCGCCGGCGCCTCCAGCCCGGCCAGCAGGTACTTGCCACGCCGGCGCAGGTCGACCACCCGTGCTCCGGCGGCCGCCGCGGTGTCGACGAAGCGCGACTGCGGGTCGGTCCACACCGCGACGATCCGTCGCCCGACCAGTCGCGGGCGCAGCTGGCGGGCCACGCTCTCGACCTCGGGCAGCTCGGGCACGCGATCCCTCCGGACGACGACGGTGCACGCAGCGTAGTCGCCAGCGGTGCGGCCGGCGGCCGCGGCGGCCCGCCCCGGCGGCGCCGTGGCCTGCGGTGCCTTGGCCGCCGCCGGCGCGGGTACGTTGCAAGCAGGCGGCCGCGGCGCGCGGCGCGCCGCAGCGACGCGCAGGAGGCACCAGATGGTCGACAGCATCACCCGGGTCCCCGAGCCCAGCAACGAGCCGATCCTCGGCTACGCGCCGGGCAGCCCCGAGCGTGACGCGCTGGCGGCGGAGCTGACCGCCGTGGCGGGCCGGACGGTCGAGGCGCCGCACGTCATCGCGAACGAGCCGGAGCATGCCGACGAGACCTTCGAGGTGCGCGCGCCGCACCGCCACGACCTGCACCTGGCCGACGTCCACCAGGCCACGACCCGCCACACCGAGGCCGCCATCGCCGCCGCGCAGGGCGCCAGGTCGCAGTGGGCGGCGACACCCTTCGAGGATCGGGCGGCGATCTTCCTCCGGGCCGCCGACCTGCTGGCCGGGCCGTGGCGGGACCGCGTCAACGCGGCGACCATCCTGGGCCAGAGCAAGTCGTGGCACCAGGCCGAGATCGACGCGGCATGCGAGGCCATCGACTTCCTGCGCTTCAACGTCGCGTTCGCTCGGGACCTGCTCGCGAACCAGCCGCTGAGCGTGCGCGGGTCGTGGAACCGGATGGACTACCGCCCGCTCGAGGGCTTCGTGCTGGCGATGACGCCGTTCAACTTCACGGCGATCGCGCTGAACCTGCCGACGGCGCCGGCGCTGATGGGCAACACCGTGGTCTGGAAGCCCTCGGAGAAGCAGGCGCTCGCGGCGCACTGGACCATGCAGCTGCTGATCGAGGCCGGCCTGCCGCCCGGCGTGATCAACCTGGTCCACGGTGACGGCGCGCTGGTCAGCGAGGTCGCGATGGCCGATCCGGACTTCGCCGGGCTGCACTACACGGGCTCCTCGGCGGTGCTGCAGGGCCTGTGGCGGCGCGCGGCCGAGCACCTCGACACCTACCGGACGTTCCCACGGGTCGTCGGCGAGAGCGGCGGCAAGGACTTCGTGGTCGCCCACCCGTCGGCGCTGGTCGACGAGCTGGTCGTGGCACTCGGGCGGGGCGCGTTCGAGTACCAGGGTCAGAAGTGCTCGGCCGCCAGCCGGGCCTACATCCCGCGCAGCCTGTGGGACGCCGTGGGCGACGGCATCGCCGACCTCGCGACCGCGATCCCCACCGGTGACGTCGCCGACCCCGGCATCTTCTTCGGGGCCGTGATCGACGGCACGGCGTTCGCGCGCCACCGCGACGCCATCGCTGCGGCGACCGACGCGGGCGCCAAGGTGCTGGTCGGCGGTGGCACCGACGACAGCGTCGGCTGGTTCGTCGAGCCCACGGTGCTGGTGACCGACGATCCCCGGTCGATGACCATGACCACCGAGCTGTTCGGGCCGATCCTGACCGTGTTCGTCTACGACGACGATCAGTGGGCGCAGACCCTGGAGCTGGTCGACACCACCAGCCCCTACGCGCTGACCGGCGCCGTGTTCTCGCAGGACCGCGCGGCGGTCCACGAGGCGAGCGGCGCCCTGCGCCACGCGGCGGGCAACTTCTACGTCAACGACAAGCCGACCGGCTCGGTCGTCGGGCAGCAGCCGTTCGGCGGCGCCCGCATGTCGGGCACCAACGACAAGGCCGGTTCGCTCTTCAACCTCCAGCGGTGGACGAGCCCACGCGCGATCAAGGAGACGTTCGCGCCACCGACCGACTGGGGCTACCCGCACCTGGGGCCGTGAGGCACGCGGTGAGCGGTGCGACGCTGCTGGTCAGCAACAGCGCGGCAGGTTCGACCACCGGGCAGCAGGTGACCCGGGTCGCCGAGGTGCTCCGGGCGGGCGGCGACCTGGTCCACGCGCGCCCGACCGGTCCCGGGGAGCTGCGGTCGATCCTGCGCGCGTTCGACGGCGACCGCGTGGTCGTCGCCGGCGGCGACGGCAGCCTGCACCTGGTGGTGACGCTGCTCGACGAGCTCGGCCGCCTGCCCGCCACGGCCGTCGGCCTCGTGCCGATGGGCACGGGCAACGACTTCGCAGCCGGGATGGGGGTGCCCGAGGACCCCGTCGACGCGGCGCGCGCGTACCTCGACGGCCGCCCGCGCAGGTTGGATCTGCTGGAGACCGATGACGGCGAGGTGGTCGTCAACGCGGCGCACGCGGGACTGGGCGCCGTCGCGTCGGACCGCGCCCAGGCCGTCAAGCCGATCGCCGGGCCGCTCGCCTACCCCCTCGCGGCGCTCGCCTCGGGCGCCGCGCAGGAGGAGTACGCGCTGGAGGTGACCGTCGACGGCGCGGTCGTCCACGACGGGCCCACGCTGCTGGTGCTGGCGGCCAACGGCCCCTGCCTGGGCGGCGGGACGCGCCTGTGCGTCGGCGCGGACCCTGCCGACGGCCTGCTGGACGTCCTGGTCATCGGCGAGCTGTCGACGGGGGCGCGCGCCGGCCTGGCGATGGACATCCAGCGGGGCACCCACGTGGAGCGCGACGACGTCCACGCGTACCAGGGCACGCGCCTGCGCATCCGCGGCGAGGCCGTCGACCACAGCCGCGACGGCGAGCTGCGTCACGACCTGACCGACGCGACCTATACCATGCGGTCCGCGGCATGGGACCTGCTGCTGCGCTGACGCGCCGCGGCCCGTACCGTTGCCGCTGGATCAGCGGCGCCCAGGGGCGGCGCCGACATCGGGTGGACGGGACGACACCACCATGACCTCCGTGAACATCGACGACACCTGGACGCCGACCTCGTGGCGGCGCCTGCACGCAGCGCAGCAGCCGGACTGGCCCGACACCGGCGACCTCGAGCGCGTCGTCGTCGACCTGGGCGCGCAGCCGCCGCTGGTCTTCGCCGGCGAGGCACGGCAGCTGCGGACCGAGCTGGCCGCCGCCGCGCGCGGCGAGGCGTTCGTGCTGCAGGGCGGTGACTGCGCCGAGACGTTCGCGGCCTTCTCGGCCGACGCCATCCGCGACAAGCTCAAGATCCTGCTGCAGATGGCGGTGGTGCTGACCTACGGCGCGCAGCTGCCGGTGATCAAGGTCGGCCGCATCGCGGGGCAGTTCGCCAAGCCGCGGTCGTCCGGCGTCGAGCGACGCGGCGACCGCATGCTCCCGTCCTACCGCGGTGACGCGGTCAACGACCTGGCGTTCTCGGAGGAGGCGCGCGAGCCGGACCCCACCCGGCTGGCCCGCGTGTACCACCAGTCGGCGGCCACCTTGAACCTGCTGCGCGCCTTCACCAGGGGCGGCTTCGCCGACCTCGAGAAGGTCCACCTGTGGAACCAGGAGTTCGTGCGCGACAGCCGGCAGGGCCAGCGCTACGCCGCCGTCGCCGACGAGATCACGCGAGCGCTGCGGTTCCTGCGCGCATGCGGCATCGACGTCGCCAACGACCCGACGTTCCACACGGTCGACTTCTGGACGTCGCACGAGGCGCTGCTGCTGGCCTACGAGGAGGCGCTCACGCGGCGCGACTCGCTGACGGGCGACTGGTACGACTGCAGCGCCCACATGCTGTGGATCGGCGAGCGCACCCGCGACCCCGACGGCGCGCACGTGCACTTCCTGTCCGGCGTCGGCAACCCGGTGGGCGTCAAGCTCGGGCCGACGGCGACCGTCGACGAGGTCGCCGCGCTGGCCGAACGGCTCAACCCCGGCAACGAGCCCGGCCGCCTGACGTTGATCGCGCGCATGGGCGCGGCTGCGGCGCCCGACCGGCTGCCGCAACTGGTGCGCGACGTGCATCGACGCGGCCTGGCGGTCGTCTGGTCGTGCGACCCCATGCACGGCAACACCTTCACCAGCGAGACCGGCTACAAGACGCGGCGGTTCACCGAGGTGCTCGACGAGCTGCGCACCTTCTTCGGGGTCCACGCCCAGGAGGGCACGGTGCCCGGCGGCGTGCACTTCGAGCTGACCGGCGAGGACGTCACCGAGTGCCTCGGCGGCGCGCAGGAGATCGCCGACGCACACCTGGCCACGCGCTACGAGACCGCGTGCGACCCGCGCCTGAACAACAAGCAGGCGCTGGAGCTGGCGTTCCTCGTCGCGGAGATGCTGCGCGACGGCGCCTGAGCCGCCGCGCCCTCCCGGTACGCCGCGTCGCGGCCGACGCCCCGCCCCCGCGACGCGGCGCACGTGGACAGGCCGATCGCAACGCCGAGGGCTCGGACCGCAGCCTCGCCGTCGCGGGACCGACGCCGGGTGGCTCAGCTGTAGCGGCAGGCGCCGGTCGACACGGGACGGCGGCTGGCCGCCCCCTCGGCGACCACGTCGCTGATCGAGTCGGCCGCCAGCGCGTAGCCGGTGCTCGCCTCGGTGACCGCGGCGGCGAAGACCACGCCGGCGACCTCGCCGTCCTCGGTCACGAAGGGCCCGCCCGAGTCCCCCCGCGTGACCTCGTCGGCGAGGATCAGCACGTCACGGGTGACCGTCTCCCGGCCGTAGATGTCGCGGCCGACCGCCTGCACGCGCCGCCGCACCGCGGCGGGCTTGACCGTCAGCCGCTTGCGCCCGCCGGGGTAGCCCAGCGTCGCGCCGGTCATGCCCCGCCCGGACACCGTGCGCGTCCAGGGCAGCGGCGGGGCGTCGAGGCCGGGGGCCGCCAGCACCGCCAGGTCCAGGCGTGGGTCGAACAGCACCACCCGGGCGCGGGTGGTGCCGCGGCGGCTGCGCACCTGCACCTGATCACCGCCGGCGACGACGTGCGCGTTGGTCACCACGACGCCGGGTTCTGGCACGAACCCGCTGCCGAACGACACGCTGTTGCACCCCGACACCTCGACCTGGACCACGCTGTTGCGAGCCGCGGCCTCCGCGGCGGCGACGGCGGTGCCCCGCGGCGTCTCGACCGGCGGCGCGGTGACGTCGTTGCCGATCCCGCTGAAGACCTCGGGGAAGCCCTGCCGGTCGAGCAACGTGCCGACGCGCGCGACGACGTCGGGCGGGCGAGGCAGCGTCTCGTCGATCAGGTTGACGAGGCGGGAGTGGGCCAACGTGTCGGCCAGCAGCCGCGACGGCCCGCGCGACAGCGGCACCGACAGCAGCCAGACCGTCAGGACGAGCCCGATCGCGGCGACCGCGATGCCCGCCAGGGCATCGGCTCCACCCGCCCCGGCCTCCTCTGCGGCGCGTCGCAGCCGGATGCCGATCGCCACGCCGACCGACTGGGCGACCAGCAGGCAGGCGAGCAGGATGACCAGCGTCAGGAGGGACAGGGTCGTGCCGGGCCCGTCGGCCAGCAGCGCCGCCGCACCCGGCGCGATCACCGCGCCGATGACCAGGCCGACGGCCGCCGTGCCGTACGACGCCACCTGTGACAGTCCGCCCAGGCGCCCGCCGCGCACGCAGACGACGACCAGCAGCACGAGCAGCAGGTAGTCCAACCCGTTCACCGCGTCACCCCGGCCGACGCCGGGCGCGCATCAGACCAGACGGCGGATCCGTCCGTCGGAGGCGTGCAGCACCGCCCGCGCCGCCTCGTGGAGGGCCGCGTGGTGGGTGCGGAAGAGCGCGATCTCGTCATCGTCGTCGCCGGCGCCGGTCTCGACCGCAGCATCGCGGGTCGTGTCGCCGTCGTCCAACGCGGCGAGCTCCGCGTCCCAGTCTGTCGCGGCGGCGGTGTCGCGCAGGTGCATCGACGGGGCCTGCAGCAGGGCGCGTTCGAGGTCCTGGATGACGGTCAGCACCACGTCGGTGGTGGTCACCACGCCCGGGGTCGTGAGCAGGTGCAGCGCCTGGAGCTTGCGCATGGCCATCGCCATGACCAGCCGGGGCTCGCCGAGCTCGGCAACGGCGGAGTCGATCGCCCGCAGGTCCAGCGTCACCTCGCCGGGCACGGCGAACCACGATCGCAGCAGGCCGAACAGGTCCTCGGTGGCGCCGCGAATGGCCAGCAGCTCACGAGGTTTGGGGATCTCGTCCATCCGCTGAGGTCTACCCAGGCACCCGCACCCCGAAAAAGGCGGCGCGGCGTGAAGCCACAGCGTGTCCCGCGGGCTCGGGCGGCTGCGCGGCGTGCGCGGGGCCGGGCGCGGCGGGGCGACTAAGCTTGGCGCGTGGCTGACGCGAGTGCTCTGCTGATCACGGTGACCGGGCGGGACCGTCCGGGCATCACCGCCGCCCTGTGCGCTGCGCTCGAGGAGCACAGCGCCCGCATCCTCGACATGGAGCAGGTCGTGATCCACGACCGGCTCATCCTGGGGATCCTGGTGTCGCCGGGCGGCGAGGAGGTCCTGCTGCGCGGCGACGTCGCCCAGATCGCCGGTGACCACGACGTGCAGATCGAGGTCGAGCAGATGGCGTCGCGGCGGGCGGGCAGCCCGGTGGACCGCCACAGCGTCGTCGTGCTCGGCCAGCCGCTGCGGCCGACCGCGATCGCCGCGCTGACGGCCGTGATCGCCCGCGAGGGCGGCAACATCGACCGCATCGAGCGGCTCTCGCGCTACCCGATCACCAGCTTCGAGCTGCGGGTGTCCGGCGCCGACGGCGCGCGGCTGCGCCGCGGGCTGGCGACCGAGGCGGCGCGGCAGCGCGTCGACGTCGCGGTCCAGCGCGCCAACCTGTACCGCCGCGCCAAGCGGCTGATCATCATGGACGTCGATTCGACGCTGGTCCAGGACGAGGCGATCGAGCTGCTGGCCGAGGAGCTGGGTTGCGCGGACAAGGTCCGCGAGATCACCGTCCGCGCGATGGACGGCGAGCTCGACTTCGCCGAGTCGCTGCGCGAACGGGTGCGGCTGCTGGCCGGGTGCCCCGTCGAGGTGCTCGAGACGGTCCGCCGCCGCCTGCGCCTGACCCCCGGCGCCCCGCTGCTGGTCCGCACGCTGCGGCGCCTGGGCTTCGTGACCGCCATCGTCAGCGGTGGCTTCACCCAGATCGTCGACCCCATCCGCGACGAGCTCGGGTTGGACCACGCCGTCGCCAACGACCTCGAGATCGCCGACGGCCGGCTGACGGGCCGGGTGGTCGGTGGGATCATCGACCGCGCGGGCAAGGCCGACGCCCTGCGGTCGCTCGCCCGCGAAGCGGGTGTCCCGCTCACCCAGACGGTCGCGGTGGGCGACGGCGCCAACGACCTCGACATGCTCAACGCCGCGGGGCTGGGCATCGCGTTCAACGCCAAGCCCGTCCTGCGGGCCGCGGCGGACGCGACGGTCACGGTGCCGTATCTTGATGCGATCCTCTTCCTGCTCGGCATCACGCGGGAGGAGATCGAGGCAGCCGAGGTGGACGCCGCGCACGGGCGTGCCACCGACCCGGCATGACAAGGAGCCGCACGACCATGCCCCGCCACGCCGCAGGCCCCCACTGATGGCCCTGTTCACCCGGACCCGCACGAACCCGGTCTTCTACGCCGACCGGTTGGCGGTCATGCTGCGCGACGAGCCCGAGCGGCTGGAGCGCATGCGGACGGAGCCGGACAACGTCGACCTGCTGACGTGGAACGTGTTCTCCTCGCTGGACACCCACCGTGACCAGGAGTGGCTGGCCTACCGGCTGCAGCTGCTCGGCGGATCGAACCTGCGGCCACCGGTGCGGTTCTCGCTGTTCTCCGGTGCCCGACGGGCGCCGTTCCTGCGCCCGAGCACCAGCTACCTCGACGCCATCCACCGCCGCGTCGGAGAGGCGCACCACACCGCCGACGGCGTGGCCGCGTTCGAGCAGCCCTTCGAGGTGCCCGTGCGCATCGAGACACCCGACGTGCTGCTGCTGGTCGACGCCGGACGTGCGCGGCTCCGCTCGGGTGCCGGTGGCAGGGACCGCGTGGCCGAGGTCGTCGACGGCGGTCTCGAGCACGCCCGCCGGCTGTCGTCGCTGCTGGCAGTGGCACTGATCGCCGACGACGACAGCGACGTGCTCACGACCCGCGTGCCCCGGCTGTCGTCGCCGGACGGGATCCGCCGGCTGCTGCCCTGGCGCGACGACGTGCCCCGCGTCGACGTGCACGGCGTCCCGTGGTCAGCGGTCCTGCGCATGTGGTGGGAGGAGCGCGGGAACCTCGAGCTGGGCGGCGAGCCCGTCAAGGCGTTCCGCAGCTACGCGACCCGCTGAGCTCCGCCTGCCCGGCCGCGGGTGGGCAGGCGCTCAGCCCTCCCATCCCCCTCGCACCGCGCTGGCGGCCGGCGGCGCCGCACGCTGCTCCGCCTCGACGCGGAGCCGCCGGCCGTCGCGCGACAGCACCGTGCCGGCCGCACCGGCGACGACCAGCGCCCCGGCGGCGAGGTGCCGCACCGACAGCGGCTCGCCGAGCAGCCACCACGCCAGGGCTCCCGCGACGAACGGCTGTGCCAGGCGCATGACCGGGGGGATCGTGGCGGGCACGTAGCGCAGCGGCCACGTCATCACGAAGTGGCCCACGGCGCCGGGTCCGGCCGCCACGGCACCGGCCAGCAGCAGATCGAACGGGCGGACGTCGGTGGTCGCAGCCCGAGTGACCAGCACGTACGAGCTGACGACCAGCGCGGCGACCGTGATCGTGCCCAGCAGGAAGGGCGTCACGGGCAGGTGGTCGCGGCCCTTCTTGGACAGCAGGAAGAACACGGCGAAGAACCCCACGTTGGCCAACGCCATCGCCATGCCCGGGGGGCTGCCCGACGGCGCGGTCGACGCGGCGACCGCCAACAGCGCGGCACCGGCGATCGCGACCGCCGCCCAGCCCCAGAACCGCGGGCCCGGCCGCTCGGCGAACATGAAGAAGGCGCCGACGGCGGTCACCACCGGGGCCAGCGCGTTCATCAGCGACACGTCGACCACCGTGGTCATCCGGATGGCCGAGAAGAACAGCAGCTGGTGCATGCCGAAGGCCACGCCGGCCCACACCGCCACGCGCCACTGGCGCCGGCCGGGCCACGGCATGCCACGCACGCGCTGCACGCCGACCGCCACCCCCAGCACGGCCACGCCGATCCACAGGCGCCAGAAGCTGAACACCGGACCGGACAGCGACGACGCCTGCAGCATGACCGGTCCGGTCGCGTACAGCACGATGCCCGCAGCCACCAGCACGAGCGGATGGCGCCTGCCCAACCGCCCGGCGGCGGCCGTCACCGGGGCCACGTCACCACGGCCGGGGTCCGCGGGCGCGTGGCCGGACGGGGGGCACCGGCACACACAGACGCCGCCACCGCGATGCGGTGGCGGCGTGTGCGGTGGGTCCTGCGCTACTCGACCGCAGCGGCGGCCTCCTCCTCGGTCTGCGCGCCGCCGTGGCGCAGCGCCCCGGACTTGTCCTCGAGGTGGGCCCGCACGAACCACTGGAACATCTCGAGCTTCTCGGACTGCCCGATCAGCACGTCCTGGGAGACGAGGTCGAGGTCGTCGAACTCGCGGATGGCCTTGCGGTGGTCGGCGATGACGCCGTCGTAGACGATGTCGAGCGCGGCCAGGTGCTCCTGGGTCGTCGACCGCAGCAGGCTGTAGTCGTCCCAGCCACGGTTCTTCGACACGAAGCCCGGCGTGCCGACGGGCTGGCCACCCATCGTTGCGATCCGCTCGGCCACCGAGTCGGTCATCTCGCGGACCGCGTCGACCTGCGGGTCGAGCATCTCGTGCACGCCGATGAACGTCGGGCCTACGACGTTCCAGTGGATGTGCTTGAGGGTGAGCTGCAGGTCGATCAGCGCGGTCAGCCGGAGCTGCAGGGACTCGACGACCTTGTCCGCGTCCTGCCGGCTCATGCCGGGGACGGTGTACCTGGATGCCATGACGGAGGAACTCCTTCGCGGAGAGGGGAACGTGGGGGACATCGCTAGGATTCCCGTCCGATCCGACCGATAACCACGCGAAGGACCACCGATGAGCGCCGCCACGTCGCACCGCGTCAGCCAGATCGGCGAGAGCCCGACGCTGGCCATCAGCGCGGAGGCCAAGCGCCTGCGCGCGACCGGGGTCGACGTCATCGGCTTCGGCGCCGGCGAACCGGACTTCGCCACGCCCGCGCACATCGTCGAGGCGGCGCAGCAGGCGTGCGCCGACCCGGCCATGCACCACTACACCCCCGCCGCCGGCCAGCCGCACCTGCGGGCGGCGATCGCCGCCAAGACGGCCCGTGACAGCGGGTACGAGGTCGACGCCGCGCAGGTCACGGTGACCAACGGTGGCAAGCACGC
>CAYVGE010000061.1:14264-18173 GCA_964450395.1 uncultured Actinomycetota bacterium
CCCTGTTCAACGTCTTCCAGGCGCTGCTCGACCCGGGCGACGAGGTGCTCGTCCCGGCCCCCTACTGGGTGAGCTACCCCGAGCAGGTGCGGCTGGCCGGCGGCACCGTGGTGCCACTGCCGACCACCGCCGACGACGGTTACCGGGTGTCGGTCGAGCAGCTGGAGGCGGCCCGGACGCCGGCGACGAAGGCGCTCGTGTTCGTCTCGCCGTCGAACCCGACCGGGGCGGTCTACCCGGCCGGGGAGCTGCGCCGCATCGGGCGCTGGGCCGCCGAGGTGGGCATCTGGGTGATCACCGACGAGATCTACGAGCACCTGGTCTACGGCGACGCGGTGTTCGCCAGCCTGCCGGTCGAGGTGCCCGAGCTCGCGCAGCGCTGCGTCGTCGTCAACGGGGTCGCCAAGACCTATGCGATGACCGGTTGGCGCGTGGGCTGGTCGATCGCGCCACCGGCGGTCGCCGCGGCGATCGCGAGGCTGCAGAGCCACGTGACGTCCAACGTGTCCAACGTCGCCCAGCGCGCGGCGCTCGCAGCGGTCAGCGGGCCGCTGGACGACGTCGTCGGGATGCGCCGGACCTACGACCGGCGCCGGCGCCGGGCGCACGAGGTGCTGTCGGGCGTCCCCGGCGTGACCTGCCCCCTGCCCGGCGGCGCGTTCTACCTGTTCCCCGACGTGCGGACGCGCCTCGAGCGGCCCGTGGCCGGTCACGTGGTGGCGTCGTCGCTCGAGCTGTGTGCGCTGCTCCTCGACGAGGCCAAGGTGGCGCTGGTGCCCGGCGAGGGCTTCGGAGCACCCGGGCACGTCCGGTTGTCCTACGCGCTGGCCGACGAGGACCTGGAGAAGGGGTTGACCCGGATCGCCGAGGTGCTGCAATAATCTCCGCGGAGCCAGGTGCTGCCGAGCGCGTGCGGGACCGGCACCGCCGATGACGACCCCCGGGGCCCGGACGACCGGGCGCACGGCCGCAAGGGAGGACTGCGAGACGATGGCGGAGTTCCGCCTGACGAGCCCGGCGTTCCAGCACGATCAGGATCTTCCGCCCCGCTTCTCGGCCGACGGTGGGAACGTGTCGCCACCGCTCCACTGGTCGGGCGTGCCCGAGGGCGCCAAGGAACTGCTACTGATCTGCGACGACCCCGACGCCGAGAGCGGCGTGTTCACCCACTGGATCGTGTACGGCATCGCCGCGCACGAGGAGCACCTGCCCGAGGGCGTGCCGCGCGATGCGGTCATCGACGAGCCCGTCGAGCTGATGCAGGGCCTCAACGAGTTCGACGAGGCCGGCTACACGGGGCCCACGGCGGTCGACGAGGGGGACGAGTGGCTGCCGCACCGCTACTTCTTCCGGCTGTTCGCCCTCGACACCGAGGTCGACCTGGCGCCGGGCGCCAGACGCGACGAGATCCGCCGCGCCGTCAACGGCCACGTGCTCGCCACGGCCGAGCTGGTCGTGATCGCGTGACGCGGCGGTGACGGCGCACGAGGCGCCGCCCGACGACGACACCCCGGCCTGGCAGCGGCGCTTCACGGCGACCCGGTGCTCGCTGCCCCGGTGGGCGCGCGAGGCCCCGCACCGCGCCGCCTACTCGACCAACGCCTCGGGCATCCGCCAGCTCTGGTCGTGGGACCTGCGCACCGACCGGCACACCCAGCTCACCGACCACCCGACCGGGGTGCGCACGGGGATCCCCGTGCCCGACGGCTCCGGCGTCGCGTGGTTCGACGACGACGCCGGCTCGGAGGTCGGCCGCTTCGTGGTGACGCCATTCGACGGCGGCGCGGCGGCCGCGCTGGCACCCGACGTGCCGACCGGGTGGGCCGGTGGCCTGTCGTTGCGGGCAGAGCGCAGCACCTTCGGCCACTCCGACCACGACAGGTACTCGATCGTCACCGTGACCGACGGTGACGCCCGCACGATCATCAGCCGCCGGCGCTCGATCTCGGTGGGCGGGCTCAGCGCCGACGCGACGCTGCTGGCGCTGTCCCACAGCGAGCACGGTGACGCGATGCACCCGACCGTCGAGGTCGCCGACCCCACCGACGGCGAGGTGGTGGCCGCGGTGTTCGACGGGCTCGGCAACACGATCGACCCCGCCGGCTGGTCGCCGCTGCGCGGCGATCACCGCCTGGCGCTCGTGGTCGACCGGTCGGGACGGCGCCAGGCGGAGGTGTGGGACGTCGCGACGAACGAACGGACCGCCTGCGCGGTCGACCTCCCCGGCGAGATCGACGTCGAGGACTGGTGGCCGGACGGCAGTGCGCTGCTGCTGGCGCACGAGCACCTGGGCGAGCGCCGCCTGCTGCGCTACGACCTCGACGACGGCCGGGTCTCGCCGATCGACCTGGGCGTGGGCACGGTCAGCGGCGCGCGCGTCCGCCCCGACGGCTCACTGTGGTACGTCTTCGAGTCCTCGGCCGACCCGCCGGCAGTGCGGCAGCGGGGCGGCGACGACGCGGTGCTGTTGGCTCCCGCCGGGCCGCCGGCGCCCGGGGGGCGGCGTGCCCGGGCGCTGCACTACCCCAACGCCGCCGGCGACCTGGTGCACGCGTTCCTGGTGGAGCCCGAGGGCGCGCCGCCGTTCCCGCTCGTCGTCGACCTCCACGGTGGCCCGCACGCGCAGGTCGGCGAGCAGTTCGACCCGTTCGTCCAGGCCTGGGTCGACCACGGCTTCGCAGTCCTCAGCCCCAACTACCGGGGGTCGACCGGCTACGGCAAGGCATGGCAGGACGCGTTGCAGGGCGATCCTGGGCGGCCCGAGCTGCTCGATGTCCGCGCGGGCCGCGACCACCTCGTCGAAGCCGGCGTCGCCGATCCCGCCCGCGTGGTCCTGACCGGTGCCTCGTGGGGCGGGTACCTGACGCTGCAGGGCATCGGCACCCAGCCGGACGTGTGGTCGGTCGCCGTCGCGGTCGTGCCGGTGGCCGACTACGTCGCGGCGTTCGCCGACGAGGCACCGGGGCTGCAGGAGTTCGACCGCACGCTGTTCGGCGGCGGGCCGGACGAGCTGCCGGAGCTGTACCGGGAGCGCTCCCCCATCACCTACGCCGACCGGGTCCGGACACCGGTCCTGGTGATCACGGGCGCCAACGACACCCGCTGCCCGCGGCGCCAGGTGGACAACTACGTCGCGGCCCTCGCGCAGCACGGCGTGCCACACCGCTACGACGTGTTCGAGGCCGGGCACGGCTCGATGGCCGCCACCGAGAACGTCCGTCAGCAGGGGCTGTCGCTCGACTTCGTCGCCGGGCACCTCGGCACCGCGCCGGCCGTGCGCTGACTGCGGTCCGCCGGCTCACGCGCGTCGGTCATCGTCCTCGAGGCCGGCACCGACCCGGATCAGCGCGGTCACCGCGAGCAGGCCGAGCACCACGCACGCCACGGCCAGCGCCACCTCGGTGCCGCCGGGGGGCGCCAGCAGCTCGGCCTGCCCGCTCTGCCAGGGCCACAGCCGGCGCAACGACCCGGCCATCAGCCCCACCAGCACGGCCATCGTGGCGTCGTGGCGGGCGTCGAGCAGCCACGACAGCAGCTTCGAGAACGCCGCCAACCCCGTCGCCGCGCCGGCGGCGAACACGCCCACGTACACCACGTCGAGGTCGCGGGCCGCGTGCAGGGTGACCTCGTACATGCCCATGACCAGCAGCAGGTAGGCGCCGCTGACGCCCGGCAGGATCATCGCGCAGATCGCGACGGCCGCCGCCCCGAACACGACCGGCAGCGAGGGATCGTCGACGGTCACGGGCGCCAGACCGGCCAGCACGAAGGCGACCACCGCTCCGGCCGCGGCGAGGCCGTAGTGCCGCCCACGCCGGCGGGCGATCCGCTGCCACGGCACGGGCAGCGCACCCGCGATCAGGCCGAAGAACACCGACGACGTGATCACCGGATAGGTCTCGATCAGCG
>CAYVGE010000062.1:0-18006 GCA_964450395.1 uncultured Actinomycetota bacterium
ACGGCGGTACCGGCGCGTCGCCGCTGTCGTCGATCAAGCACGCGGGCCTGCCGTGGGAGCTCGGCCTGGCCGAGACCCAGCAGACCCTGGTCGCCAACGGCCTGCGCGGTCGCGTGCGCGTGCAGGCCGACGGCGGGTTCCGCACCGGGCGGGACGTGCTGGTCGCGGCGCTGCTGGGCGCCGACGAGTACGGCTTCGGCACCGCGGCGCTGCTGGCCGAGGGCTGCATCATGGCGCGGGCCTGCCACCGCGACACCTGCCCGGTCGGCGTCGCCACCCAGCGCAGGGAGCTCCGCGACAAGTACGTGGGCACCCCCGAGTCGGTGGCGACCTACCTGCTGTTCGTCGCCGAGGAGGTGCGCGCCGGCCTCGCCGCGCTGGGTGCCCGGTCGATCGACGAGGTCATCGGGCGGGTCGACCTGCTGCAGCCCGCCCAGGTCGCGCAGGGGCGCGCGCGGTTCCTCGACGTGCGCCCGCTGCTGGCCGAGCCCGGCCCGGGGCCGCGCCACTACGAGGCGAGCCTGCCGATCCAGGCGCCCCGCGACCGGCTGGGCGACGAGGTGTTCGACGAGGTCTTCCGCGCCGTGTGGAGCGGGACCGACGGGTCGTTCGCCTTCGACATCCGCAACACCGACCGCGCCGTGGGCGCCCGCCTGGGCGGCGCCATCGGCATCGAGTTCGGCGACCGGGACCCCGAGCGTGACGTCCGCGTCGACTTCACCGGCGAGGCCGGCCAGAGCTTCGGTGCCTTCCTGGCGCAGGGCGTCGAGTTCGTGCTGGCCGGCGAGGCCAACGACTACGTCGGCAAGGGCATGGGCGGCGGGCGGATCGTCGTGCGCCCCCCCGAGGACGACCTCGGGGACCCGGTCCTGGTGGGCAACACCGTGCTGTACGGCGCGACCGGGGGCGAGCTGTTCGTCGCCGGTCGCGCAGGCGAGCGGTTCGCGGTGCGCAACTCGGGCGCCGTGGCGGTCGTCGAGGGCACCGGCGAGCACGCCTGCGAGTACATGACGGGCGGCACGGTCGTGATCCTCGGCCCGACGGGCTTCAACCTGGGTGCGGGCATGACCGGCGGCGTGTGCTACGTCCACGACCGCAGCGCGGCGATCCTGGCCCGGATCAACACCCAGCTGGTCGAGGCGCGGCGCCTGGAGGGTGGTGACCTCGACGAGGTCCGCGCCCTGGTCACGCGCCACGTCGAGCTCACCGGCTCCGCCCGGGGTCGGGCGATGCTCGACGACTGGGACGAGGCGGCACGGGGCCTGTGGCGCATCGGCCCGCGCGGCAAGCTGTCGCGGTTCGAGCGCAGCGACCGGGGTGTCGGCACGTCGGTCTGACCGGATGGTCGTGCGCGCGGTGAACACGGTCCGGCGGGGCGGCGCACCCCGTCGGACCGCCGTCGCGGCAGCCGGCGCACCCCGCCGGACCGCTGCCCCCGATGTCACGCGCGGTCACGGCCGGGGCCGCGCACGCGCTTGCTAGGCTGCGGGGCCTGATGCAACCCCAGCTGCTCGGCCACCCCAAGAGCAAGACCACGCGCAAGGCGCAGCGCTTCTTCTCCGACCGCGGCGTCCGCGTGACCTTCACCGACCTGCGCAAGCGCACGCCCACCCCCGGTGAACTGCGCAAATGGGTCGAGCGCTTCGGCGTCGACGGGGTGCTGGACCGGGACTCCGCCGCCTACCGTGACGGCGGGTTCGGGTACCTGGCGGGTGGCGACGACATGTGGCTCGACCAGTTCTGTGCGCAGCCGCTGCTGCTTCGCCTGCCACTCGTCCGCGCCGGCCGCGACCTGTCGGTGGGTGACGATCCCGACGCGTGGCAGCGGTTCGTCGAGCTCGCGAAGGGCGCGTGACAGGGCCCCGCTGCGCTCCGTGCCCGGCGCGCAACCTGTGGCGCCTGCTTGCACATCGGCGCCAAACGGTGCAGGTTGGAGCCGCGAAGGCGGGTCGCAGCTGGTTGAGTGCACGCGCGTCTGCGCAGTGCCGAACGCGACCGCCGGGATCAGACCGCAAGGTGTGTCAACTGACATGAGGAGTGCACGTTGAACAAGGCAGAGCTCATCGACGCCGCTGCCGATCGCGCCGACATCGCCAAGAACAGCATGTCCGAGGCGCTGGACGCGGTGCTGGAGACGATCACCGAGACCGTCGCCCGCGGCGACAAAGTCACGCTGACGGGCTTCGGCACGTTCGAGCGCCGGCACCGCGAGGCGCGGACGGGTCGCAACCCACAGACCGGCGCCGAGATGCAGATCCCGGCGCAGCACAGCCCGGCCTTCAAGGCGGGCAAGGCGTTCAAGGACGCTGTCAGCAGCTGACCACCGACGGTCGACGGCAGGCGCCAGCAGTGCGGCGTCCGCCGACCGGCTCAGCGCCGACGTGGCGCGACGCCGGACCCCGCGTCCCGGATCCGTCCGGGACGCGTTTGCTGTTCCGGGGCCCGGAGCGCCCCGGACCACGGCCCGTCAGGTCGCCAGCTGCAGGTGGTGCATCAGCTCCATGGGGGGCATGACGAGACCGGTCACGAACGGCCCGAAGTCGGCGTAGGTGGCGCTGACGTCGTCGAAGCGCATCTCGTACACGATCTGCTTGATCGCGGCGGGGTCGTCGGCCAGGAGGGTGACGCCCCACTCCCAGTCGTCGAGGCCGACCGAGCCGGTGATGAGCTGCAGCACCCGGCCGCGGTACCGACGCCCGACCTGCGCGTGGCCCGCCATCAGTGCCTTGCGCTCGTCGAAGCCCAGCGCGTACCAGTTGGCGTCGGGTTCCCGGCGCTTGCTCATCGGATAGAAGCTGATGACCCGGCGCTGCGGCAGGTCCGGGGTGAGCTTGTGTCGCCGGTAGGTCGCCATGCGCTCGGCGAAGGCGGCCAGCGCCGTGGCGTAGGCTTCGCTCGACGGGTCCATGCCCTCGTCGTCGATCAAGCGCTTGGCCTCGTCCTCCTCGGTGGAGGTGTACTCGCTGGTCTCGGTCAGCGACAGGTACGACGCCGCGGGCACCAGGACCTGGCCCAGCGGTGAGCCGGCGAGGTCGACCGAGAAGCGGTCGAGGGCGGTCAGGTCCGGTCCCAGCGCCATGAGGCCGAAGTCGGCCTTCTGGCCCAGCACGCTGAAGGCGAGCACCTGGCACCCGTCGCGCTGCCCGAAGGCGTCGACGCGTGCGGCGAAGTCGCGCGCCGCGCCGCCGGCCCCCTCCGTCAGCCCGCGGTTGACGTGGAAGAACAGGTGCAGGACGCCGCGTCCCTCTGACGGGATGACGGGGTCGGCCACGATGGGATCCTTTGTCGGTCGCTCGGGCCGAATGCTAGTTGCGTCGCGTACGGTCGTCGCCGGGCCGGGCCGGGTAGACCATAATCCCAGCGGTGAGCGGACCGTGGGCCGACGGCGCCGCCCCCGATCAGAGAGAGGCCAGCGATGACGCGGACACACAGCAAGGGACGGACGCCGCTCGAGGTGCCCGCCGACCACAACCTGACCACGCGGCTGTGGCAGTACGCCGAGCGGTCCGGCGGCACCGAGGCACTGCGGTACTGGGCGGACGGCGCCTGGCAGCCGTTGGTGTGGCGCGAGCTCGCCGACCGCGTGCGCGCCGTCGCGGCGGGGCTGGCGGCCGTCGGCGTCGGGCCCGGCGACCGGGTCGTGCTGATGGCCCCGACCAGCGCCGAGTGGACCATCACCGACCTTGCGATCCTGGCCGCCGGCGCGGTCACGGTCCCCGTCTACGAGACCAGCGGTCCCGAGCAGTGCGCCTGGATCCTCGAGGACTCCGGTGCCACGGTCGCCGTGTGTGCCGACGAGGAGGTGGCCGACCGCCTGCAGCGGGCCGGCGATGACTCGGGACTGACCGAGCTGTTCGTCCTCGCGGCGGGCGGGCTGGACGAGCTCGCCGCCCGCGCCGGTGACGACGTGTCGGTGGTCGACGAGCGGGTCGCCGACCTCGACGGCTCGTCGATCGCCTCGATCATCTACACCTCGGGCACCACCGGGAATCCGAAGGGCTGCGTGCTGACCCACGGCAACATCCTGGTCACCGCTCGACAGGCCCAGCTGGCGCTGAGCAGCCTGCTGCTGTCCGACGGGGCATCGACGCTGCTGTTCATCCCGTTGGCGCACATCTTCGCGCGCGTCATCCAGTTCGCGGTGCTCGACGCGGGGTGCCTGCTGGGCTACGCGCGTTCGGTCGACACGCTCGCCGACGACCTCAAGACGTTCCGACCGACCTTCCTGCTGGCCGTCCCGCGCATCTTCGAGAAGGTCTTCAACAACGCGCAGGCCAAGGCCCAGGGTCCCAGGGCCAGGGTCTTCGACGCCGCGGTGTCGACCGCGACCGAGTGGTCGACCGCCGACAACCCGGGTCTGGTCACCAACGCCAAGCGCGCGCTGTTCGACCGGCTCGTCTACAGCAAGCTGCGTGCGGCGCTCGGCGGGCGGATCACCCACTGCGTGTCCGGCGGGGCGCCGCTGGCGCCGCACCTGGCGCACTTCTTCAACGCCGTCGGGGTCACGATCCTGGAGGGCTACGGGTTGACCGAGACCAGCGCCGCCTCGGCGTGCAACCCGCCCGAGTGGAACAAGATCGGCACGGTCGGCCAGCCGTGGCCCGGCACCGAGTTCCGCGTCGCCGACGATGGCGAGCTGCTGATCCGCGGTCCCGGCGTGTTCCAGGAGTACTGGCAGAACGCCGAGGCGACCAGCGAGGTGCGCACCGACGACGGCTGGTTCCACACGGGCGACCTCGGCGCGATCGACGACGACGGCTTCGTGTCGATCACGGGCCGCAAGAAGGAGATCCTCGTCACCGCCGGAGGCAAGAACGTGGCGCCCGCGGTGCTCGAGGAGCGCCTGAAGGCCAACCGCCTGATCTCGCAGGCGATGGTGGTCGGCGACAAGCGACCCTTCGTCGGCGCGCTGATCACGCTCGACCCCGATGAGCTGCGCAGGTTCGCGTCCGAACGTGGGCTCGAGGGTGACCTCGCGGAGCTCGCGCGCGCCGACGCGGTGCGCGGCGAGGTCGACCGGGCGGTCGAGGCCGCCAACGCGGCGGTGTCACAAGCCGAGTCGATCCGCAAGACGGCGATCCTGGAACGCGACTTCACCATCGAGGACGGTGAGCTGACGCCGACGTTGAAGGTGCGCCGCATGGTCGTCACCGACCACTTCGGCGACGCGATCGAGGACCTCTACGGCAGCTGAGGCCCGCGGGCGTCAGTCGGTCAGCGCCCGCGCGGCCCAGGTGCTGAGCACCGCCGAGCCGCCGGCGATCAGGATGGTCAGGGCGCGGCGGCGGGTCGCGTCCCGCCCGCCGCGCAGGAACGCGAGCGCGTCGACGCCGTCGGCCAGCGCGCCGGCCTCGACCCACCCCCGCAGGCCCGCGGAGCCGTGCCGGGCGGCCAGCAGCGCGCCGACCCCGAGCGCCAGGTCGCGCGCGCCGAGCATGCGCACCGTCACGCGCTGCGACGGCGTGTCGCTGCCGAACTGCAGCCGCGACACCAGGCCGGGCGTCAGGGTGGCGCCGATGCCGATCGCGACGCGGGCCGCCGCGATGCCACGGGCCGCGAGGTCGGCAAGCTCGTCAAGGGTGTCGTCGTCCATGTCCGGGTGCTCCAGCGTCGAGGTCGCCGACCGAGGCTACCGTGTGGTCATGGCGTCCGAGGAGGCCCTGCCCAGCTGCGCGGTCCACGACGACCGCGCCGCCCGCCGGCGGTGCCCCCGGTGCGACCGGCCGGTGTGCGAGCAGTGCCTCGAGGTGGGCGACAGCGCCGGCGTGTGCCCGTGGTGCCGCCGTGAGCTGGCCGCCGCGGCGACCGACGCGACACCGTCCGCGCCGCCGACCGGCCGGGTGCGGTCCCGCCAGGCGTCGGCACCGGTCACGTACGGCCTGCTCGTCGTGTACGTCGTCGTGTTCCTGCTGGGCTCGGCGACCGGCGGGACGACCTCGCCGATCGCACTGGCCGGTGCCCAGATCAACGAGCAGGTGTGGGCGGGCCAGTGGTGGCGCGTCCTGACCGCGACGATGCTGCACGCGGGCATCACCCACCTGCTGTTCAACGGCTACGCCCTGTACGCGCTGGGGCCGCAGCTCGAACGCGGGATCGGCAGCCTGCCGTTCGCCGCGCTGTACCTCGCGTCGGGCCTCGCCGGCGGCATCGCGTTCCTGTTCGCCGAGCCCGCGCAGGTCGCCGTCGGCGCCTCGGGTGCCATCTTCGGGCTGTTCGGCGCGTGGCTCGCCGCCGCGTGGACGAGCCGTCACACCCCGCAGGGCCGCGCCGGGCTGTCGCAGTTCGGCGTGCTGCTGGCCATCAACCTGGCGCTACCGCTGTTCGTCCCCAACATCGCCTGGCAGGCGCACCTGGGCGGGCTGGTGGTCGGGCTGGTCAGCGGCCTGTGGTGGGCGGCACGGCGGCGGTCCGGCGCGGTGGTCCTCGCCGGCGGGCCGACCGCGATCGCCGGCGTGCTGCTCATCGGGCTGCTCTGGTACACCTAGGCGCCGTCCGATCCGCCCCGAGGAAGCGACACGCCCCCCATGAGCGAGACGGTGACCGAGACCCGCGACATCCCCGCGCCGCCCACCGCGGTGTTCGACGCCATCATCGACGTCGCGTCCTACCCGCGGTGGCAGAAGGACGTGCGGTCGGTCGAGGTGCTCGAGGAGGACGCCGAGGGGCGGCCCGCGCGGGCCCGGTTCGTCGTCGACGCGCGGCTGTTCACCGCCGACTACACGCTGGCCTACACCTACGGCGACGGCACGGTGCGGTGGGAGCTGGTGGCCAGCGACCAGCTGCGCCAGCTCGACGGTAGCTACACCGTCGTCGACGCCGGCGGTGGCACCAGCCGGGTCACCTACGAGCTCGAGGCCGACCCGACGATCAGCGTGCCGCGGTTCATGCGCCGTGCCGCGGCGGAGAAGATCGTCCGCAGCGCGCTGGACAACCTGCGGCAGCGGGTCGAGTCGTCGAGGTGACGGCCGCGGCGCCCGGCGGCCACCCGGCGGCGCGCGTCCTGGTCCACACGGGCAAGGGCGGCGTGGACAGGTCCACCATCGCCGCCGCGACGCTGACCACCTGGTTCGACGCGGGCGCGACGCCCACGCGGTTCGCGACCGCTTGAGCGGCCCGCCGGCACGCGGCGCCCCTCTAGACTGCGGACATGGCCGGACCGAGGAAGGTGTCGACGTGTACGGCCCCGAGCGACGCGGTACGTCACCTGGGACAGCCGGCGACCGCGCCGACGAGGTCGACGGACGATCCCAGGCCGCCACCACCCTGCGCCGCATCGCCGTGGACTGAGCCCCGCGCACGCCGACCACCCCTCCCGCCACAGCTAGGAGCAGCCTTGGAGGTCACCGCCACCGCGATCCGCACGCTACTCAACCGCCCCGCGTCGACGCTTCCGGTCACCTCGGTGTACCTGAACACCGACGGCGCCCGGTACCCACGCCCGGTCGACTACGAGACCCGGCTGGACAACCTCCTCCGCGACGTCCGCCGGGCGGCCACGGACCTCGAGCACGATGCGAGGGAGTCCGTCGCCGCCGACACCGAAGCGATCAGCCGCTGGGTGCGCACCGAGTTCGATCGCAGCGGGGTCAGGGGCCTCGGGCTGTTCGCCAGCGGCGGCGAGATCTTCGAGGACCTCGAGGTCGCGATGGGCGTGCGCAACGTCGCGCGGCTGGGCGACCGCCCCTACGTCGTGCCGCTGCAGGCGTTGCTGGGCCGCCACCACCACATCGCGCTGGTCATCATCGAGCGGGATCGGGCGCGCATCCTGCGGTACCAGCTCGGCCAGATCGAGGAGCACCTCGACGTCGAGTCCGACGTCCACGGCCAGCACGACCAGGGAGGGTGGTCGCAGGCCCGGTTCCAGCGCGGCATCGAGCACGAGGTCCTGCTGCACATGAAGGACGTCAGCGACATCCTGCTGCGCCTGCACGAGCAGCAGCCGCTCGACGCACTGCTCGTCGCCGGCCCCACCGCCGAGGCGAAGGAGTTCGTCCGCAAGCTGCACCCCTACCTGGCGAAGGTGCTCCACGGCGAGCCGGTCAGCCTGCCGCTGGCGGCCGACGCCGACCAGCTCCGTGCGGTGCTGCGCGACTGCGAGCAGTCGCTGGTGTCGGGCCGGCGTCGGGAGCTGCTGGCACGGCTGGAGGCCGGCAAGGGGTCCGCCGAGCGTGACGCGCGCGGCGTGCGCCACGTCGTCGAGGCGGTCAACGCCAAGCGCGTGGACACGCTGTTCGTCGTCGAGGGTGCCGGCGAGCCCGGGTGGAAGAGCGCGTCGGGCGCCCTGGCGCTGCACGAGCACGAGGCCGAGGCCTACGGCACCCCCGTCGAGCCGGTCGACGACCTGATCGACGAGATCATCGAGCAGGCCGTGCTCAGCGGTGCCGACATCGAGCTGTTCCGCGACGGCACCCGCCTCGACGGCCACCCGGTCGCCGCGCTCCTGCGCTTCTAGATGGCCGGCACAGCGGACGGCGGCGGAGCGGCCTTCGGGCTCGACGTCGGCGGCACCAACATCCGGATCGGCCTGGTCGACGCCGACGGCACCATCCTGGAGCGTGCACGGGTCGACACGCCGGAGGCGGCCGACGAGCGCGTCGCGGCAATGGTCGACCTCGTCGCCGCTGTCCGCGACCGCACGGGCACTGCGGGCCTGCCGGTGGGCGTCGGCGCGGCCGGGCTGGTCGACCTCGACGGCGTCGTGCGCTACGCGCCGAACCTGGACTGGCGCGACGCGCCGCTGCGGGCGCAGCTCGAGCAGGAGCTGGGCACCACCGTGCTGGTCGAGAACGACGCGTCCGCGGCGATGTGGGGCGAGTACTGCGCCGGTGCGGCCCGCCACGTCCAGGGCGGCGCCATCATGCTGACGCTCGGGACGGGCGTCGGCGGGGGACTGGTCATGGACGGGCAGCTGCGCCGCGGGTCCACCGGCGTCGGTGGTGAGTTCGGCCACATGATCGTCCTCGAGGGCGGCCCGCAGTGCCCGTGCGGCAACCACGGGTGCCTCGAGGCGCTTGCCAGTGGCTCGGCCATCGGCCGCACGGCCAGGGAGGCCGTCGCCGCCGGCCGGCGCCCCGATTCCGCGCTCGCCGGCTTCGCGGACCTGACCGGCACCGAGGTCACGGAGGCGGCGCGCGCCGGCGACGAGCTGGCCATCGAGGTGCTCGCCGAGGTCGGCGGATGGCTCGGCGTCGGGATCGCGTCGCTGGTCAACTGCCTCGACCCGGCCGTGGTGCTCATCGGCGGGGGCGTCCTGTCGGCCGGACCGTTGCTGCTGGGCCCCGCAGTCGACAGCTTCCGGGCCCGGGTGATCGCGCGCGAGCACCGCACGCTGCCGCGGGTCGTGCGCGCGCGGCTGGGCGACGATGCCGGCCTGATCGGCGCCGCGCTGCTCGCGGCTGCCACCTGACGGCACGGACCGGCGGAGCGGACATGGGCGAGCCGTGAACGGGGCGGGGGCGCCGTGGCCGTACCTGCTGCTGCGGGCGCTCGTGCGGCCGGTCGTGCTGCTGGCGTTCCGCCCGCGCGTCACCGGGCTGGACCACATCCCCGCTCGGGGGCCGGCGATCCTGTGCGCCAACCACCTCTCGAACATCGACCCGGTGCTGGTGGCCGTCGTGGCGCGGCGTCCGGTGGTGTACCTGGGCAAGCGCGAGTGGTTCCGGGGGCCGGTCGGTGGCCTGTTCCGGGCCCTGGGCGTGGTGCCGGTGGCCCGCGAGGGCGGGTCGGCGGCGCAGGCGGCGCTGGACCGCGGGGTGGAGGTGCTCCGCGACGGCGCGGTGCTGGGGGTCTACCCGGAGGGCACCCGATCGCCCGACGGGCGGCTGTACCGGGGCCGGACCGGCCCGATCCGCCTGGCCGTCAGCAGCGGCGCGCCGCTCGTACCGGTCGGCATCGCCGGGACGCGCGAGGCCATGCCGCCGCACGCCCGGCTGCCACGGCCGCGACGCGTGGCCGTCGCCGTCGGACCACCGCTGCACGTCGGGGGTTCACCCGACGACGTCGACCTGCGGACGCACGCCGACGAGCTGATGGCGCGCATCGCCGAGCTGTCGGGCCAGACCCGCGTCGACGCGTACGCCGGTCCCGCGGCGGACGGGCCGCGCGAGGGCCCGGCGTCGACGTCGCCCTGATGCCGTCGGCCGTCGCGGCCGGGTTGCGCCGCCCGTGCAGCGTAGGTAGAAGTCTGGACGGGCACACCCTGTCGACCTGGAGGTTCGTGTGACGCAGCCGCAGCGCGGGTCGGCACGCTCCGAGGTGGACGACCTGCGCAACATCGTCGACCGCCTGGACCTGCTGATGGGTGGCGCGACGTCGTCCGCCGGCCCCGCCGACGGGCGTGCCGGCGTCGACCGGATGGTCGCCGAGCTCCTCGACCGCGTCGGCGCGCTCGAGGACCAGGTCGACGAGCTGCGGACCCTGGTCAACCACCTGATGACGATCGCGACGTGGCAGGCGAAGGTCACCGCCCAGCTCGTCGACGACGAGCTCGGCGACGCCCCGGACGAGGCCGACGAGCGGTACGGCGACGGCCCGCCGGCCGGGCACCGCGACGTGGGCCCCACCCGCCCGCCGGCCGACGGCTCCCCGCCCCGTCGTGGGCCGGGAGATGCGGCCAGCGACGAGCGTCCGCCCCCGCGCTTCGAGCAGCGCCGCGAGGATGCGCCGCGCCACCAGCAGCACGCCGGGCGCCCGCACCAGACCACGACGCTCGACGAGGACATCGATGACATCCTCGGCGTCGACCGGAGGCCCACGAGCGACCGTGACAGCAGCCCACCGGACTTCGGCATCTGACCGCCCGCGCCCGCGACGGTCGTCCCATCGCAGGAGGTGACGTGACCCAGCGCCAGCCGGCCGATCCGGACGGTGGCCGCCGTCGTGGGGGCGACGTTGACGGCCTCCGCCGTGATACCGACCGGCTGGCCGCGCTGGTGGCCGAGCTGCCGGTCGACGTGGCGGGGGACGGGCGCCGCGACCTCCGTGCGCTCGACAGCGCCTCCGGCCTCGCCGAGCTGCACCTGCGGGCCCTCGGGGCGCTGCTCGTGAGCCTGGACACCTGGGTCCGCGGGCACCGCCCGACGACCGGACGTGCCGGGCCGGCTGCGGTGCCGGCAGCCGGCGACGCCGGACCGGTGGGCGTCGACGCCGCGCTGGCGGCCGCCGCGGCGCGCTACATCGCACGCGACCTGGCCGCGCGCCGGCTGTCGGAGTTCACTTCGGCCGAGGGTTACCGGCTGGCGCGGGCGCTGGCGGCCATCGGCGGGGTGGGCGCCGACGTCGAAGACCTGCTCACCGACGCCAACACCGTCCGCCTGCACCCGATGCCGCTGGCCGAGGCCGTATCGCACAGCAGCGCCGGGTAGCGACGACCGGCACGCGGGTCGCGGTCGTCAGCCCGTGCCGTCGGCCGCCGGCTCGCCGAAGCGGTCCTCCACCAGCCGGCGGACCGTCCCCAGCGCCTCGTCGGCCTGCGGTCCGCCGGCGTGGACGACGATGGTCGTGCCCGCCGGTGCACCGAGCCCGACGACGCTGAGGATGCTCGACGCGCGGACGCGGTCGCCGGTGTCGGGGCGCTCGATCTCGACGGTGGCGTCGAGGTCCCGCAGCGCCCGCACCAGCTGGCCGGCCGGCCTGGCGTGCAACCCGCTGACGTTGGTCAGCCGCAGCTCCACCGATGACGCCAGCTCGTCCTCGCCGTCGTCGTCATGATCCTCCGCTGCGGTTGCGGAGCTGCCGCCCGCGTCGGCAGCCGCCTTCGCGACCGCCCCGAGGTTGGCACCACCGGCCGCGGCACTCGCGGCGGCGATGGCACCCTCGACCAGTGGCGCGTCGACGACCAGGCACCGTTCGCGCTGCTCGTCGTCGGCGAACTCCAGGGCCGATTCGGCGGTCATCTCGGCGCTGCCGAGATCGAACAGGATGACGACGCCGTCGCCGTCGACATCGGCATGGTCGATGGCGGCGGTCACCAGCTCGAGGCTGGTGCCCAGGCCGCCGTCGTCGGTCCCGCCCGCGATCGCGAGCGGGACCTCCGACTCCATCTGCGTGACCAGGTCCCGCAGCCCCTCCACCAGCCGGTCAGAGTGGCTGACGAGCACCAGGCCGACCATCAGCGGCGCTCAGCCGGACACGTCGACCCAGTCACGGGTCCGCTCGACGGCCTTCTTCCACCGCGCGTAGCCGGACTCACGCTGGTCCTCGCTCCACTGCGGCTCCCAACGCTTGTCCTCCTGCCAGTTCTCGCGCATCTCGTCGGTGTTGTTCCAGAACCCGACGGCCAGGCCCGCCGCGTAGGCGGCGCCCAGCGCGGTGGTCTCGGCGACGACGGGCTTGGACACCGGCACGCCGAGGATGTCGGCCTGCAGCTGCATCAGGGTGCCGTTGGCGGTCATCCCGCCGTCGACCTTCAGCACCTCGAGGTCGACCCCTGAGTCGGCGTTCATCGCCTCGGCGACGTCGCGCGACTGGTAGCACACGGCCTCCAGCGTCGCACGGGCCAGGTGCTCCTTGGTGTTGAACCGCGACAGGCCCACCACGGCGCCGCGCGCCGAGCTGTCCCAGTACGGCGCGAACAGGCCCGAGAACGCGGGCACGAACACGATCCCACCACTGTCCTCGACGTTCCTGGCCAGCGCCTCCGACTCCGCCGCGTCGGAGATGATCCCCAGCTGGTCGCGCAGCCACTGGACGGCCGAGCCCGTGACGGCGATCGCCCCCTCCAGGCAGTACACGGCGTCGGCGTCGCCGAGCTTGTAGCCCAGCGTCGTCAACAGGCCGTTGTCGCTGCGGACCGGCTCGGTGCCGGTGTTGAGCAGCAGGAAGTTCCCGGTGCCGTACGTGTTCTTGCCTTCACCGACGTCGTAGCAGACCTGGCCGACCGTGGCGGCCTGCTGGTCGCCGAGGTCGCCGCACAGGGGGATCTCGCTGCCGAACGGGCCACCGGGCCGTGTCGTGCCGTAGTGGTTCGGATCCGACGACGGTCGGATCTCGGGCAGCATCGCCCGGGGCACGCCGAAGATCTCGAGCAGTTCGTCGTCCCAGTCGAGGGTCTCGAGGTTCATCAGCATGGTCCGGCTGGCGTTGGTGACGTCGGTGACGTGCACGCCGCCGTCGGTGCCGCCGGTCAGGTTCCACAGCACCCACGTGTCGGTGTTGCCGAACAGGGCCTCGCCGTTCTCCGCCTTCTCCTTCAGCCCGTCGACGTTCTCGAACATCCACTGCAGCTTGCCGCCCGAGAAGTAGGTCGCGATCGGCAGGCCGGCCGTCTGCTTCACGACCTCCTCGTGGCCCTCGTTCTGGTGGCGTGTCACCAGCCGGTCGTTGCGCGTGTCCTGCCACACGATCGCGTTGTAGTACGGCTTGCCCGTCTTCGGATCCCACACCACGGTGGTCTCGCGCTGGTTGGTCACGCCGATCGCGGCGAGGTCACCAGCCGACAGGTTCGCACCGCCGAGCCCCTGCTCGACGGCGCTGCGCACCGACTGCCAGATGTGCAGCGGGTCGTGCTCGACCCAGCCGGCCTGCGGCAGGATCTGCTCGAACTCCAGCTGCGCCTTTCCCACCTCGTTGCCGCCATGATCGAAGATCATGAAGCGGCTGGACGTCGTCCCCTGGTCGATCGCTCCGACGTAGTCGGCCATAGCTGTCCCTCGCCTTTCCAGGTCGGTCGGTGCCGACCTCATCGGGTGTCAGGCGTCGTCGACGCCCGGTCCGTCCTCTGGGTCCTTGTCCGACGCGTCCTCGGCGGCCGTGGCGACGAGGTCGTCGTCGCCGGTCATGCAGGCGACCAGGATCGCGGTCGACGTGGCTCCCGGGTCCTGGTGGCCGATGCTGCGCTCGCCGAGGTAGCTGGCGCGGCCCCGCTGGGCCTGCACCGGCACCGTCTCCCGCTTGCCGCGGTCCGCGGCCTCCGCGGCCCGGCGCAGCGCGGCGTCGAGCTCGTCGCCGTCGTCGACCGCCGCCCGCAGCTCGTCGAGCGCGGGCCCGAGTGCGTCGAGCATGGTCTTCTGGCCACGTTCGGACTTGCCGCGCTGCGCCACGCCGTCGAAGGCGGCGTCGAAGGCCGCGACCACGTCGTCGGCCTCGAGCACCTCCTTGCCCTCCACGGCCTTGGAGGCGCGCAGGAACCCGGTCCCGTACAGCGGGCCGGCGGCGCCGCCGACCTTGGAGACGAGCGCCATGGCGACGGCCTTGAGCATCGCGGCGGGCTCGTCACCCTCCAGCCTGCCCAGGGCCGCCTGCATGCCCCGGTTGAGGTTCTCGCCGTGGTCGGCGTCGCCGATGGCGCTGTCGAGTCTGGTCAGCAGGCGACGGTGCTCCGACACCGCCGCCGCGAACCGCTCGACGAACTGCCCTACCTGATCCGTGCTGACGCTCATGCTGTTCGTGCCCATCGCCGCTCGACGCGATCGGTACAGATCCGTTCCGTTCGCTCTAGCACTACATTCCCTTGCGGAGCGCCGGGGTATGCACCGGGGCGTCCCACAGCTCGACCATCTCGTCGTCGAGGCGCAGGACGGTGATCGATGCACCCGCCATCTCCAGCGACGTGATCCAGTCACCGACGAGCTGGCGCTCGACGGTGATGCCGCGGTCGTCCAGCAGCTTCGCGGCGGCGCGGTAGACGATGTAGAGCTCGATCAGCGGCGTGCCGCCCATGCCGTTGACGAACAGCAGGGTGCGGTCGCCCTCCGACAGCGACAGGTCCTCGATGACCGGCGCCAGCAGCCGCTCGACGATCTGGTCGGCGGGCTCGAGCGCCATGCGCTGGCGCCCGGGCTCGCCGTGGATGCCGATGCCGATCTCCATCTCGTCGTCGCCGAGCTCGAACGTCGGCTCGCCGGCGTGGGGCACCGTGCACGACGTCAGCGCCATGCCCATCGATGCCACGTTGTCGTTCACCCGCTCGCACAGGGCGGTCACCGCGTCGAGGTCGTCGCCCCGCTCTGCCGCGGCGCCGCAGATCTTCTCGGCGAGCACGGTGCCGCCGACCCCGCGGCGCCCGGCCGTGTACAGCGAGTCCTCGACCGCCACGTCGTCATTGATCACGACGGCGCGCACGCTGGCGTCCTCGGCCAGCTCGGCCGCCATCTCGAAGTTCGCCACGTCGCCCGTGTAGTTCTTGACGATGTGGAGCACGCCCGCGCCGCCGTCGACCGCCTCGGTGGCGGCCTGGACCTGGTCGGGCGTCGGCGACGTGAAGACGGGGCCCGGGCAGGCGCCGTCGAGCATGCCATGGCCCACGAACCCACCGTGCATCGGCTCGTGGCCGCTGCCGCCGCCCGACACGATCGCGACCTTGCCCTGGACGGGCGCGTCGGCCCGGACGATGTAGTCGGGGTCGTGGTGCACCGTGATCAGGTCGCCGTGGGCAAGCGCCATGCCCTCGAGGGCCTCCGGGACGACGTGCTCGGGATCGTTGATCAGCTTCTTCATTGCTGCCTCCTGTGGTGGTTGCCCCTCGCCAGCCGGTCGACGCCTACGCGAACGGCATCACCGTCCAGACCAACGCGCCGAGGATGCCCCCGATGATCGGGCCGACCACCGGCACCCAGCTGTACTCCCAGTCCGAGCCACCCTTTCCCGGGATCGGCAGGACCGCATGCACGACGCGGGGGGCGAGGTCGCGGGCGGGGTTGATGGCGTAGCCGGTCGGACCACCCAGCGACAGGCCGATCGAGAACACGAGGAGACCGACGACCAGTGGGGCGATGCCGCCGCCGTACAGGGCGATCAGCTGGTCGCCCGCGGTCGTGCCCGCCTCGGTCCCGGCGAACGACCCGATGCCCAGCACGCCCAGCAGGAGCATCGCGGTCCCGATGACCTCGGTGACGGTGTTCTTGCCGAAGTCGCGGACCTCGGGGCCGGTGGAGAAGACGGCGAGCTTGAGCCCGGGGTCGTCGGTGATGCCCCAGTGGGGGAGGTAGGTCAGGTACACCAGCGCAGCGCCGACGGCGGCGCCGAGGAACTGCGCGACGATGTAGCCGGGGACCATCGTCCAGTCGAAGTTGCCGGTGGCCGCCAGCCCGACGGTGACCGCCGGGTTGATGTGGGCGCCCGAGACGCCCCCGACCGCATAGACCGCGATGGCGACGGCCATGCCCCACCCGAAGGTGATCACGATCCAGCCACTGGCCTCGCCCTTGGAGTTCTTCAACAGCACGTTGGCGACGACGCCGTCGCCCAACAGGATCAGGATCGCCGTTCCCAGGAACTCAGCGACGTAGCTCTCCATCGGACACGCTCCTCCTCACGCACGACGCATGCGAAAGACCACCCGACCCCGTAGTGGCGTCGAGCAGAACCATTGCTGCTCCCCCGGGCGGGGGAGAGAGCGTGACCGTATGGAGCGGCGTGCCAGCCGTCAAGGTGCAATCGAGTGACGCGTCATCACACCTCGTGACGTCCCGGCTCGAACTGCTTGCCGGAGCCCCTGCCGTCGGGCGACTCAGCCTCCGGGTCCTCGACGGTGGGGGAGAACTGCTTGCCCGAGCCCTCCGTGGTGGTGGCGTCGGGGTCGGTATCGGGATCCTCGACGGCCGGGGCGAAGCCCTTGCCGCCGCCGTGGGTCCTGGATGCGGCGTCCTCGGCCTCGTCGGGGTGCTCGCCGGGGGCGAACTCGCGGCCGCCGTCGTCGGGTTCGTGGGTCATGGTGCGACCTCCTCGTCGTGTGGGAGGCATACCCGTGGCCGACCGGCGGGAAGCCCGGCGGACCGGCTGCGCCGGCCACAGGTCACCGCGCCTGGTTCCTCGAAGCACGCGGCGGACCGGCTGCGCCGGCCGCACAATCTGGGCATGATCGATCTGCGCAGTGACACCGTGACCCGGCCCACCCCGGCGATGCGGCGGGCGATGGCCGACGCCGAGGTCGGCGACGACGTCTACGGCGAGGACCCGACCGTCAACCGGCTGCAGGAGGAGGCGGCCGCGCGCTTCGGGCGGGGTGCGGCGCTGCTGTGCCCGTCGGGGGTGATGTGCAACCAGCTGTGGCTGCGGGTGCTGGCCGACCCCGGCACCGAGGTGGTGGTCGAGGCCGACGCACACGTCGTGAACTACGAGGCGGGCGCGGGCGCGCTGCTGGGCGGCGTGCAGTTCCGCACCGTCCACGGCGAGCGCGGGCTGCTGGCGGCCGACGACGTCGCGGCCGCCATCCGGCCCGACCTGTTCCCCCTGACCCCCACCTCGCTGGTCTGCGTCGAGCACACCCACAACCGCGGCGGCGGGACCTACTACGACCTCGACGCGCTCGACGCGCTGCGGGCCACCACGGCCGCTGCCGCGGTGCCGCTGTACCTCGACGGCGCCCGGATCTTCAACGCGGCGGTCGCGTCGGGCGTCGACGTGGCGACGTACGCGGCCCGCGTCGACGCACTGAGCTTCTGCCTCTCCAAGGGGCTGTCGGCGCCGGCGGGCAGCCTGATGGTCGGTGACGCCGACGCGATCGACGAGGCCCGCACCTGGCGGCGCCGCTACGGCGGCGCGATGCGTCAGGTCGGCGTGCTGGCGGCCGCCGGCCTGGTAGCGCTCGACCAGATGGTCGACCGCCTGGTCGACGACCACGAGCACGCGCGGCGCCTCGCCGTCGCGGCCGCCGAGGTCGTCGGTGACCACGTCGACCTGCACCAGGTCCAGACCAACATCGTCTACCTCGAGCGCGTGCCGGCGGCGGCGGTCGTCGGCAACCTGCGCGAGGCCGGTGTGCTCGCGTCGGCCATGGACGCGACCACCGTGCGCCTCGTCACCCACGCCGGGATCTCGTCGGGAGACTGCGACCGCGCCGTCGATGCGTTGCGCCGCGTGCTGACGGGCGACGACGTCACCGCCGCCTGACGAGGATCTGCCGCGCTCGGGGACCAGCTCAACCGCGCCACCGGTGCGCTGGCCGCCGCTGCGCGACGGGCTCGCCGGCACCGACCCGGACGAGCTGGTGGTGATGGCGCCGTCGTCGTGGGACCTGCGCCGGCTGCTCGAGCGCTGGGAGGTCCACCAGGCCCCCAACGACGCCTA
>CAYVGE010000063.1:0-17416 GCA_964450395.1 uncultured Actinomycetota bacterium
TGCCGTGCTGTGGGGTGATTTCGGCCGCTGGGCGTGGGGAGATCGACCCGGTGCCGGGGTGGTGCCGCCGTGCTGTGGGGTGATTTCGGCCGCTGGGCGTGGCGAGATCGACCCAGTTGGGGTCAGGCGCCCTTGCGGCGTCGGACCTCGGCGACGATGGCGGGCAGCACCTCGCCGAGGTTGCCGATGACCGCGTAGTTGCCACGCGTCACCAGCGGGGCCTCGGAATCGGTGTTGATCGCCAGGATGTTCTTGGAGTCCTTGCACCCCACCCAGTGCTGGGTGGCGCCGCTGATGCCGCACGCGATGTAGAGCTGTGGCGCGATGCGGGTGCCGGTCTGGCCCACCTGGTCACGGTGCGACCGCCAGCCGTTGTTGGTGGCGACGCGTGAGCAGCCCACGGCGCCGCCCAACAGGTCGGCGAGCTCCTCGAGCGGGGCGAAGCCGTCGGCGCTGCCCACGCCGCGCCCGCCGGACACGACGACCTGCGCCGACGCCAGCGACACGCCGCCGCCCTCGGGCTCGTGGTCGACCACACGCGTGCGCAGCGCGTCGTCGTCCAGCGCCGGCTCGAACGGCACGACCTCGACGTCGCCCTCGCCGTCGCCGTCCACCGCGGCGGCGGGGAACGCGTGCGGTGCCAGCGTCAGCAGCTTGGTGGGCGCGTCGAGCTCGGCGTCCTCGAGCAGGCTGCCGCCCCAGCGCAGGCGGGTGAGCCGCCACGGGTCGCCGGTCGCGACCTCGGTGCAGTTGGCGGCCATCGGCAGGTCGGTGCGCGCGGCCACGTGCGCGAGCACCTCGTTGCCCTTCTCACTGCCCGGCGCCAGCACGGCGTCGGGGCCCAGCGCCTGCATCAGCTGGACGATGCCGTCGGCGTACGCCTGCGGGGTGTAGGCGTCGAGCGCGTCGTGCCCGACGACGTGCGCGCGGGCGACCCCGTGGTCGCGGACGGCGGCGACGGCCCGGTCGGCGCCAGGGCCGACGAGCACGGCCTCCTGGTCGGTGCCGAGATCGGTCGCGACGCCGTGGCCGGCGGTCAGCGCCTCGAGCGCGACCTCGCCGACCGTGCCGTGATCGTGCTCGACGAAGGTCAGCAGCACCTACATCACCCCCAGCTCTTCGAGCAGATCGGCGACCGCCGGCGCGGCCTCGGGCCCGTGGCCCAGCACGACCGTCTCGGTCTTGGCCTCGCGCGGCTGCCTGAGCCGCACGGTGCGCAGCCCACCGGGCCGCGCCTCCGGCGTGATCGTGCGGATCTGCGCCTTCTTGGCTCGCATCCGCCCCTTGATGGCGGGGTAGCGGGGCAGGTTGAGCCCCTCCTTGACCGCCACGGCGGCCGGCAGCGGCAGGTCGTGCAGCTCGAAGCCGTCGTCGACCTGCCGGCGCACGCGGATGGCGCCGTCACCGACCTCGATGCCCTTGATCCCGGCCACGATCGGGAGCCCGAGGGCATGCGCGACGCGGATGCCGACCTGGTAGTTGCCGGCGTCGGGTGACTCGTTGCCGAACAGCATGAGGTCGAAGGTCGTGCCGTCGGCCGCCAGCGTGCGGATGGCGGCGGTGATGGCGGTCGACGTCGCCTGCGGATCCCACTCGTCGTCACCCACGTCGAGCAGGACCCCGTGGTCGATCCCCATCGAGATCGCCTGGCGGACCTGCTCCCCGGCGACCGCGGGACCCAGCGTCAGCACCGTCGACGCCCCGCCGTGCTCGGCGACCAGCCGCACGGCCTCCTCGACCGCGCACTCGTCGTGCGGGCTCATGGTGAAGCCGAGGTGGCGCGTGTCGACGCGCTGCTCGTCGTCGGTCAGGTTGATGCGCGCCCCGGGCGCCGGGACCCGCTTGATGCAGACCAGCACATCCACGGCTCAGGCCTTCATCCGGCTGTCGTCGGGGTCGAACGCCGGCGTGCGGCCGGCTGACGCGATGGTCACCGGGTAGCGCTCGCCGATGTACTCCACGGCCAGCTGCGTGCCCTCGACGGCCACGTCGGCCGGCAGGTACGCCAGCAGCAGGTACTTCCCGAGCGACGGGCCCGCACCGGCGCTGGTCACGTACGACGGCCGGCCCTTGGCGTCGACGATGCGCTCGCCCTCGGGCGTGACGATCGGCTCGCCACCGGTCATGTACCGGGCGGTCCCGTCCGCCGACGTGTGGTCGTCGACCGTCAGGGTGCACAGCACGGCGACCGGGTCGGACTCCCGCGCCTTGAGGTAGGCCTCACGGCCGACGAAGTCGGCGCTCTTGACCTTGGGCAGCGCGAGCCCCGCTTCGACCGGGTCGTACTCCGACTCGAGCTCGGCGCCCATCAGGCGGTAGCCCTTCTCGAGTCGGCCGGTGGTCCCGTAGACCCCGATGCCGGCGGGGACGATGCCGTGTGGCTGACCCGCCGTGGCCACCATGTCCCACAGCGCCAGGCCGTGGTCCATCGCGGCGTGCAGCTCCCAGCCCAGGTCGCCGACGTAGCTGATCCGGACCGCCAGCACCGGGATCGTCCCGATGGTGATCTGTCGCGCGGTGCCGAAGGGGAACGCCTCGTTCGAGACGTCGTCCTCGGTGATCGACGCCAGCACGTCGCGCGCCTTCGGGCCCCACAGGCCCAGGGTGCAGTACGCCGAGGTCACGTCGACCAGCTGCGCCGAGCCGTCCTCGGGCAGGTGGTCGGTGAACCACTTGTGGTCCCGCGGGCCGTCGGCGCCGCCGGTGATGATGCGGAAGTGGTCGTCGCCCAGGCGCACGACCGTGAGGTCGGAGCGGAAGCCGCCGCCCCCCGTCAGCACCGGGGTGTAGATGATGCGCCCGTTCGGGCGGTCCATCTGCGCGACCGTCATGCGCTGCATGAAGTCGAGCGCGCCTGGACCGATGACGTCGAACAGGGAGAACGCGGTCAGGTCGATCATGGCGACGCGGTCGCGCATCGCCAGGTGCTCGGCGTTGGTGATCGGCGACCACCAGCGGGCGTCCCACTCGTGCTCGCGGCCCTCGACCCCGTACTCCTCGACGAGCCCCGCGTTCGCCTCGTACCACTGGGGGCGCTCCCACCCGGCGGCCTCGAAGAACACCGCGCCCAGCTCCTGCTGGCGGGGGTAGAAGGGGCTGACGCGGGTCGGCCGGCTCGACTCCCACTGCTCGCGGGGGTGGACGATGCCGTAGGTCTTGTTGAACCCCTCCGACGTGCGCGCCTCGACGTGGGCGACGCTGCGGGCGTGGCTGTGGAAGCGCGCGACGTCGGCACCGTGCAGGTCGATCTCGGGTTCGCCGTGCGTCATCCACTCAGCCAGCGCCTTGCCGACACCGGGACCCTCCTTGATCCATACCGCGGCGGCGGACCACAGGCCCGTGACCTCCACGGCCTCGCCCAGGATGGGCCCGCCGTCCGGGGTGAGCGACAGCAGCCCGTTGATGGCGTGGCGCACGCCGGCGCCCTCGACCGTCAGGATGTCGGGCATCAGCTCGAGCGCATCCTCCATCTGGGGGTCGAAGTCGTCGGACGTGAACGGCATTTGGGTGGGCGACAGCTGCGACGCCTCGATCGACGGGATGTCGTCGGGGCGGTGCAGGATCGGCCGGTGCGCGTAGGAGCCGACCTCCATGTCGCCGCCGTTCTGGCGCTCGTACATCAGCGTGTCCATGTCGCGCACGATCGGGAAGGCGATCTCGGCGCGCGTGTCGAGCAGCTCGGGGATCGGTCCGACGTCGATCATCTGGTGCACCGCCGGCGTCAGCGGGATGGTCGCCCCGGCCATCGCGGCGATGCGGGGGCTCCAGACGCCGCAGGCGACGACCACGGTCGCCGTGCTGATGTCGCCGCGGTCGGTGCGCACCCCGGTGATCCGACCGTCGGTGACCTCCAGGTCGAGCACCTCCGTGGTGGGCAGCGAGGTCAGCGCACCGAGCTGCTGGGCCTCCTCGCGCATGATGGTGCCGGCGCGCAGCGAGTCGACGACCGACACCGACGGCGTGTAGAAGCCGGCCAGGACGACGTCGCGGTTGACGAACGGCACCAGGTCGAGGACCTCGTCGGGACCCAGCAGGTGGGCCTCGATGCCGAAGCGCTTCGCCGAGGACATGCGACGGTGCAGCTCGTGGACCCGTTCGGGCGTGCGGGCGATCTCGATGCCACCGCACGTGACCTGGACACCCATCTCCTCGTACTGCCGCTGGGAGTCGAGCGTCAGCAGCGCGAACTCCTTGCCGTGGTCGACCGGGAAGATGAAGTTCGACGCGTGGCCGGTCGAGCCGCCGGGGTCGGGCAGCGGACCCTTGTCGAGCTGCACGATGTTGCGCCACCCGAGTCGGGCGAGGTGCCCGACCAGGCAGTTGCCTACGATGCCCGCGCCGATGACGACGACGTCGGCGTGGTCCGGTGCTGTGCTCACGGATACTCCCTTCACCCGCTGCCGCGGCGCAGTGCGCCGCGACCGCTTCGGACTGGTGGGGATGCGGGCAGCTGTGACGAGGCGCCCTCCCGACAGCTGCGTTCCGTAGAATAATGCGCAACGGTTGCGCTCAGAGCAACCGCGGCCCCGAACTTTCTTTGCCGCACCGGCTCGTCGCCGTGCTGCGCGGCGCCGGGTGCGGCGGTCGCCCGGCGGGTCAGCGCAGCGCCGTCGGCGCCCGTCCGGACCCGGGTTGCGCCCCGTCGCAGGTGGTCACGACCGTGAACCACGAGTGCTCCGTCAGGCAGTAGCCGGCCTCGAACAGCTCGAGCTCGCGGTTGCGGTTCCACGTCAACCGCCGACTGTCGCGCGGCGTCAGGTGCTGGTGGTCGAACCGCAGGATCGACTCGCTCGTCGGCATGTGGTCGAGCAGCACGAGCGCCGAGGCCCAGCCGCTGTCGAGCATGTTCCGCAGCACCTCCGGCTCGGGCTTCTTGAGCTCGCTGTAGCCGTACGGCGACTCGTCGACGACCTGGTGCACGTTGCGATCGATGCCCACGTTGCGCACGGGCACGCCGACGTCGGGCCCCAGGCTCGGCGTGATCCACGTGTTGCCCCACGGGAACAGCACGACGGGCTCGTCGAACCCGCGCAGCGCCGCGCGCAGCTCCGGCAGGCGCTCGTCCGCGAACCGCACGACGGCGGGGTCGGCACTGTCGACCCGCACCCAGTCGGGTGCCAGCGCGATCGATGGCTCGGGGTCGGTGGCGGCGTCCAGGACCTGCGGGGACACGAAGTCGAGGGTGAGCAGCACGAGCAGCGGCACGAGCAGCAGCGACCACCGCCGTGGGCCGCGGCGCAGCAGCGCCACCGCCAGCGTCGCGTACAGCACCACCAGCGTGACGTGGAGCAGGTAGCCCCAGGTCCACGGGTAGCGGATCCACTGCAGCGGCGTGGTGGCGTAGAGGAACCCGATCGGCGAGTCGACCACGCTCGACGGCTGGGTGAGCGGGGCGACGCGGATGATCGGGCCGAGCGCCAGCGCGATGCACGCCACCGTCACGAGGACCAGGAACAGGAGGAACCCGCGCGGTCGCCCGGGGCTGGGGCGCAGGCGCAGCTTGCGGAACACCAGCACGAGCAGGAGGAAGACCAGCACCAGCACCCCGACGTAGGGCGCCACCCACAGCTGGTTGCCCTCGACCAGCGACCGCACGAGCCGGCCGTCCCACCCGTTGGCGGCGAGCAGTTCGCCGATCAGCGTCATCGACCCGTCGGGGACGAGGAACGTCGCCACGTCCACCGAGAACCGCCCCGCGGTGACGATGGTGTCCTCGAACTGCTCCTCGATGCCCGCCAGCGTCAGGCGCCAGCGCAGCAGCACGACCACGACGCCGAGCCCGACCGCGGTGGACAGCAGCAGCACCGGGCGCTGCCACCAGCGCCAGCCGAGCTGCAGCGTGATGAGGAGCATGGCGCCGGCGGCCGTCGCGGTCGCGAACAACCCTGCGTACTGCCACTCGATGCTGACCGCCAGCACGCCCACCAGCAGCCACGTGCCCGGCACGGCCAGGCGTCGGAGCCGACGCTCGGGCGCGCGCGCGTACAGCGCGTAGACGGCCGCGAGGACGATCGGCAGCAGCGCGGCCGCGGTGATGTTCCAGTACCAGTTCCACGAGCGCCCGGTCAGCGGACCGCCGAGGGCGTACACCGCGACGAAGCACATCGCCACCAGCGGCGAGCCGGTCAGCCGGCGGAGCAGCCAGAACAGCGCGCCGGTGCCGGCGACCACCAGCGCGGCCACGCTCCACTTCCACGCCGCCAGGGGATCGACGCCCGCGCTGATGAGCATGCCGCCCAGCGGGTACGACAGCCCACCGTCGAGCTGGTACATCCCCAGCGGCACGCCCGCCCTGGGGCACAGCATCTCGATGGGGTGCAGCACGCCGCCGTCGAGCGCGCACGCGGTGAAGCCGCGGAACATGTTCTCGATGAGCAGCGTCGGCTGGCGCCAGGGCACCGCACCGACGACCCAGAGCACCGGCAGGCTGCCCACGACCGCCACGACCGCCAGCAGCACCGCCGCCCAGATCCGCTGCCGGAGGTCGCCCGGGTGGTCCCGCCCGTCGGGCGTCGCGTCCCGGTCGGGCTCGGCGGTGGGGTCCCTGTCGGGTGCCGGCTGGGCGTCGGGCGGCTCCCGGTCGGGTGCCGGTTCGACCTCGGTCGGCGCGGGGGCCGGGGTGCCCGCCCCGGCGGCGTCGGCGTCGGTCGTCGTGGTGTCGGCGTCGTCGGTCGTCGTGGTGTCGGCGTCGTCGGTCGTCGTGGTGTCCTCGTCGGCGTCCGCCGTCGTTGCGGTGTCGGCGTCGTCGTCGGTCGTGGTCGCGGTGTCGGCGGTCGCCGGGGCCCGGTCGTCGTCGGCCGTGGCCGCCGCTGCCGTTCCCGCCGCTGCCGTCGCGTCGCCGGTCGTGTCGGGCTGGGTCTGGGGCTCGCCGCGGTCGCCGTGGTGGGTGGTGCCGGGCCGAGCGGGGGTCTCGTCGGTGTCGCCGTCGGCGCCGGCGGGTGTGGGCCGGGCGACGATCTCGTCGGTGTCCTTGCCGCGGTCGTCGTCGTGGGTGGTGCCGGGCTGGGCGGGGGTCTCGTCGGTGTCGCCGTCGGCGCCGGCGGGTGTGGGCCGGGCGACGATCTCGTCGGTGTCGTCGCCGTCCCGGTCGCGCGGCGCCGACGTGGCTGCGGTGGCCCCGGCCGCCGTCGGTCGCCGGGCGAGCACGCGGCGCAGGCTCAGGGCGGGCGCGGTGGAGGGCCGGCCGGCGTCGTCGCCCGTCGGCCGGGCGAGCGCCGGCGGCGCGTGCCGTGGACGCCCGCGTGTGCGCCCGTTCGTGCCGTCGGGACGGTCGGTCGGCTGGTCCGGACGCGACGTGCCGCCGCCCGGACGCTCCGACCCCGCGTCCTCAGAGATGTTCACCCCAGTACATCTTCACGCGCTGGGTGCGGCCGCGCTGCGCAGCGCGCTGCTGGCGTCCGAAAATGGTGCATCCGTGCCCGTATCGCCGGGGGAGCTGCCTGGCGCCGCGTCGTCGGCGCTGGCACCCTTCCCCCATGCACCGGGACCGGACACCCCTGCCGGCGTCGCGCACCACCCTGCCGTCGCCGCGATGACCGGCGTGCCCGAGGAGCTCCTGGCGCTGCTGCCCGTGGTCGCGGCGTTCGGCCTGGTCGCCGCCCGCCGGGGCTGGCGGGTCGTGCGCACGGTGGTCACCATCGCGCACGAGGGCGGGCACGTCGGCGTGGCCCTGCTGGCCGGCCGACGGCTGACCGGGATGCGGGTCCACTCCGACGCGTCGGGGGTCACCGTCTCGCGCGGCCGGGCATCCGGACCGGGCATGGTCGCCACGTTGCTGGCCGGGTACACGGCGCCGAGCCTGCTGGGTGTGGTCGCGGCGCTGCTGATCGACGCCGGCCAGCACCAGCTGATCCTCGCGGTGACCGTCGCGGCGCTGGTGGCGCTGCTGGCGACGGTCCGCAACCTGTTCGGCGTCGTCGCGATCGTGCTCACCGGCGCCCTGTTGGTCTACGCGGGGTTCTACGCGACGGAGCCCGTGCGCCAGGCCGGGGCGGCGCTGCTGGCATGGGTCCTGCTGTTCGGCGGGGTGCGGTCGGTCGGGGACCTGCGACGCGCCCGCCGGCGCACGCGCACGCGTGACTCCGACGCCGACCAGCTGGCGCGCCTGACCCGGCTGCCCGCGCCGCTGTGGGTCGGGACGTTCGCCGCCGTGGCGGTCGTGGCGCTGGTCGGCGCGACGGCGCTCCTGCTGACCGCCTGAAGCGCCGGCTCCGCCGGACGCGCCGGCCGACGCGAGGGGCTGCGCCGCCCTCGACGGTGCCGGGCACTGTCGCGCCGGCGGCACACGCCACTGCACCGACCGGTGGATAGCGTGGGTGAGGAGATCGACGCGCTGAGGAGACACCGACGTGGCACGCCCCAACGAGACCAGGACCAGGCTCGCGAACGTACTGGTGATCGGCTCCGGTGGCGCGGGCCTGCGGGCTGCGATCGCCGCCCACGAGGCCGGTCGCCAGGTGGTGATCGTCGGCAAGCGGGCGCGCGACGACGCGCACACGGTCCTGGCCGCCGGCGGCATCAACGCGGCGCTGGGGACGGTCGATCCGGAGGACAGCTGGCAGCAGCACTTCGCCGACACCATCGCGGAGGGCTACCACCTGGGCGACCCCGCCACGGTGGAGCTGATGACCCGCGAGGCGCCCGCGGCCGTCCTCGAGCTGGCGGGGTGGGGCTGCGACCTCGCCCGTCTGCCCAACGGCGACCTGGACCAGCGCTTCTTCGGCGCCCACACCTACCGGCGCACCTGCTACGCGGGGGACTGGACCGGGCGCGCGATCATCCAGACGCTGATGGCGCGGGTGGCCGATCTCGGCATCCCCATCGTCGACAACACCTATGTCACCGAGCTGCTGGTGCACGACGGCACCTGCTTCGGCGCCTACGCGTTCGACCTGCAGACCGGCGAGCGGACCGTCTTCGTCGCCGACGCCGTGGTGCTGGCCGCCGGTGGGCACACGCGGCTGTGGCGGCGCTCGTCGTCACGCCGCGACGAGAACACCGGCGACGGCATGGCGCTGGCGCTACGCGCGGGCTGCCGACTGGCCGACATGGAGCTCGTGCAGTTCCACCCGACCGGCATGGTCGTGCCCGAGCAGCTGGCGGGCACGTTGGTCACCGAGGCGGTCCGCGGCGAGGGAGGACGGCTGTACAACGCCGAGGGCGAGCGCTACATGCAGCGCTACGACCCCGAGCGCATGGAGCTGTCGACCCGCGACCGTGTGGCACTCGCGAACTACACCGAGATCGCCGAGGGTCGCGGCACCGCCGACGGCGGGGTGCTGCTGGACATCTCGCACCTTGACAAGGACCTCATCCTCGAGCGGCTGCCGCGGATGTACCGGCAGTTCCTCGACACGCTGCTGCTCGACATCTCGCGGTCGCCCATGGAGGTCGCGCCGACCGCCCACTACTCGATGGGCGGCGTCGTGGTCGACCCCGAGACGCACGCGACCGACATCGACGGGCTGTACGCCGCGGGCGAGGTCACCAGCCGCATGCACGGTGCGAACCGCCTGGGCGGCAACTCGCTGGTCGAGACCTGGATCGCCGGGCGGCACGCCGGTGCGGCGGCCGCCGCCCGGTCGGCGGGCCTCGACGCCCAGCTGCGCCACCGGGCGACCATCGAGCGGGCCGCGGGCCGCGTCGACGCGATGATCCGCGAGGGCGACGAGTTCGCACGACCCACGCAGCGCGCCCTGCGCGACACCATGTGGCAGCTGTGCGGTGTGGTGCGCACGGGCGACAAGCTCGAGCGGGCCCTCGACGAGATCGCCGCCATCCGGGCGACCGCCGACGACCTCGATGTGCGGCCGTCGTCGGAGGGCTACGCCGACCTCGCGCACGCCTTCGACCTGCGCGGGTCCCTGGTGAGCGCGGAGGCGACGGTCCGTGGCGCGCTGGCGCGCGAGGAGACGCGCGGCTGCCACGTGCGCGAGGACTTCCCGGAGCTGGACCCGGCCCTGCAGGTGAACCTCATGTGGTCGCTGGAGGACGGCGACGATGCGACCGACGCCCGGCTGGTTCCCGGCGCCGAGCCGGTCGCGCCGATCCCCGACGAGCTGCGGTCCTGGCTCGACGACCGTGAGCTGGAGGTCAGCGGCCGGCTGCTGGAGTAGGCGTCGGGTCGGGCGCGCTGCCGTCCGACGTGCCCGGCCCGGGGCGGCGGTCCAGCGCCCCCCGCGCCCAGGGCGCCCGGTCGAACGACACGCTCACCGACGACGTGCGGGCATCGGTCGCCGTGCCGGCGCCGCCGCACGCGGTGACGAGGGTGAACCACGACCACCGCTCGGTGCAGTAGCCCAGCGCCCGCACCTCGCGGGCGGCGCGGGCGTTGCGCTGCCGCTCGCGGACGTCGATGACGAGCAGGTCGCCCGACGCGGCCCGCCCGATCTTGTCGGCGGTCGGGATGAAGTCGACCAACGCGACCGCGTCGACCCACCCGATCGTCAGCAGCCGGTCGATCATCGCGCCGCGCAGGTCGCGCAGCTGGTCACGTGACACGGGAGCCGCCGCCTCGGCCTGCAGCACGTTGCGGTCGATGCCCACGTTGCGCAGGTCGAGGCCGTCCGCGGGACCCAGGTAGGGGGTGATCCAGGTGTTGCCCCACGGTAGGAACATGACCGTGTCACCGGCCGCGGCCAGCGCCGACCGCAGCTCGGGCAGCGCCTGCTGGTCGAACCGGCGGATCTGGCGGTCGGCGGTGGTCCGCCGCTCGACCGTCGCGGTCTCGACGGACGGCTCGGGGTTGCCGAGGGTCTCGATGACGAGCGGCGAGCCGAGCTCCAGGACCGCGAGGGCCAGGACCACCCACGCCACCGGGGTCCATGTGCCGTCGCCGCGGCGCGCGAGCGGCGGCAGCACCGCCAGCGCGAGGACCAGCGTGACGATCGTCGTCACGCCGTTCCACGTCCACGGGTAGCGCACCCAGCGCAGCGGCGTGGCCGTCCACATCCAGGCCAGCGGCGATCCGACGACGGCGTCGGGCAGCGCGACGCGCGCGACGTGCCACACCGGTCCCAGGGACAGCACCACCGACGCCGCCAACGTCAACGCCAGCAGCAGGATGAAGCCGTCCGGCCGGCGGGGGTCGCCGTGGCGCAGCGCCGGGCGCCGTCGCGCGACCAGGACCGCCAGCACCGCCAGCAGGCCGACGTCGAGGTACGGTCCGATCCACAGGTGGCGGCCCTCGGTGAGCGCGCCCGTGAGCTCCGCGCCGGTCGCCCAGGCGATCAGCCAGCCGAGGAACGACGCCTGCGGGTCGGGGACCAGCAACGACAGCAGGTCGATGCCCTCCTCCGCCGCGACCAGCATCGACTCGTCGAACTGCGTGGTGATGCCGGCCAGGTGCAGGCGCACGCGCAGCACGGCGAAGACGAGCGCGGCCGCGGCGGCACCGACGGCCAGCAGCGCGAGCCGCTGGCGGGTGGTCCAGCCCCGCTGCGCCACCAGCACCAGCAGCGCGCCACCGGCGATCGCGGCGGCGAACAGCCCGGCGTACTGCCACTCGATCGCGATGGCCAGGACGGTCCCGGTGGTCGCAGCGCCGGGCGCCCACAGGGCGGACAGCCGGCGGCGCGTGCCCCGGTCGAACAGCACCAGCAGTGCGGACAGCAGCAGCGGCAGCAGCGCGAACGCCACGATGTTCCAGTACCAGTTCCAGCTGCGCGCGGTCAGCGTGGCGTCGAAGCCCAGCAGCGCGACCGCCGCGACCGCGGCCACGCGGGTGCCGGTCAGCCGGTGCGCCAGCCACGCCAGCGCGACGAAGCCGACGGCGAGCAGCGCGACGACCGCGAGCTTCCAGGCGGTCAGCGGGGCCAGGCCGGCACGGACGGCGAGGCCGCCGAGCGGGTAGGTCAGCCCACCGTCGAGCTGGTGCATGCCGACGGGCACCCCGGCACGTGCGCAGGTCATGATCAGCGGGTTCAGCGCGCCCCCGTCGAGCGCACAGCGCACGAACCCGCTGAACATCCACTCGATCAGGACGGCCGGGCGTCGGCCCGGGACCGCCCCGAGCACCGTGGCCACCGGCAGGCAGCCCAGCACGCCGATCAGCGCGAGCTGCGCCCGCAGGGTCCACGACGCACGCGCGTCCGCGCGGTCGTCGGGGGGCGTCTCGGGCGGCGCCGTCGTCGGGGGGATGTCGGTCGGCGGTGCGGGCCTGCCGGTCACTGGTTCGCCACTACAGGTCCACCTCGGGTGCGCAGGGACGGCGACGACGCTAGCGCCTCCCGGTGGCGCCCGTGTGCATGTCCGCCAGCCCGATCAGCGCACCTGCCCTGGCTCAGGCGAGATCATCGGGTGCGTAGGGCTTCGGCTCGACCAGGACCAGCCAGTTGCCTGAGTTGTCCCGCGATGCGACCACCGCGTCGGCGTGGCCGGCTACGACGACCGGGCCGACCCCGACGTCAGCCGGTGACCTGCCGGGTCTGCAGCACGTCGCCGTCGGCGTCGTAGGTGGTCACCTCGAACGGCGGCCGGCGGGCCGGCATGGCGAACAGCGCGCCACCCTCGATCGGCGTGGCGATCGCGCCGGACAGCGAGCTGGCGGCCGGCAGCGTGGCTCGGGACACCCCGGGCCCGGCGACGCCGACGAGCCACAGCTCGCCGGTGTCGTTCCCGCGGTCGCCGACCAGCGCGACCTGCAGCCCGTCGCCACGGGTCATGTCGCACTGGACGTCGATGACCTGGGTACGTGGGCCACCGGCGTGGAGATCGAAGCAGCCGTCCTTCCACGTGACCGTCCGCGGCGTGCCGCCACCCTCCAGGCGGGTGACGACGAGCTCCTCCGGGGTCGCCTGCACGTTCGGGACGACCCCGATGCTGTCGCCCATGCGGTCGAGGACCCCCGTGGCGACGTCGAAGGGCGCGCCGTCGGTCTCGACGGCGGTGCCGACCAGGGTGCCGCCACCCTGGTCGTCGGTGCCGGGATCGAGGTCGACGAGCCACAGCGTGACGGGTTCGCCGGCCGGGCGCAGGCCCGAGCCGGTGCTCTCGCCCTCGACCCGCAGCGCCTGGTAGCCGCTGCGCGCGCCGACGTACCGGATCGGGTCGCGGAGCTGGTCACGGACGTCCGCGGCGGTCGCGAAGTCGACGGGCTCTGCCTTCCATGTCACCGCCGCCGAGGCATCGGTCGCATCCGGCAGCGACTCGGCCTCGGGGTCGAAGAACGTGCAGTCGTCGCCCACCGTCCACGCGGCCGGCTCGGCGAGGCGGACGGTGTCCGCCGCGCCGGTGGCCGGCGTGAGCGTGCAGGTACCGGTGAACGCGGGGATCGCGGCTCCGCCGCCACCGCCGTCGCCGGTGCCCTCGTCGTCGCGGTCCGCCGGTCCCGACGACACGGCCGGGGTCGGGTCGGGCGGGGGTGTGCCCGACGCAGGGTCGGCCGGTGCGGACGAGGCGACGGTCTCGGCTGTCTGCGATGCCGCGGAGCTCGAGCCGCCCGCGCCGGCGCCGCCGCCCTGGCACGCGGCCAGGGCGAGGGTGGCGGCCACCGCGGGGGCGAAGGTTCTGAGACGTCGGAGTGTGGTGGTGCGGAGGATGGACTGATCAGCCTCTCGTGCACATCGCGACAGGCCGGCGTGGAGGGCGGCCTCGGTGTCCAGTGTTGTCAGCGTTCGGACTCGACATGCATGCTGCGCGCACGACGAGCGCGTGCTGAGCGCGACCACCACCACGCCGGCGGGCGCCCCGCCGCGTCCCATCCACCGAGCGCGACCCACGGAGGACACGTGCACACCCTGACCATCGGGGCCGCCCCCGTGACGATCGAACAGGTCCGGGAGGTCGTCGGTGGCGCCCGCGTCGAGCTGGCGCCATCGGCCCGCGAGCGGATCGCCGCCGGCCGGGCGGTGGTGGAACGGGCGCTCGGGGCGGGAGCGGCCGTGTACGGGCTGACCACCCAGGTCGGGCACGACCGCAACCGCCGGCTGACCGACGACGAGGTGCGCGGAGAGCAGCAGTTCCTCGTCATGACGCATGCCGGCGGCTTCGGCCCGCCCCTGCCGACCGCCGTCGTGCGGGCCGCGCTGCTGGTGCGCGCCGCGACGATGGTGCATGGCGGGTCGGGTGCCAGCCAGGCCGTAGCGGACACGCTCGTCGCGATGCTCAACGCCGGCCTGCACCCGGTCGTGCCGTCGACGTCGTCCGTGGGCGCCGGCGACATCGGTCAGATGGCGACCATCGCGCAGGCCGCCATCGGGGTCGGCCGGGCCACCGTCGGCGGCGACGTGCTGCCCGCCCGTGCGGCGCTCGACCGCGCCGGCATCGCGCCGCTGTCGCTGTCGGGCCGGGACGGGCTCGCGCTGATCGCCGTGAACGGCGTGAGCGTCGGGCACGCGGCGCTCGTGGCCGGACGCGCCCGACGGTCGGCGGCCGCGGCCGACCTCGCCGCCGCGCTGTCGCTGGAGGCCATCGCCGGCAACCCCTCGGTCATCGCGCCGGCCGTCGGCCGCGCCAAGCCCATCCCCGGCCAGATCGCGGCCGCCGACCACCTGCGTGCGCTGCTCGACGGCTCGGACGTCTGGGCGCCGGACGTCGGCCGGTCGGTGCAGGACCCGCTGTCGTTCCGGGTCGCCCCGCAGGTGCACGGGGCGTTGCGCGAGCACGTCACGGCGACGGCGGGCGCGGTCGAGGTGGAGCTCAACGCGGCACCCGACAACCCGCTGGTCGTGACCGACGAAGGCACGCTGGTCAGCAACGGCAACTTCGACCCGATCGTGCTGGCGATCGCGTGCGATGCCCTACGGGTCGCCGTCGCCCACGTCGGTCGCCTCAGCGAGCGCCGGATGGACCACCTGTGGACGGCCGTGCTGGAGCGCATCGCCGGCCCGCCGTCGGGTCCGCTGTTCGGCATGGCGCTGCGCTACCCGGCCGCCGCCGCGGTCCAGGAGCTGCGGCAGCTCGCCGCTCCGGCGACGTTGGACGTCCCGTCGCTCGACCGCGGCGTCGAGGACCACGGCACCGGCGCCGCGCTGTCGGTGCGGCAGACCGAGCGGGCCCTCGACCTCCTGGACGACCTGCTCGCGATCGAGGTGCTGCTGGCGGCCGACGCGCTCCGCGTCGGGGAGCAGGATGGCCGGACGCTGGGCCGGGGCACCGCGCCGCTGCTCGCCGAGGTCGACGACGTCGTGCGCAGCGCGACGCCGTCTCCCGACGCCGTCCACGCGGCGCTCCGCGCGCGCTTCCCGGCGCGGTGACGCTCAGCCGGCCTGCGACGTCGCCAGCGCGAAGGGGAGCACCGCGGGCGCGCCGGCGTCGCGCAGCCGCGCACCCACGACGGTCAAGGTCCACTGCGAGTGCACCAGCCCGTCGACCAGCAGGACGGGGCCGTCCGGCGGGTCGCCGGTGATCGCATAGCCGGCCAGGGCGTTCGCCGCCTGCTGCACGCTGTTGTTGCGGCTGCGCTGCGACGGCGTCTCGGCGGCGACCGTGACCACCTCGAGGGCGGGCAGCCCGAGCCGGTCGGCGAGGCGCCGGGCGAGGTCGGCGACCAGCGTCGGGTGGCGCTGCGACGGCACCCACGCGACCCACGCGGGCGCGGGATCCGGCTGCCAGTCGTCGCGGATCAGCTGTGCCGACGCCTCGACGAGCCGGTCGTCGAACGCGCCGTCGCGCAGCCGGCCCTGCTCGACCAGGGGGCCCCACCCCGCGCGACCCCACCGGCACAGCACCCGGCCGGGCTCGAGGCGCTGGCCATCGCCGATGCGGCCGCGGTGGCTGTCGAGGCCGCGCGGCCACTGCTTGCGCGGGACCAGCTCGAGCACCTCGCGGCGCAGGTGGCGCGACGCCTGGTTCGCCAGTGCCGGGTCGACGCCGGTCGGCAGCGGCGGCTCCGCGCAGTTCTGGCACCGCCCGCAGTTGGCCACGTGCGGGTCGTCGAGCTCCCGGCGCAGGAACGCCATGAGGCACTGGTCGGTCGTCGCGTAGTCGCGCATCGCCCGCTGCTCGTCACGGCGGATGGCGGTCACGCCCGCGACGCGCTCCTCGTCGTAGGTCCAGCGCCGGTCGGTGCGCCGCCACTTCGTCGTCGACCCGGCCTGCGCGACGGCACCCTCCACGTCGAGCACCTTGAGCATCGCCGTCAGGCGCCCGTAGCCGATGTTGACCTCCGACTGCAGCTCGTCGAGCGAGACCGGAGCGCCGCCCGCCGCGGCCAGGTGGTCGACGACGCGCTCGGCCTGCTCGCGCGGTGGGAAGGCCGTCGAGATGAACCAGTCCTGGATGTCGACGTCCTCGTGGCCGCACAGCAGCACCGCGACGGCGCGGTCGACGCCGCGGCCGCCGCGCCCGACCTGCTGGTAGTAGGCGATCGGCGAGCCGGGGGACTGGTAGTGGACGACGAACTGCAGGTCCGGCTTGTCATAGCCCATGCCGAGCGCCGAGGTGGCGACCACGACCTTGACGTCGTTGGTCGACAGGCGCCGCTCGATGGCCTCGCGCTCGGCCGGGTCGGTGCCGCCCGAGTAGCCCTCGGCGTCGACCCCGTGGTCGCGCAGCCAGCTGGCGACGCGCTCGACGTCGCTGACGGTCAGGCAGTACACGATGCCCGAGCCCGGCAGCGTCGGGAGCTGCTCGGCGAGCCACGCCAGCCGCGCCGCGGGGTCGGGCAGCACGATGGTCTGCAGCGCCAGGCTCTCGCGGTCCAGCGTGCCGCGCAGCACCAGCAGGTCGCGGCCGAGCTGGGCGGTGACGTCGGTGATCACCCGGTCGTTGGCGGTGGCGGTGCTGCCCAGGACCGGCAACTCGTTGGGCAGCAGCGCCAGCAGGTTGCGCACCCGGCGGTAGTCGGGGCGGAAGTCGTGGCCCCAGTCGCTGATGCAGTGGGCCTCGTCGATCACCAGCAGCCCGGTGCGCGGGGCGACGACCTGCTCGAGCTGGTCGCGGAACCGCGGGTTGTTCAGGCGCTCGGGCGACACCAGCAGCAGGTCGATCTGATCGTCGCGCAGCTGCCGGTCGATCTCGCCCCACTGGTCGACGTTGGCGCTGTTGATCGTCGCCGCGCGGACCCCGGCGCGCTCCGCCATCTCGATCTGGTTGCGCATCAGCGCCAGCAGGGGTGAGATGAGCAGCGTGGGTCCGGCGCCCCGGTCGCGCAGCAGGCGCGTCGCGATGAAGTACACCGCGCTCTTGCCCCATCCGGTGCGCTGGACCAGGAGCACCCGCCGGCGGTCGGCGACCAGTGCGTCGATCGCCTCCTGCTGACCCTCGCGGAAGGCGGCGCCCGGCCCGGCGATGCCGGTCAGCAGCTCGGCGGCGGTCCGTGGTGCGGTGGTGGCGTCCATGGTCAGCAGGGTAGGTGCCGACGGGCCTGGGCGACCCACCCTGTGGACGACCTGCCGCCCGGTCCCCGCAGCCCGCACGCGCTGTGGAGGACTGCCGGCGACACGCACCCGGGTGCGTGTCGGTGCGGATGTGCGTC
>CAYVGE010000064.1:0-17413 GCA_964450395.1 uncultured Actinomycetota bacterium
CAAGGACCCGTTCCGCTCCGAAGACGACCGGGTCGCCAAGCTCATCGCCAGCATGTAAGCAGCCCCGCGTGCCGCGCGGGCGAGGAGCCGCCGCGGCCGAGCTGGGTCCGTCATCGGCTGCGGGTGACCTCGCCGGTCCACCGCAGCGGTGGCTCTGGCTCGCGCAGCCGACCGGGGGGTCCGGGCAGCAGTGGTCTCAGCGCGTCCTGGCCACCCCCGGGAGGTCAGCCGTTGTTGCCGCCGCCACCGCCGTTGCCGCCACCGTTACCGTTGCCGCCGCCGCCGTTACCGTTACCGTTACCGTTACCGTTACCGCCGCCGTCGTTGCCGCCGCCGCCGCCGTTGCCGCCGCCGCCGCCGTTGCCGCCGCCACCGCCGCTGCGGTCGCGCCGCTGTGGCTCGGGCTCGGGTTCCGGCTCGGGCTCCGGCTCGGGACCGCGGGAGATGCCGATGTAGACGCTGGTGCCGACCTGCGCGCTGTCGCTGGGGCTCGCCCAGATGACGGTGCCGACGGCCGCGTTCGAGTACTGGTACTGCGCCCGGCCGACCAGCTTCTTCTTGGCCAGCTTCGACAGCGCCTGCTGCTCGCCCAGCCCGATGACGTTGGGCACGTTCACCGTCTTGCCGACGAACTCGGCCTCGTTGACCGACGGGAAGCTGCGGGGCGACTTGCCGTTGAGGGCCTCGCCCATGAACTGGCCCCAGATCGGTGCGGCGGTGCCGCCACCGGTGGCCCCGTACATGCGCACCTGGCCCTCCGGGTGTCCGACCCACACCGCGGTCGACAGCACCGGGGTGGTGCCGACGAACCACGCGTCGGTGGCGAGCTGCGTGGTGCCGGTCTTGCCGGCGATCGGCCAGTTGCCGCTCACGTAGTTGCGCACCACGGGCGCGGTGCCGCCGGCGCTCGGCGGCCCCTGCAGCATGCGCAACGCCGCCGCGTTGACGTTGGGCTGCAGCACCTGGCGCTTGTGCGGCTCGCGGTTGAGCAGATCCTCGCCGCCGCGGCGGACCTGGCCGATCAGGAACGGCTCGATGTGCACGCCGTTGTTGGCGAAGGTGCCGTAGGCCGACGCCATCTCGATCGGGGTGGTGCCGCGGCGCAGGCCGCCCAGCACGATCGCGGGACCGTACTCACCGGGCCCGCCGATCGCGGTCTCGGTCGGGATGCCGAGCTTGCCGACCAGCCGGACCGCGTTGTCCACACCGACCAGCTCGATCAGCTGGGCGTAGTAGGTGTTGACCGAGCTCTTGGTGGCCTCGGCCATGTCCATCTGCCCGTAGGACGCGCCGCCGTAGTTCTCGACGGACCAGTCCGGGCCGCCGTTCTGCGGCAGCACGATCGGGCTCCGGGCGTTGAGCGTGGTGTCGGGCGAGAAGCCCTGGCGCAGCGCCTCGGCCATGACGAAGGGCTTGAACGCGCTGCCGGGCTGGCGGCGGCCACGCAGCGCCAGGTTGAAGTTGTTGTTGTTGTTCTCCTTCGACGACGCCGCGGCCTTGATCGCGCCGTTGCGCGGGTCGACGACGCCGATCGCGGCGGTCCGGCCCTGGTCGGAGAAGTTGCGCTCGACGGTCTGCTGGGCGAGGCGCTGGAGGCGGGGCTGGATGGTCGTGCGGATCCGCAGGCCGCCGTTGAACAGGTTGTCCTCACGCTCCTGGAGCGTGGCGCCGAACAGCGGGTTGGCGTTGAACTCCTTCATGATCTCTTCGACGATCGAGGGCTGCTTGTTGGTGCCCTCGGACGGCGCTGCGATCTTGAGCTCCTTCGCCTGGTACGTCTCGATCTCCTCGTCGGTCAGGTAGCCGGCGACGCCCATGCTGTCGAGCACGAGGTCGCGCTGCTGCTTGGCGAGGTCGGGGTTGACGCGCGGGTTGTAGGCGCTGGGCGAGCTGATGAGCCCGGCGAGCAGGGCCGCCTCGTCCGGCTTGATGTTCACGACGTTCTTGTCGAAGAACTCCTCCGACGCGGCCTGGAGCCCGTAGGCGCCGGCGCCGAAGTAGACCTGGTTGACGTAGCGGTCGAGGATCTGCTCCTTGGTGAAGCGCTTCTCGAGGGCGACCGCATAGGCGACCTCCTTGAGCTTGCGCTGCACGGAGCGGTCGAGGCCGACCTCCTTGAAGTTCAGCCGCGCGACCTGCTGCGTGATGGTGGAGCCACCCTGCTCGACGTCGCCCGCGTTGAAGTTGGCCAGTGCCGCGCGACCGATGCCGGCGGGATCGTAGCCGTCGTGCTCGAAGAACTTGCGGTCCTCCTCGGCGACGACCGCCTGCCAGGCGTGGTCCGGCATCTTGTCGAGGCGGACCGGGTTGCGGTCCTCCTCGCCGTGGAGGATCGCCAGGAGGCTCCCGTCGGCGTAGAGCACCCGCGTGCGCTGGGCCAGCGGATCGAACGCGGCGTCGTCGGGCAGGACCAGCTCGGCATCCGCCGACTCGGACGCGTAGGCGACGGCGCGCGGCAGCAACGCGACCGCGGCGACGACGATCGCCGCCAGGCCGGCGAGGGCGACCACGGCGAACATGCCGGCGCGCAGCAGCCACGGCCGCTCGGTCGCGCGGCGTTGGCGCAGCGACGGCATCCACGCGACCTCGTGCGTGTCGGTGCCCTCGCGGGCCCGCCACCCGCTCGTCGTCGTGGTGGCCGCGGGCTCGCCGTGATCGGGATCGCCGTCCGTGCGGCTGGTCGACGGCGTCGCAGTGGCTGTCCCGGCGGCGTCCGTCGCCCCGCTGCCGGTGGTCGGCGTCGGGGCGGTGGTCGTGCCGGGCCGCGGCGCGTCGACGGTCCCTGCTGCGGCGCCGGCCGCGGCAGCGCCCGTGGTCGCGGCGCCGTTGCCTGCAGGTCCGGCCGCGGTGCCTGCGGGCGGTGGTGCGGTCGTCGGGGTGGTGTCGTCGGTGCGCCCGGCGCGGGGCCGTGTGGCGGACGGCCTCGCGCCGCCACGGCGTGGCCGCTGCCCCGCACCCGGGCCTCGGCTGCCGCGGTCGCGCTGCCGCCCGGTCCGCTGCCCGCGCTGCGGCGTCTGCGACGGGGCGCGCTCCCGGGTGGTGGCGCCCGTCGGGGCGGGCGCAGTGTCGTCCGTCGCGCCGTGGCCGTTGTCGGAGCGGGCGTCGCCGCCGCCGGCAGCGTGATCCGTCGTGCCGTGGCCGTTGTCGGAGCGGGCTCCGCCGCCGTTGGCGTCGGCGCGGGTGCGCCCGCTCAGCGAGCGGGCTGCGTCGCCCACGATGGTGACCGCGTCGACCGCCGCGTCGGCGACGGTGGACGTCACCGACGCGACCGCCTGCTTCCAGTCCCGTCCCGCCTCGTCTGCGGACGCGTGAGCATCCCGGTGGCGTCCACCAGGTTCGGTCTCGCGATCGGGAGGCGCGGTCTGGCTCATTCTCACATCCGTGGATCTGCCCGCTGCAGCATAGACGCCGCTCGGCGCCGACAACGGGAAGAGTAGACGTCGGTGACCATCCGGTCAGCGGCCGTCCGCCCCGTCGGCACGTCGCCACGCCGGTGCCGCCGCGGCCCGCGTCGTCGATCCGGGCCGCGTGCGGTCCGGTCGGAGCGCGGTGCCGTCACTAAAGGCGTCTCCGCCGGGGTCGATGGGTCAAGCGATGCGTGCGACCCACACGTCCGCCTGACGACAGACCCTGATCGGAGGGGTATGACCACCATCCGTGCGACGTGCCCGACCTGTGGCGAGGTCGGACTCACACCCGACGAGGTGGAGCTCCACGTCGACCCGACCGGTCACCGTCAGGCCAGCTACTGCTTCGACTGCCCCAGCTGCCTCGAGCTCATCAGCAAGCCCGCCGACGAACGGATCGTGCGCCTGCTGGCATCGGGCGGGGTGCCCGTCCGTGAGTGGCGGGAAGCCGAGGGTCCGGCCGGGATCGGCGGCCCGTCCCTGACCTACGACGACCTGCTGGACTTCCATGACCTGCTGGACAGCGACGGTTGGTTCGACGACCTCGTGGAGCTGCTGCGGTTCGAGAGCGACCGCCGTTGACCTGCCGGGGCCCCGCCACCTGGCCCCGGCTAGATTGGGACCGTGGCCCGCGCTCCCGCGGGCCTGCCGGGAGGGCGCCGGCGGGCGCCCGACGGCGGGACGTCTCGGACGGTGAGCGGTGGCGATGATCGGCCGGCGGGCACTGCTGATGCTGCTGCTGTGCGCCGCGGCGCTGATCGCGGCGCCGGGTGCGGCCGCGGTGGCGACCGACGTCGACCCCGACGCGGGCACGCCGGCGCCTGTCCTGGTCACCCGGCTCGACGGGCCGCTGTCGCCGGTGTCGGCCAACGAGCTGCTCGCCGCGGTCGACGACGCCGAGGCGCGCGGTGCGTCGGCGCTGCTGGTCGAGATCGACACGCCCGGGGGCCTGGTCAGCTCGATGCGGCAGGTCGTCGAGCGCTTCCTCGACGCTCAGGTGCCGATCATCACGTACGTGACGCCCAACGGCGCGCGGGCGGCATCGGCCGGCACGCTCATCACGATGAGCGCCAACGTCGCGGCGATGGCGCCGACCACGACGATCGGCGCGGCGACGCCCGTGACGCTGGGCGGTGACGAGGTCAGCGACAAGGTCGTCAACGACGCGTCCGCCTACGCCGAGGCCATCGCGACCCGCCGTGGCCGCGACGTCGGCTTCGCCCGCCAGAGCGTCGAGTCCGGTGCGGCCATCACGGCCCAGCAGGCCTACGAGGCGGGGGCGATCGACCTGATCGCACCGAACCGGCTGACGCTGCTGGCCCAGCTCGACGGCGAGGTGGTCGAGCTCGGCGACGGCACGACGGTCGAGCTCCAGCTGGCGTCGGCGCCCGTCGAGGAGCGCGTGACGGGATGGACCAGTGCGCTCCTCGAACTGGTCGTGGACCCCAACCTGACGTTCGTGCTGATCGCCCTGGGCACGCTGTCGCTGCTGGTCGAGTTCGCCAACCCCGGCATCGGCGCCGGCGGCATCACCGGCGTCATCCTGCTGCTGCTCGCGGCGTTCTCGCTGTCGCTGCTGCCGACCACGATGGTCGGGCTGCTGCTGCTGGTGCTCGCCGGCGCGCTGTTCATCGCCGAGCTGTTCGTGCCGGGCACGGGGGTGATGGCCGCCGGGGGCTCGGTCGCGCTGGTGATCGCGGGGCTGTTCCTGTTCGACGACCGCTCGGGCCTGGCCGTCTCCCACCCGGTGCTGATCGGCGTGACCGCCGTCGTGCTGGTCGCCAGCACCGCGCTCGCGGTCGCGGTCCGCAACGCGCAGTCGCAGCCGCGCCGGCTCGACGACGATCAACTGATCGACCGGGTCGCCACGGTGCTGGTCGCCCACGGCGACCAGGGCCAGGTCATGATCAACGGCGAGCGCTGGCACGTGCGCACCGACGAGCCGCCGCTCCACCGCGACATGGAGGTGCGGGTCCTGGACCGGTCCGGACTTACACTGCTCGTCGAACCCGAGAGCGACGAGGACTGGCGGTAGCGCGGAATGCTTGACGGACCGTTCATCCTCATCCTGTTCGTGCTCGTCATCGCGGCCGTCGTGCTGGTCAACGGCATCGAGATCGTGCCCGAGTACGAGCGCGGTGTCGTCTTCCGCCTGGGCCGGGTCATCGGCGCCCGCGGACCGGGGGTGGTGTTCATCGTCCCTCTGGTCGACCAGATGCGGCGGGTCAACATGCAGGTCGTGACCGAGGACATCGAGCCCCAGGACATCATCACCCGCGACAACGTCACGGTCCAGGTCAACGCCGTGGCGTACTACCGGGTGGTGGACCCGGTGCGCGCGATCGTCGACGTGCGCGACTACGAGTTCGCCACGTCGCAGATCGCCCAGACGACGTTGCGCAGCATCATCGGCCAGGCCGACCTCGACGAGCTGCTGATCAACCGCGACGAGATCAACAGCCGGCTGCAGAGCGTGATCGACGAGGAGACCAACCCCTGGGGGATCAAGGTGACCAGCGTCGAGGTCAAGGACGTCGAGCTCGATCCCAACATGCGTCGGGCGATGGCCCGGCAGGCGGAGGCCGAACGTGACCGCCGCGCGAAGGTCATCAACGCCCAGGGCGAGAAGGAGGCGGCGCTCACGCTCAGCGAGGCCGCCCGTGACCTCGAGGAGCACCCCGCGGCCATGCAGCTGCGCCTGCTGTCGACCATGAGCGAGATCGCGTCGGAGCAGAACTCCACGCTCGTCCTGCCGATCCCCGTCGAGCTGCTGCGCTTCTTCGACCGGCCATGACGGGCGTGATCGTGGTGGTGCTGGTCGCGGTGGTGGTCATGCTGCTCGCGGGGGTGGCGGTCTCGGTGCAGCGGCTGCGCACGGCGCTGCAGCGGCTGCGGGACGCAGCCGACAGCTCGATGACCTCGGTGCGCCCGATCGTCGACGAGCTGACCGAGGCCACCCAGGTCACCAGCCACGAATCCGCGCAGCTGCAGGCCAGCGTCGAGCGGCTGCGGGCCGGTCGCCGGGACGACTGACCCTCACCGTCCCGCGGCTGACGGTCGCTACACTGAAGGTCGCGCGCCGCTTGGCGCGACGACGAGCAGGAGCAACGTCATGGGCAGTCTCGGTGTAGGCGAGATCGTCGGCATCATCGTCATCCTCGTCCTGCTGTTCGGGGCCAAGAAGCTGCCCGAGCTCGGCAGCTCGGTCGGCAAGGGCATCAAGAACTTCAAGCGCGGCCTCGACGAGGCCTCGGGCGACGACGAGCGCGCCGCCGCGGACGACGAGCGCGCCGCCGCCGATGACGAGCGCGCCGCCGCCGACGACGAGCACGTGAGAAGCGACCGCAGCTAGCGTGATGGGTCGACGTGTCCGGCGGCGCCGGTCCGCCACCCGTGCTGTGGCACCCGGCTCCGCAGCGCCGTGACCCAGACCGCACCGCGTCGTGGTCGTGACGGCAGGGAGGTCGCCGTCCCAGGTGAGATGACGCTCGTCGAGCACCTCGAGGAGCTGCGGTCCAGGATCTTCAAGTCGGCGCTGGCCATCGCCGTCGCCTTCGCCGTGGGGTTCGCCTTCCGCGACCCGCTGTTCGACATCCTCATCGGGCCGTACTGCGACCTGCCGGCCGACGTGCGCGCCGGCTCGGCGATCTTCGACACCAGCGAGTGCTCCCTGATCGTCACGAACCCGCTCGGCGCCTTCTTCGTCCGCATCAAGGCGGCCGCGGTGCTCGCCGTCGTGCTCGCCGCGCCGCCGGTGGCGTACCAGGTCTGGCGCTTCATCACCCCGGGCCTGCACGCCAACGAGCGGCGCTACGCCATGCCGTTCGTGGTGCTGACGTTCCTGCTCTTCGCCGGCGGCGCGGTGTTCGCCTACCTGATCATCCCCCGCGGGCTGGAGTTCCTCCTGTCGTTCGCCGGCGACAACGTCGACGCGCTGCTCGACGCGGACGAGTACATCACCTTCCTCCTCAAGACCATGCTGGGCTTCGGCCTGTCGTTCCTGGCACCGCTGGTGATCGCCATGCTGACGCTGGCGGGGATCGTGACGGCCGACACCCTGCGCACGTACCGTCGGCACGCGATCTTCGTCGCCTTCGTGCTGGCGGCGGTGATCACGCCCACCCAGGATCCGTTCACCATGCTGCTCATGGGCGGGCCGCTGGTCCTGTTCTTCGAGTGCAACATCATCTTCGCCCGCTTCCTGGACCGACGTCGCGCCCGCAGGGCGGCTTGACGCCACCATGACCGAGGTGCCCGCCGCCTTCGCCGCGGCCTACGAGTTCGCGCTCGACCACTTCCAGGCCGCGGGGGTGGCGGCGCTCGAGGCCGGGCGCTCGGTGCTGGTCGCTGCGCCGACCGGGTCGGGCAAGACGCTCGTGGGGGAGTTCGCCACGTGGGCGGCGGTGCGTGATGGTGGGAAGTGCTTCTACACGACACCGATCAAGGCGTTGTCGAACCAGAAGTTCAACGACCTGCGCGCCCGCTACGGTGAGGCGCGGGTCGGCCTGCTGACCGGCGACCGCAGCATCAACGGCGAGGCGCAGGTCGTCGTGATGACCACCGAGGTCCTGCGCAACATGCTCTACGAGCAGTCGCGCACCCTGCACGGGCTGCGGTCGGTCGTGCTCGACGAGGTGCACTACCTGGCTGACCGCGAGCGCGGGGCCGTGTGGGAGGAGGTCATCATCCAGCTGCCCGCCGCGGTGCAGCTGGCGTGCCTGTCGGCGACGGTCTCCAACGCCGAGGAGTTCGGCGCCTGGTTGGCCGACGTCAGGCTGGGCTGCGAGGTGATCATCTCCGAGGAGCGTCCGGTGCCGCTCGACCACCACTACGCGATCGGTGACGACCTTCATCCCATGTTCAACGTCCGGCGGAGCCGGTCCACCGAGCGTTCCGTGGAACCAGGCACCGCGGAGCCGAGGTCGGGCCACGATGCCGGCGGCCGCCGCGGCGCGAAGGCCCGCCGTGCGGCCGGCAGGGTCCCCAACCCCCAGGTCGTCATGCTGGAGCGTCGCGCGTCAGGCCAGCGCCGAGCGCGGGGGCGCCGTGGTGGCAACGCCGGCGTGCGGCTGCGCCCCCCGCGGCGCAGCCAGCTGATCGGCCTGCTGGAGGACCGCGACTGGCTGCCGGCCATCGTCTTCATCTTCAGCCGGGCCGAGTGCGATCGCGCGGTCCAGCAGCTGTACGGCGACGGCGTCCGCCTGACGACGGCGGACGAGCAGCAGCAGATCCGCCGGTTGATCCGGGCGATGACCGCCGACGCCGACGCCGGCGACCTCGATGCACTGGGCTTCGGCTGGCTGGCACGGGCCCTGGAGCGTGGCATCGCGGCGCACCACGCGGGCATGGTGCCGATGCTCAAGGAGCTGGTCGAGCAGCTGTTCGTCCGCGGCCTGCTGAAGGTGTGCTTCGCCACCGAGACGCTGGCGCTGGGCATCAACATGCCGGCGCGCACCGTCGCGATCGAGCGGCTCGAGAAGTGGAACGGCCAGACCCACCAGCTCTTGACTCCGGGGCAGTTCACCCAGCTGACCGGTCGCGCCGGCCGGCGGGGGCTCGACCCGGTCGGCCACGCGGTGGTCAGCTACCAGCGCGACGTCGACTTCATGACGGTGGCGCAGCTGGTCGGCCGACGCGTGGAACCGCTGCGCTCCAGCTTCACCCCGACGTACAACATGGCGGTCAACCTGTTGCGGCGGCGCACCCTGGCGGAGGCCGAGCAGCTGCTCGAGCAGTCCTTCGCCCAGTGGCAGGCGGCCGCCGGGGTGCAGCGGCTGACCGCGCGGATCGCCGACAACACCGATGCGCTCGTGGGCTACGCCGAGCACCTGGTGTCCGACCGCGGCGACGCGCGGGAGTACCTGGCGCTGCGGCGCGACCTGGGGGAGCTCGAGCGCGGCGGGGCGCGGCAGCGGCGTGAGCAGCGGCGCCGGGCGGTGCTCGACGTGCTGCACGCGCTCGACACCGGCGACGTGATCACGCTCGCGGGCGGCGACGGGCTCGGGGCCGTGGTCGGCGCCGCCGGCACGGCCCGCGCCGAGGTCGTCACCGACGACCGGCGCCTGATCCGCCTGCACCCCCAGCACTTCCGCCGGCCGCCGCGGGTGGTCGGGCGCATCGCGCTGCCGGCCTCGGGCGGGCCGCTCCAGGCGGCGTTCCGCCGGACGGTCGCCGACGCGGTCGCGGCCGCCGCCCCGGCGCAGCTGATCGCGGGCGCCGGAGACGCCGACGACGACGGCGACGGCGACGCGGCCCGCGCCGCTCGCGTCGCCGAGCTGCGCGCGCGCATCCGTGCCCACCCGGTGCACGACGACCCTGCCCGTGCCGACATCGAGCGGTGGGGCGGGCGACACGACGAGCTCGCGCGCAGGACGCGTCAGCTGGAGCGCGACGTCGAGCAGCGCACCGGCTCGCTGGCCAGGGAGCTGCGCCGCATCGTGTCGGTCCTCGAGGAGCTGGGCTACCTCGTCGGGCCGCAGGGCCGGCCGGCACCATCCGACGACGGCGTGCGACTGGCCGGGATCTACGCCGACGCCGACCTGCTGCTGGCTGAGTGCATCCGCGACGGCGTGCTCGACGACCTGACCGGCGCGGACCTGGCTGCCGTGATCAGCGTGTTCGTCCACGAGACGCGGTCGCGCGACCGCCCGTTGGTGCGGTACCCGTCGCCCGCCGTCGAGTCCCGGGTCGAGCGCGTCGAGGCCGTGTGGGAGGCCCTGACGGTCCGCGAGCAGCAGGCGGGGTTGCAGCCGAGCCGGGCGCCCGACGCCGGGCTGACGCCGCAGGTGTGGCAGTGGGCGCACGGCGCCGACCTCGATGTCGTGCTCGGGGGCACCGAGCTGACGGGTGGCGACTTCGTCCGTGGTGTCAAGCAGATCGCCGATCTGTGCCGGCAGATCGGCGCGGCCTACACCGGCACGCCGGTCGGCCGGGAGGCCCGTCGGGCGGCGGATCGGTTGCTGCGGGGCGTCGTGGCCGCCGGCTGACCGGCCGGCGCGTGCCGGCAACGGAGGTGCGCGGACCGCTCGAACCTGCCATCCTGCCTGCATGACGCAGACCGGTGAGCCCGCGCCAGCCGACGCCCCCCGCCCCCTCGGTGGCCGGTCACTGGGTCCCGCGATGCTGATCGTCAACCCCACCGCGGGTGACGGACGCATCCGCGGGGTGCTGCCGCAGCTGACCGCCGCGCTGCGCGCGGGCGGCCTGGAGTTCGACGTCGCCGAGACCCCCGGACCCGCCGAGGCCACCGCCGCCGCGCGCGCCGCGTTGGACGACGGCATCCGCTACCTCATCGCCGTCGGCGGCGACGGCACCCTGCACCACGTCGTCAACGGCATGTTCGTCGACCGCACCCCGGTCGCCGACGACGCGGTCCTGGGCGTGTGCGGCACCGGAACCGGGTCGGACTTCGTCCGCAACTTCGGGCTGGACCGCTCGGTCGACGTGGTCGCTCGCCACCTGTTGAGCACGGACACGATGGCGATCGACGTCGGTGTCGCCGAGTTCACGACCGCGGACGGCGCCCGTGACGAGCGGTTGTTCGCCAACATCGCGGAGGTCGGGTACGGGGCCGAGGTCGTCCGCCGTGCGGCACGGCTGCCGCGGCGGCTGGGTCGCCTGCGCTACCTGTTCGCCGCGTGGGCGGCGATCGCCGCGGTCGCGCGCACCGAGGCCGAGGTCAGCGTTGACTTCACCACCCGTGAGCTCGGCCTGGTCGAGCTCGTCGTGGCGAACGGCCAGTTCTTCGGCGGTGGCATGAAGGTCGCGCCGCGGGCCATCCCCCAGGACGGCCGCTTCAGCGTGCTCGCCTTCACCGGCAACCGCAGCCAGGTGTTCCTGCTGACCACGCAGCTGTTCGCCGGTGAGCACCTGCCGCACCCCGAGATCGTCGAGTACCAGTCGGCGACGTGCGGCATCACGACGGCGACGCCGCTGCTCGTGGAGGCCGACGGCGAGGTCCTCGGCACGACCCCCGCCCGGTTCAGCCTGCTCAAGCGCAGCCTGCTGCTGAAGATCTGAGGGTCTGTGCGGGGTCACGCGGTGGTGCAGCTGGTGCGCGAGGTCTCGCGTCGGCAGATCGCGCCGCGCGCGGCCCACCACGAGCACGCCAGCACCTTCCCCGCGGAGCTGTTCGCGCTGCTCGCCGAGCTGGACGTGCTCGGCCTGCCCTTCGATCCCGCCGACGGCGGCGGCGGACACCCCTCCACGGTGGTCAGTCAGATCCTGACCGAGCTGAGCCAGGCCTCCCTGGCCGTCGGCCTGGGCGCCGCCGTCCACCTGCTGGCGACCGGCGTGGTCTCGGACCATGCGGGGCCGGTGCTGCGAGACGAGGTGCTGCCCCGCCTGGTGGCGGGGGAGTGGCTGGCGTCGTGCCCGCTGGCCGTCGACGGCACCGGAGGGTCCGGTGCGCGGTCGGTCCGCTCCGGCGACGACTGGGTGGTCAACGGCAGCATCCCCGATGTCATGCACGCGGGCGACGCGGACTGCTACGTGGTGTTCTGCACCGTGGACGGCGGCGCTCCGGCCGACGTGGCCGCGCTGCTCATCCCCGGTGATGCGGTGGGTCTGGAGAGCTCCCGCGACGGGCGTCTGACGTGCCGGGACCTGCGGATCCCCGACAGCGCGCTGCTCGGCGCCGTCGGCGAGGGGCGCGAGATCGCCGCCGATCTCGTCGAGCTCGGCCGGTTGGGGGTCGCCGCCTGCGCAGTCGGCCTGGCGCACGCCGCGCTGCGCCTGACGGTGTCGGCGGTCCGCGCGGGGGGTGCGCCGCGCGAGACGGTGACCCGCGTGGCCGACCTCGCGGTCGCTGTCGAGGCCGCCGAGTCGCTGTGTCAGCGCGCCGCCGCCGAGCTGGATGCCGGCCGGTCGATCGGTCGGGTGGCCCGGATGGCCGAGCTGCTGGCGACCGGGACCGCCCGCGACGCGGCCGCGCACGCGCGCGAGGTGGTCGGCGACATCGGTGAGGTGCCCGACGAGGTGGCGGAGCGCTACCTTCGCGAGGCGACGGCCCTCGAGCGCATCGGTGGCTCCAGGCAGCAGCGGCGGCTGGCGGTCGCACGTGAGCTGATCGGCACTCCGATCGACGACGAAAGGTGACCCCGTGCCGGTGACGGCGACGTGCAGTGCGTGCGGTGCAACGTTCGAGGTGCCCGACAGCCTCCAGGAGCGGTACCCCGGCTGGACGCCCAGCCGCTGCCAGGCGTGCCACTCGGGAGGCCGTGGCAACGGCTCGCGCGCGGCGCGGCGGTCGGGCGATCGGACGTTGACGCGTCGGGGCGCCGCGGAGGGCGAGCTGACGCCCGCGCAGGTCCTGGAACGCTTCACCGCCGGGCCGACGTCGGGGGTGTTCACCGACGGCAGTGCCGATCCCAACCCGGGCCCCGGTGGCTGGGGGGCGGTGTACGTGCGCGACGACCGGATCGTCGACCAGGCCAGCGGCCACGAGCCCGAGACCACGAACAACCGCATGGAGCTGCGTGCGCTGATCGCCGGCTACGACCTCGTTCCCGAGGGTGAGGCGGCGACCGTCTACAGCGACAGCAACTACTGCGTGCAGATGATCAACCAGTGGGCCGACGAGTGGGCTCGCAACGGCTGGCGCCGCAAGGCGGGGCCGGTCAAGAACCTCGACCTCGTCAAGGAGCTCTATCAGCGGTCGAAGGCACGGCCCGAACTGACGCTGCGCTGGATCAAGGCGCACGACGGCTCGCGCTGGAACGAGTACGCCGACGCCCTGTCGGTCGACTACCGTCGCTCGTAGGGTTGCCCGTGGGCCACGACGGCGGACCGGCACGTCGGCTGTTGATCGTCGACGGCGTCCACCTGCCGACGCCGTCCACGGCGCGGGCGGTCGCCTGGACGGGTGAGCGCATCACCTGGGTCGGCGAGCCGGGCGACGCGCCGCCCAGCGACGAGGTCATCGAGCTGCCCGGCGCGTGGGTGACCCCGGGCTTCGTGGACGCCCACGTCCACGGGACCGCCACGGGGCTCAAGCTCGACGGCGTCGACCTGACGGGTGCCACGGGCGCGGACGCCGTGATCGGCGCCCTCCGGGCCTTCGTGGCGCACCGCAGCGACGATCCCGTGATGGGCAGCGGGTGGGACGAGCACGCGTGGCGGGTCCCGCGCCCGCCGCACGCCGACGAGCTGGGCGCGGCGGCCGAGGGCCGACGCGTGCTGCTGGACCGGGTCGACGGCCACAGCTGCCTGGTCGACCCCCACACCCTTGCGGAGGTGGCGGCGGCCGCCGACGACGGAGTCGACCGCGACACCGGCGGCCGACCGACGGGATGGCTGCGCGAGGCGGCAGCCGGGGTCGCCCGTGAGCGGATCTGGCCGCGGCTGAGCGCGGCCCGGCTGGCACGAGCACGCCGGGCGGCCGCGACGCACGCCGCCAGGCTCGGCATCACCAGCATCCACGAGATGGGCGTGCCGGTGCTGTCGACCGTCGAGGACGCGGTGGCGTGGGCGACGGGGGAGTGGCCGGTCGAGGTGCAGGTCTGGTGGGCCGACGTCGACCCGCGGGAGGCGCTGGACCGCGGGCTGCGCCCGGGCGGCGACCTGTTCCTCGACGGTGCGATCGGCTCCCGCACCGCCGCGGTCTCGGGCGGGTACCGCGACGGCCCCGCGCTGGGCGGGCTGTTCCACGCCGATGAGGTCGTCGTGGGGTTCTTCGTGCAGTGCACGCGCGCCCGCGTCGGCGGCGGGGTGCACGCCATCGGCGACCGGGCGATCGAACAGGCCGTCGGGGCGCTCGAACGTGCCGCCCAGCTCGAGGGCCTCGACGCCGTGCGGGCGTGCCGGCACCGCATCGAGCACGTCGAGCTCCCCCGCGCCGACCACCCCGGCCGGATGGCCCGGCTGGGCGTCGTCGCGAGCGTGCAGCCGGCGTTCGACGCCCTGTGGGGCGGTGACGCGGGCCTGTACGCCAGCCGCTTCGGCGTGGCGGCGGCGCTGGCGACCAACCCGTTCGCCTCCTTCGCGGCCGCCGGCTGCGCGCTCGCGTTCGGCTCCGACTCGACCGTGACGCCCATGGCCCCGCTGGCCGGGGTGGTGGCGGCCACCGCACACCGCGGTGGTCACGGCGTCAGCCCCCGCGAGGCGCTGGCCGCGGCGACGTCGGGTGGCCGCCACGTCGCCGGGCAGGACGATGTGGGGATGGTGCGATCGTCGCAGCGTGCGGACCTGTCGGTGTGGGACGGGGATCCGCTCGCGGATGCACCGGCAGGTCTCCCGCGGTGCCTCGGCGTTGTCGTACGGGGCGCAACTACACTGGGTAGTAAGAGAAATTCTTAGAGTAATATCTACCTGTGGCTGACCAGCGATTTTGCCGCGAACCTGCAGGTCAGTGGCCGATTGCACGGCCGAGGTCGGCGATCTAGTGTCCGCGCCAGGTCATCACGACGTCCGCCCTGTGGGTGTGGACCCCGTGGCCGCCGGACCGCCTGGAGGTGGCATCCGGTGCAGTGCCTGGTCATGGGAGGACCCAGCGATCGTGGTGTGTTGTACGCCAGCATGTCGGTCACTGACCGGCGAAGGTGGAACCCGGTGGCAGCTCAGTAGAAAACATCGCGCGGCCGAGGCCCACGCGACCGCAGATGGCGCCAACGGCTGCCGCCCCCCACCACACAGGCCCCGGAGCACCGCTCCGGGGCCTCCTGCTGTTCCCCGGCGGCGGTAGCCGGTACGTCCGGATGCTGAACAGAGAATCCGCCGCCACACGTTGCAGCCCGGTCACCGGCGACCTATAACCCCCGCACGACGCATCAACTCGACACCGGCGGGCCGCCGGACGGGAGCACCATGGCGACCGACCAGTACGAAGACGACATCGACATCGACGAGGACATCGTCGACGACGATGACCTGGCGATCGACGTCATCGACGACGAGGACGACGTCGACTACGACGGGGACTACGACGACGTCGAGCAGAAGGACGAGGCCGACGTCGTGGACGTCGTGGACGTCGAGGACGAAGAGGAGGAGGACGAGGCCGAGGACGACGGGGCCAAGGCCGACGATGGCGGCGAGGCGTCCGACGACGACGACGATGACGACGTCGACCTCGATGATGACGACGAGGAGGAGGACGAGGAGACCCTGGAGGTCCTCCTCGGACCCGACAGCGACGCGGCGCCGACCCCGATGCGCACCCGCACCGACGACAGCGGCGACGCGCCCCCCGGCGAGGGCGAGTTCACGTGCCGGTCGTGCTTCCTCGTCAAGCGCCGCCCCCAGCTGGCCGACGCCGACGCCATGATCTGCCTGGACTGCGCATGATCGACGGTCACGCCGCGACCGTCTGAGGCTGGTCCGGCCCGTGTCCGCCCCGCGCCCGGCCCGCGCCGTGCCCGCGACGGCCCTGGTTGCGACCGCGGCGGTCGGAGGGGTCCTGACGGCGCTGGCGTACGCGCCGACGCGTTGGCTGCCGCTGGTCGTGCTGGGCCCGGCCCTGGCCCTGTGGGCGGCGGCCCGCACGGGTGCCGCCGGGTGGGGGGCGCTGTGCGGGCTCGCCTACGGCCTCGCCTTCGGGTACCTCGAGTTCCGGTGGATGTTCGAGGTCGATGTCGTCCCCGCGCTGCTCCTGCCCCTGGTCGAGAGCGTCTGCTGGGCGGTGCCCGGCGCGGTAGCCGGCGCGGCGGCGCGGTTGCCCACCGGGTGGTGGGTCGCGGCGACCGCGGCCGCCTGGACGGTGGGTGAGGCAGCGCGGGCGCGGGGTCCGCTGTCGGGGTTCGAGTGGGGCCAGCCGGCGATGGCCGTCGCGCCGACGCAGCTGCGGTTGGCCGCCGCGCTCGTCGGCGCGCTCGGGCTGACCGCCCTGCTTGTGGCGGCGGCGGCCGGCGTCGCCGGCCTCGCCCGCAGCGGACGTCGGACGTACGTGCCCCTGGCTGTGGTCCTGGTGCTCCTGCTCGGTGGCACGGCTCTCGGCGGGCGCGACCTGACCTCGCCGGCGGGCGACCTCGACGTCGCCGTCGTCCAGGTCGACGATCCCTGCCCGGGCGAGTTCGCCGAGGACTGCCCCGGCTACGGCGACGAGCTGTTGCGGGACTACGTCACCGGGACCGCCGAGCTCGGTGGCAGCCCGGACCTCGTGCTCTGGGGCGAGGACGCCCTGCCAGGAGCCGTGGCACTGCCCGAGGCGGGCGAGCGCGTCACAGCGCTGACCGGCGGCCTACCCGCACCGCTGCTCGCCGGCGTCGGCACGTCCGCTGGGCCGGGACGGTTCCTGCGTTGGGCCGCGCTGTTCGATCAGGACGGCACGTCGCTCGGCGGCTACGCCAAGCGGGAGCCGGTCCCGTTCGGCGAGTACGTGCCACTGCGTTCGGTGCTCGGTGGCGTCGCCGACGTCGGCCGCCTGGTGCCCAGCGACCTCGAGCCGGGCGTCGACACGTCGCCGGTCGTCGTGCCGACCGACGACGGGCAGGTGCCGCTCGGCACGACCGTGTCGTGGGAGGTCACGTTCTCGCGTCTCGTGCGCGACGTCGCGGTCGAGGCCGACGGGCTCGTGACGCTGACGACCGTGTCGACCTACGGCACCAGCGCGGCGTCGGAGCAGCTGCTCGACGCGGCGCAGCTGCGCGCGGCGGAGCACCGCAAGCCGATGGTGGTGGCCGCCACCACCGGTCGGTCGGCACTGATCGCTGCGGACGGCGCGCGGGTGGCGACCTCCGCGCTGTTCGAGGCCGACACGGTGACGGGCACCATGCGGCTGCGCTCGGGTCTGACGCCCTTCGCACGTACCGGTGACCTGCCGACGGTCCTCGTGGCCCTGCTGGTGCTGGCGGCGGCGCCGGCCGTCCACCGTCGCGGTGGTGGCAGGTTCCCGGCGACGACCGCGGAGCGGGAGACCGCCGTCGCGGCGTCCGATGCTGTGGCGACCTGATGGCGTCGGTGGCTGCGGCTCAGTAGGCTTCGGCGCGTCCCGGACGCTCCCGTCATCTAGCGGCCTAGGATACCGGCCTTTCAAGCCGGCGGCGCGGGTTCGAATCCCGTCGGGAGCACAA
>CAYVGE010000065.1:0-17272 GCA_964450395.1 uncultured Actinomycetota bacterium
TCGATCCCGACCGCCCCCAGGCCCGGCGCTACATCGGGCTGTATGGCACGCCGGGCTCCGGTGCGCTGGGGGTGCTCGGCGAGCAGCCCGTCGACGCGTCGGTCCAGCGGGTCCGCCGGCTCGCGCGCCGGTACCGGGCGGTGGTCGACGACGACGTCACGATCGTGCCCACCTTCGAGATCATCGCCACGATCGCGTCCGCGGGCGCCGGTGGAGACGGCAACTTCAGCAACGAACGACCCCTCCGCGACCTGCGGCCGATGGTGGACGCCGCCCGGCGCGCCGGCGTGTACGTGCTGCTCGACCTCCAGCCCGGGCGCACCGACTTCCTCACCCAGGCCAAGCGCTACCGCCCGCTGCTGCGCCAGCCGCACGTCGGGCTGGCCCTGGACCCCGAGTGGCGGCTGCGACCCGGGGAGCGGCACCTCGAGCAGATCGGCTCGGTCGGCGTCGCCGAGGTCAACGAGGTCGGCACGTGGCTGGCCGACCTCGTCGAGCGCGAGCGGCTGCCGCAGAAGCTGTACCTCCTGCACCAGTTCCGCACGTCGATGATCCGCAACCGCCAGCGGCTCGACACGTCCCGCGAGGAGCTGGCCCACGTGATCCAGATGGACGGCCAGGGCCCGCAGGGGACCAAGCTCGAGACGTGGCGGACGCTGCTGGCCGACCGACCCGGCGACGTGCGGTTCGGGTGGAAGAACTTCTACGACGAGGACAGCCCGGTGCGCTCACCGGCGGAGACGATGGCGCTCCGCCCGACGCCGGTCTTCGTGTCCTACCAGTAGCGCGATCTCAGCGCGCGGGCCCGAAGATCTCCCGTCCGCTGATGTGCTCGACCGCGAGGCCGACGAGCTGCTCGTCGGCGGGCGCGGCCCACGAGGTCAGGGCCGCATCGACGGCCTGGGTGACCTGTGGGTCGCGCACGACATCGAGGTGGCCGATCGCCAGTACGCTCCAGCCGCCCTGCCAGGCCCGGTCGATGGCGTCGACCTCGAACGCCACCCGCTGTCGTCGCAGCGCGGCATAGAGCTTGGAGCCCTCGAACGTGCGGAAGTAGATGGTGCGGTCGAGGGCGACGAAGTTGACGGGCAGCACCACCGGCCAGTTGGGGTCGCCCTCGTCGGCGAACGCCACCCGGCCGAGCCCGGACCCGGCGTCGGCGAGCAGGTCGTGGCAGCGGTCGGCGGAGAGCTCGGCGATGCGGTGCGGTGATCGGCTCATGGGCACCTCGTGGATCGTGCGGCGTCACGCGACCGTACCGGGCGACGACGTCGCCCGTCCGGGACGTCCGACCCGGCGGCGCCGGTCAGGCACGGTCGTGGGGTTCAGGGGCGGCCGCCAGCGACCGCAGGCGCGCGACGTGGTCGTCCATCTCGTCGGGGAACACGGGCGCGCCGGTCTCGGTGACCACGACCGGCGCGTCGGGCTCCACCGACAGGCCGAGCTCGACGCGGCGCCGCAGGAGCACCGCGCTCTCCGCGGTCGGTGGAAGGTCGCCGACGGTCATGCGGCTGAGCTCGGCGCGCCGGAGCCCACGGTCGAGCAGGTCGCGCAGCAGGCGGTACTGGCGCTGGAGGAACGCGGTCCTGCGGATGTCGTCGCGCATCCGCTCGGCGACCGGGTCCGTCGTGGCGGGGACGCCGGCGACGTCGTCGAAGCAGACGTCGGTCGCCTCGACCCACGGCAGCGACCGCACCGCGGCATCCGCGTCGGCCTGGATCAGCCAGCCGTACCGCGTGCGCCGGAAGAACGGGGGGACCCGCAGCCGCACGTGCACCCGTCCACCGTCGACCACCACACCGCCGATGAAGCCCAGCGCGGTGACGGGCCGGCCGAGCTCCGGCTCGATGACGGCATGCAGCGCGGCACGGACCTGCTGTCCGGGATCCGCGGTGTCCATCCGTGCTCAGCCGGCGCCGCTCCCCGACCGTGGGCCGCAACGACCGGCGCGCAGGACGGGCAGGACACGGTCGTCGTGCATCGGCGTCTCCCCTCGCCAGCTCACGATCGCGCCGCCACGGCGCTGCCGTCGGCGACTGGTCACGCGAGGCTAGACCGCGGTCACGAACGCGTCAACGCGGCGCGCGTTGGGCGCCGTGCCCCGGCCCGCGCAGCTCAGCCGTCCCGCCGCGGGGGCACCTCGATCACGTCGAGGTCATCGGCGGCCACGACGTCGTCGAACACCTCACGCGCCTCCGCCAGGTAGGGCGTCGCGTCGTCACCGTAGCGCTGCGAGAAGTGGGTGAGCACCAGCCGGCGCGCTCCCGCCTCGGCGGCGATGCGGGCGGCCTGCGCGGCGGTGAGGTGCCCGAACCGCTGGGCGAGGTGCGCGTCGCGCTCCAGGAACGTCGACTCGCACACCAGCAGGTCCGCGTCGCGCGCCAGCTCGAACGCGGCGTCGCACAGACGCGTGTCCATGACGAACGCGAAGCGTTGGCCCGGACGCGGCGCACTGACCTCATCGACGTGGACCCGCCGGCCGTCGACCTCCAGCACACCGTCCCGCTGCAGCCGCGAGACGTCGGGTCCGGTGACCCCGGCGGCCTCCAGGCGATCGGGCAGCATGCGCCGACCGTCGGGCTCCTCCAGCCGCCAGCCGAGCGCCGGCGCGCGGTGCGACAGCGCGGCGGCGTGCAGCGTGCCCGCGGGCGTCCGTACCACCGGGCCGGGCACGGTCGGCCGGCCGCGGGCGCACAGCTGCTCGCCGCGGGCCGCTGCGGCGCACAGGTGCGCGAAGTGCTCCTGCGACGCGGCCGGGTAGTGCACGTCGACCGGCACGCCCGGGCGGTCGTTGGCGCGGCGGACCAGCACCCCGGGCAGGCCGAGGCTGTGGTCGCCGTGGAAGTGGGTGATGCAGATGCGGGTCAACCGGGCCGCCGACACGCCCGCGTGCAGCATCTGGCGCTGGGTGCCCTCACCGGGGTCGAACAGGATGTGCTCGTCATCCCACGCCAGCTCGTAGCCGTTGTGGTTCCGCCAACGGGTCGGCACGCTGCCGGCGGTGCCCAGGACGGTGAGGCGGCGGTCGGACATGGCAGCACCGTAGCCGCTGCGCGCCGCGGGAGACCGGCGTCAGCCGCCCCGCCGGAGCGTGCTCGACGACGGAACGAGCTGCCCGACCCGCGCTGGACAGCAAAAAGGATTTGCGTGTACACCAAACCCTGCGCCGCCGACCCGGGAGGCTGACCGAGTGAGCCAGGACCACGCCGCCGGGGTGGACGTCGGGGGCACGTTCACCGACGTCGTGATCGTCTCGCGGGACGGCGGCGCCCTGCGGCCGCGCGCCATCAAGACGCCCACCACCCCCGCCGATCAGGGCGAGGGCGTGGTCGACGGCCTCGACGCGGACGACTCGGGCGCGGACGTCGGCCTGCTGTGCCACGGCACGACCACGGCGACCAACGCGATCCTCGAGCGCGACATCGCCCGGACCGTCCTGGTGACCACACAGGGCTTCGCCGACGTGCTGATCATCGGACGTCAGGCCCGCCCCGCCCTGTACGACCTGACCGTCACGCGCCCGGATCCGCTGATCCCCCGGGACCTGGTCGTCACGGTCGACGAGCGCGTCGCCGCCGACGGCGACGTCGTGGTGGAGCTGACCGACGCCGAGATCGACCGGGTCGTCGACGCGGTCGCCGACCTCGAGCCCGAGTCGGTCGCGGTGTCGCTGCTGTTCAGCTACGCCAACGCCGACCACGAGCGGCGGGTGTGCGACGCGCTCACCGAGCGCCTGGGGGTGCCCGTCACCCGGTCGAGCGCCCTGCTCCCGGAGTTCCGCGAGTACGAACGGGCGTCGACCGCCGCCCTGAACGCCGCCGTCGCACCCCGGATGCACCGCTACCTCTCCGGGCTCGACGACCGCCTGCCCGACGTGACCATCTCGGTCATGATGTCGGGCGGCGGCACCACCAGCCTCGCCCACGCGGCGGAGGAGCCGGTGCACACGCTGTTGTCAGGCCCGGCGGCGGGGGTGGTCGCCGCCGGCGCCATCGCGAAGGCCGCCGGCCACCCCGATGCGGTGGCGTTCGACATGGGCGGCACGTCGTCAGACGTCTGCCTGATCCGCGACGGCCAGCCCGAGATCTCCAGCGGGTCGAGCATCGACCGGCTCCCGTTCCGGACCCCGGCGGTGGCGATCCACACGGTCGGGGCGGGCGGCGGCTCGATCGCCTGGATCGACCGCGGCGGCGCGCTGCGGGTCGGGCCCCGCTCGGCCGGTGCCGACCCGGGTCCGGCCTGCTACGGGAAGGGTGGCACCGAGCCGACCGTCACCGACGCCCACTGCGCCCTGGGCCACCTGGATCCGGACCGCGAGCTGGGCGGCGGCCTGACGCTCGACGTCGACGCCGCCACCAAGGCGATCGCCGCGCTGCCCGACGACGCCGACGGCGCGCGCGGCATCCTGACGGTCGTGCGCGCGACCATGGCCCGCGCGCTGCGGAAGGTCTCGACCGAGCGCGGCGTCGACCCCGGCGGTCTGACCCTGGTCGCCTACGGCGGCGCGGGCCCGCTGCACGCCGGCGCGCTGGCGCGCGAGCTGGGCATGCGCGCGGTCATCGTGCCGCCGGCCGCGGGCGTGCTGTCGGCGCTCGGCCTGCTGCTGGCGCCGCCGCGGGCCGAGGTGTCACGCACGCTGATGGTGACCGCCGACGCCGACCTGACCGACGTCTGGGACGAGCTCGCCGAGGAGGCCACCCGGCGGCTGCGCGACCAGGGCGCGGGCGGCGAGCCCGTGGTCAGCCGCATCGCGGAGTGCCGCTACGCGGGGCAGTCCCACGAGCTGCGGGTCGACGCCGACGGGGGCGACGGACGAGGGCGAGGCGGTGCGCGGGGATCGGGCGTGGCCGAGCGGTTCCATGACGCCCACGAAGAGGCCTACGGCTACCGGATGCCCGACGAGCAGGTGCAGGTCGTCACCGCCCGGGTGGTCGCCGAGGGACCGCCGGTGCTCGACGAGCCGCCCGGGGACTGGCAGCAGGACCCGGGTGAGGAGGCGACCCGCGACGTCGGGATCGAGGGTAGCCAGGTGACGGCGCACGTGGTACCGCGCGCCGGGCTGACCCCCGGCGACGAGCTCGACGGCCCGGCGCTCGTCGAGCAGTCCGACACGACGACGATCCTCGCCCCTGGCGACCACGGCCAGGTCGACGACCACCGCAACCTGATCATCACCTTCCGGGCGCGCGCCGGCGAGCCGGGGGCGGGGGGCTCGACGAGGGGCGGGGCGACGAGATGACCGGTGATCGGCTCTCCGCGGTCCAGCTGGAGGTGGTGCGCCACGCGCTCGCGGGCGTCGCCGACGAGATGGGCGTCGCGCTGCGGCGGTCGTCGTACTCCCCGAACATCAAGGAGCGGGCCGACTGCTCGGCGGCCGTCTTCGACCCCGACGGGCGCATGGTGGCCCAGGCGGAGCACATCCCCGTCCACCTCGGGGCGATGCCGCGCAGCGTCGAGGCCGCGATCGAGCGCTTCGGCGACCGCCTGCTGCCCGGCTCGCAGGTGCTGGTCAACGACCCCTACGCGGGCGGCACCCACCTGCCGGACCTGACGCTCGTCGCGGTCGTCGGCGACGGGGACGGCACCGTGCTCGGCTTCGTCGCCAACCGCGCGCACCACGCCGACGTGGGCGGCGCCGCACCCGGGTCGATGCCGGCCACGGCGACCGACATCGCGATGGAGGGCCTGCGGATCCCGCCGATCCTCGTCGCCACCGACGACGAGGTGCGCGACGACCTGCTGGAGCTGGTCGCCGCGAACTCGCGCACGCCCCACGAGCGCCGCGGCGATCTGCGGGCCCAGTTCGCGGCCAACCACGTCGGCGTCCGACGGCTGCGTGAGCTGGCCGAACGCTACGGGGTCGACGGCCTGCACACCGCCATGCGCGAGGTCTGCGACTACTCGGAGCGTCGGGTACGGGCGGCGATCGAGGAGATCCCCGACGGCACCTACCACGCCAGCGACGTGCTCGAGCTCGACGACGAGGTGACGATCGCCCTCGAGCTGACCGTCGACGGCGACCACGTGACCGCCGACTTCAGCGGCAGCGATCCGCAGGTGCCGGCCAACGTCAACGCCGTGCTGGCGGTGACGGCGTCGAGCTCGTACTTCGTGCTGCGCATGCTGACCGATCCCGACGCCCCGCCGAACGACGGCTGCTACCGCCCGCTGACGGTGGTCGCCGAGGAGGGCAGCATCGTCCACGCCCGCCATCCGGCGCCGGTGGCCGCGGGCAACGTCGAGACGTCGCAGCGGATCGTCGACGTGCTCCTCGCGGCGTTCGCCCAGGCCCTGCCCGGCCGCGTGCCGGCCGCCAGCCAGGGGACGATGAACAACCTGCTGCTCGGCGCCAGCGAGCCCGTCGCGTTCAGCTACTACGAGACGCTGGGCGGGGGTGAGGGCGCCACGCCGGGCCGCGACGGCCAGTCCGGCATCCACACCGGCATGACCAACACCGAGAACACCCCCGCCGAGGCCATCGAGCTCGACTACCCGCTGCGGATCTGGCGGTACGAGCTGCGGCGCGACTCCGGCGGCGGCGGGGACCACCGGGGCGGCGAGGGCCTGGTGCGCGAGATCGAGGTCCTGTCCGACGGCGCGACGCTGACCCTGCAGACCGAGCGGCGCACCAATGCGCCGCGGGGGCTGCACGGCGGCGGCGACGGCGCGACGGGCCGCAACATCCGGATCGGCAGTGACGGCGGCGAGGAACCGTTGGCGGCCAAGGGGACCTGGCGGCTGGGCCGCGGCGACCGCGTCCGGGTGGAGACCCCCGGCGGCGGTGGCTGGAACGATCCGACCGGCGACCCGGAGGCCAGCGATGACCACTGACGACACCACGACGACCGCCTCGACCTCGGCTCGCTGCTCGGCGGCTTCGTCCCCACCGTCCCGTCCGGGGCGCTGCTGACGATCGTCGCCCTCGCCGGGACGACCGTCGTGCCCGACAACTTCTTCCTGCACGCCTCGTCGGTGAACCGCAGCGACCTGCTGGGACGCCACGCCAACGCCACGCTCGCCAACGTCGCCAGCGGCCTTGTCGTGCTGATCGCCACCGGGCTCGGGATCGCCTCGCTGGTCGACGTGGTCAGGACGGTCACCGGGGCGGCTGGGTCCGCACCGGTGGGGCCCGCCCGGGCACGCCGGCCACGCCGGCCTGCTCCGCGGGGCGATCGACGGGGCCGCCGGCACGTGAGGCGCGCCCGCCGAGATGGGTGGTCCGGCGTGAGGCATGGGTGGCCGCTGCCGATCCGAGGGCCCGGCGGGGCCGGCACGGTGGCCGCAGCCCGCGACACACGAGGAGCCACCATGACCCCCGCGTCCGCGACCCGCGCCACCAGCGTCTGGCCCCGAGGGGTCCCGGAGGTCGGCCAGACCGCCGAGCGGTCCCGGACCATCGGACCCACGGACATCGAGACGTTCACCGCCATCAGCGGCGACCGCAACCCGCTGCACTACGACGCCGAGTTCGCCGCCTCGACCCCGATGGGCGGCATCGTCGTCCAGAGCGGGCTGATCACCGCGATCATCAACGGCACGGCCGCCGCGAGCTTCCCCGGCCCGGGGTCGGTCTTCATGAACACGAACCTGGACTTCAAGGCGCCGGTGCGGCCGGGAGACACCATCACCGGTCGCGTCGAGGTGCTCGAGGTCCGCGAGGACAAGCCGGTCATGAAGATCCGCGCGACCGTCACCCGTCAGGACGGCGTCGTGTCGGTCGACGGCACGTGCGTCAGCTACACGTTCCCGATGCCGTCCCGACCGGATGGGACCACGGTCACGGGGTGACGACCAGCTTGCCGATGGCGCCGCGGCCGCCGATCCTCCGCAGCGCCTCGGTGGCGTGGTCGAGGTCGTAGGTCTGCGAGATCAGCGGCGCGATGCGGTCCTCGGTCCACCACGCGCCCAGGGTCTCGAGGTTGCGCCGGTTCCGCGCGGGCTCGGTCCGGGCGAAGCGTCCCCAGAACACCCCGACCACCGACGAGCCCTTCAGCAGGGGCAGGTTGGCGGGCAGCTTCGGGATGTCGCCGGTCGCGAAGCCGACGATCAGCAGCCGCCCCCGCCACGCGGTCGAGCGCAGCGCCGCTTCGGTGACGTCACCGCCGACGGGGTCGAACACGACGTCGGCGCCCTCGGGCGCGGCCGACCGCATGGCGTCACGCAGGTCGGTCCGGTCGTAGCGCACCACCTCGGCGGCCCCCGCATCGCGTACGGCCGCCGCCTTCTCGTCCGAGCTGACCGCCGCGATCACGCGGGCACCCAGCGTGGCGCCGATCTGCACCGCGGCGAGGCCGACGCCGCCCGCCGCGCCGAGCACGAGCAGCGTCTCGCCGTCGCGCAGCTCCCCGCGGTCGACGAGCGCGTGGTACGCCGTGCCGTAGGCCAGCGGCAGCACCGCCGCATGCTCGTAGGGCATGCCGTCGGGCACGTGGAAGATCCGGTCGACGGGCACGGCGGCCTGCTCGGCGTACCCTCCGTGGCTGATCGACGCGTAGACGCGATCGCCGACCTCGACGCCCGACGTCCGCGGTCCGACCTCGACGACCTCGCCCGCCACCTCGGCGCCCGGCGCGAACGGCAGGTCGGGCCGCTCCTGGTACAGACCCCGGACGATCAGCAGGTCGGGGAAGTTGACGCCTGCGGCGTGCACCCGGATCCGGACCCCACCCGGTCCGGGCTCGGGGTCGGGCAGCTCGCCGACGGCGACGCCGTCGAGCCCGTCGAGGCTGGAGCACACCAACGCCCGCACTCAGGGCCTCCCCGCGTGTGGGACGTCGATCTGCCCACCGGGTGCCACACGGATGGCCCGCGCGCCCGGGGCGTCGGCCGTCCGGACATGGCCGTCGGCGTCGAGCAGCGTCGTGAACGTGCGGTCTGCCACGGTCCACCCCCGGACTGCGGTGCGTCGGCGCTGGCCGCACCCTACCGGTGCGGGGCCCGGGGCGTCGAGCAGCCGCCGGCGCGCGGCCGGCTCAGGGCAGGGACGTGCTGGGCGGGTCGTCCATGCCGTCGGTGGCGGCGCCACCCGCCCGCACGGACCTTGCGCCGAGCAGTGCACCGGTAGGATCCCCGTCCGTCCCCCGAGCCCCGAGCCGAGGCCGCCGCCCCATGCCCACCCCGCACATCAACGCCGCCGACGGCGACTTCGCCGAGGCGGTGCTCCTGCCCGGCGATCCGCGACGGGCGCGCCACATCGCCGAGACGTACCTGACCGACGCCCGGCAGGTCACCGACGTCCGCAGCATGCTCGGCTTCACCGGGGCCTGGGAGGGCATGCCGGTGTCGGTGATGGGCACGGGCATGGGCATCCCGTCCTCGCTGATCTACGCCACCGAGCTCATCGATCACTACGGCTGCCGACGGCTGGTGCGGGTCGGCTCGTGTGGCGCCGTGCAGCCTGACATCCGGCTGCGCGACGTCGTCATCGGCGTCGGTGCCTGCACCGACAGCGCCGTCAACCGGACCCGCTACGGGGGGTGGGACTTCGCGGCGACGGCGGACTTCGGCCTCGCGCGCGCCGCGGTCGACGCGGCGACGGCCCATGACCTGCCGGTCCGCACCGGCAACCTGCACTCGGCCGACCTGTTCTACAGCCCCGACGACGAGGCGGTCGCGAGGATGCAACGCATGGGGGTGCTGGCCGTCGAGATGGAGGCCGCGGGGCTGTACGGCGTGGCCGCGCAGTCCGGCGTCCGCGCGCTCGCGGTGTGCACGGTCAGCGACCAGCTCACCACCGGCGAGGCGGCGTCCTCGGACGACCGCGAGCGGACGTTCGGTGACATGATCGAGATCACGCTCGAGGCGCTGCGCCGGGACGCCGCCGCAGCGTAGGCGACACCGCGGCGCCGGGACCGCGCGCCGCCCGCCCGGTCACGGCGTCGTGCCGGGCGGCCCGAGCACCTCGATGCCGTGGTCGACGAACAGCTGCCCGACCGACCGCTGCGCCATCTGCTCGACGGCCGCCTCGAAGCCGGCCGGTGACGACACGACCAGCCACCGCGACTCTCCGTCCGGGGCCGTCCGATAGGTGTGGGCGACGTTGCGCGGCAGGTGCACGCAGGCACCGGGGGCGACCTCGACGACATCGCTGCCGACCCACACGGTCAGGCCGCCCTGCAGCACGTAGAAGGTCTCGTCGTCGCGCCGGTGGACGTGCAGCGGGGGCATGTCACCGGGAGGCGCGACGACCTCGGTCAGCGCGAAGCGCTCGTGGGTCTGCCGGCCGCGCACGTGGGTCAGGAACCAGCCGCCACCGGGCCGCAGCGGACCGGTGGGTCTGGTCATCGCCTCGCTCCTCGGGCCGCCGCGTCGCGGCCGGACGCAGCTCAGGCGAACACGATCCAGAGCAGCACGACGAGCGCCACGACGCCGATGCTGAACCACAGATCGCGTCGACGGCTCGCCTTGTCCTCTTTGAGGTCCATCGCCAGCTCCTCCTCGGTGCGCTCCTCCGTGGCGACGCCGCCGTCACCGCCGTCCGCGCCCCGCTCACCGTGTGCCGGTCCGACCTGGCCGGCGACCGGGCCGGCGGCGGTCTCGAAGGTCAGCCCGCTGACCTTGTCGTCCGGGGGCGGGTCGGTCATCAGGCTGACCGTGATCAGGATGATCACGCAGATCAGGAACAGCACCACCGCGAAGTGCAGGAAGTTGAACTCCGCGACCGCGGACAGCACGCCGTCGGGCAGCCCGTCCTGCTCCCCGCCGTTCATCAGCTCGAGCACCAGGCGGATCGCGCCGAGGACGAGCCCGCTCAGCAGGCACGCCATCGCGCCGCTCGCGTTGATGCGCTTCCAGGCGAGGCCCAGCAGGAACACCGCGGCGATCGGCGGCGAGATGTAGCTCTGCACGCTCTGCAGGTACTGGTACAGCGTCGATGAGATCGCGTCCATGAACGGGATCCAGGCGAAGCCCAGGACCGTGAGCACCACCGTCGCCACGCGACCGATCCACACCAGCTCGCGCTCGCTGGACTGCGGCTTCCACTCGCGGTAGATGTCCCAGGTGAACAGCGTGGAGGTCGAGTTGAAGACGCTCGACAGCGAGCTCATCAGCGCGGCCAGCAGGCCGGCGACCACCAGGCCGCGGATGCCGACGGGCAGCACCTGCTGGACCAGCGCCGGCAGGGCCTGGTCCGAGCTGGCCAGGCTGAGCTCGCCGCGCTGGGCGAGACCCGCCGCGATCACGCCGGGGACCACGAACAGGAAGAGCGGGAGCACCTTGAGGTACCCGGCGAAGATCGTGCCGCGCCGCGCCTCGGTGATGTTGCGGGCGGCCAGGGTCCGCTGGACGATGACCTGGTCGGTGCACCAGTACCAGACGGCGAGGATCGGCGCGCCGAACACGATGCCCGTCCACGGGAACGCCGGGTCACTGATCGGCTTCCACACGGTCATGAAGCCATCGGGCACGGCGGCGACCATCTCGCCCCAGCCGCCGATCGCCGACAGGCCGAGCATGAGGACGACGAACGAGCCGATCACCAGCACGATCATCTGCATCATGTCGGTGTAGACCACGGCCCGCAGCCCGCCGAAGATCGTGTAGACGCCGGTGAAGCCGACGGTGATCAGCGCGCCGGTCCAGAAGTTGATGCCCATCAGCGTCTCGAAGACGATGCCGCCGGCGTACAGCGTCACCGAGATCTTGGTGAGCACGTAGCTGATGATCGAGATGTAGGTCAGGTACGTGCGCGCCGCCGGCGAGTACCGACGCTCCAGGAACTCCGGCATCGTGAACACGCCGCTGCGCACGTAGAAGGGCACGAAGACCCAGCCGAGGGCCAGCAGCACCAGCGACGCCAGGATCTCGAACTGCCCGACCGCCAACCCCGAGTCGGCACCGGTGCCCGACAGGCCGACCAGGTGCTCGGACCCGATGTTCGACACGAACAGTGAGGCGCCCACGACGAACCAGCCGACGTTGCGCCCACCCAGGAAGTAGCCCGCGGCGGTCTCGTCACCGCGTTCCTGCATGTACGCCCAGATCGCGACACCGAACACGACGACGAAGTACGCCGCTACGACCACCCAGTCGATGGCTGCCATTGCTCACCCTCTTTACGTTGCGCTGGTGTCGGCGCCTGTGCCCCCGAACCCCGCAACGTGCGTCGTGCTGCGGCGCTCAGGTGGCCGGCGTCGTGCCGACGTCCTCCAGGTCGTCACGGTGTTGCATACGCCCGAAGTACAGCAGACCACCTGCGAGCCCAATGATCAACAGCACGACCATGATCCCGAAGAGCGGCCACGGACCGACCTGGGCGATGAACGGCACTGACACCCCGGTGATCAGCCCGCCCCCGAAGAACGGCTCGAAGGCCAGCTGCTTGTAGCCGAAGGCCTCGAGCGCCGGCGTCTCGTCCTCGGGGTCGGCGATCTTCATCAGGATCAGCCCGGTCGCGGTGACGCCCATCGACTGGCCCAGGTCGCCGATGCCGCGTTCGAACCAGAACCGGCGGATGATCCGTGGGGCGAGGTACCAGAACGCCGCGACGTTCCAGACGATGCCGGCGACGCCGAGCACCAGGAACGCACCGATGTTGCTGGCGATGACCTCCAGGGACAGGCTCGCGATCGCCGCGATGATCAGGAGGTCGAGCGCGAAGCCCTGGATGCGCAGCACCGTGTCGCGGTCGAGGATCTCGTTAGGGTCGTAGCGCTGCATGATCATCTGCACGATCACGCCACCGATCATGGCGAGCGGGAACAGCGGCACGTGGACGAACAGCTGCAGGCCTTCCTCGCCGCCCCACGTGGCGTTCTCGAGGGTCACGAGCGCCTGCCAGATGCCCAGGCCGATCAGCACCGCCATCGACGTCAGCGCGAAGTGGATGGTCAGCGGCTCGATCGACTCGGGCCGCACCGTCTTGTTGGCGGCGGGGACGGGGCGCTCCTCGAGCGGCACCAGCCCCCGCTTCTCGGCCCGGGGGATCTCCCGATCGCTCTCGGTGGCCAGCTTGTCGTGCCGCACGGCCCAGTTGATGAGGATGATCCCGCAGACGATGCCCCCCACGACCCCCACCGTCGCCATGCCGACCGCGAGCTCGCCGCCGGCGGCGAAGTCGAGGTCCTCGAACGTCTGCTGGAGGCCGGCCGCCGTGCCGTGCCCGCCCTCGAACCCGATCTCGATCAGCGCGCCGGCCATGACCGGCAGCCCGAAGACCGGTCCGAGGATCAGGACGGCGAGCAGGATGCCGATCACGTACTGCCCCGACCCCAGCGTCAGGCCGAATGCGAGCTGTGGGCCACCGAGCTCCCAGATCTGGCGCAGCTTCGGGATGACGACGCCGAGGAGCAGGGTGGCGAACACGACGTTGATCAGCAGTCCCGGCACCTCGGCCCACACGTCGAGGACCGGCGCGGGTATCAGCCCCTCGGCCAGCGGCGCCTCCTCGCCTCCGACCGCGCGGACCAGCGCGCCCAACGCCCCAGGTCCGAGCAGCAGCCCGATGAAGCCGCCGATGATCGAACTGGGCAGGAACAGGTTCTGCATCGCCGTCGACCGCAACCGCACGAGTTTGCCGACGTAGAGCAGCACCCCCAGCAGGGCCAGTGCGATGCCGATGATCGCTGGCGACATCTGTCCCCCCATCCTCGTGGTGCGCCGCCGATCGCGACGGGCCTCAAATGGGCTGCAGCGAGAGCAAATCGGACGGGGCGGTGCGTGTCAGGCTCGAGATTGGACCGTTGCGGTGCCGTGCGGACCGCGAGGAGGTCGCCGGCGTCGAGCGGCCCACCGCCTCCGGGCGGCACCGGCGGCACCGACCGGTTGCTCCGGACCACCAGTGGTGATAGTTGATGGAGCCCGCTCCACGGAGCACGCGACGGGCCGGTCCCCCGACCCACGGGGCGGGACGGCCGCGACGCAGGATGCAGCCGGCGGACCGCCTCGATTGGACAGGGAAGCACGTTCCATGACGAGCACACCGACCATCCCCGACGAACGGGTGCGGCCGCGCACGTCTGACGGCGACGACAAGCGCTACGCCCACATCATCCGCGCACCCAACGCCGACGCGGTCATCACCGAGGCCATGGTGACCGGGACCCCGCTGGTCGCGCTCTGCGGCAAGAAGTGGGTGCCCAGCCGGGACCCGTCGCGCTACCCGGTGTGCCCGCGGTGCAAGGAGATCCGCGCGCAGCTCCTCGGCTGAGCTGAGCCGCCCGTGAGGATCCGCCTGCGCAAGGTCCGCCCGGACGATGCCGCTGCGCTCGCCCGGGCGTGGCGCGACCAGGCGGAGACCTACGCCCGGCTCGCGCCGGACAGCTTCGCCGTGCCCGACGACGACGGGCTCGGCGGGTGGCTCGTCGACAGCCTCGCGTCCCAGGCCGACCCGGACCGTCACCTCGTGCTCATCGCCGACGTCGAGGGTGATGCGGTCGGGTTCGTGACCGCCGCCGTCGTCGATCCGCACCCGGCCGCCGAACGGCAGATGCAGCGCGACCTGGCCACGCCGACCGTGCGCATCGAGGCGCTGGTCGTCCGTCGCGACTGGTGGCGGCGCGGCGTCGGCACGCGATTGGCGACCGCGGCCGAGGACTGGGCGCGCAATCGCGGCGCGGCGATGGTCACGGCGCAGGCATGGACGGCGGGGCCGGCGTCGCGGTTCCTCGCCGACCGCGGCTACGCGCCACAGGCGGTCGTGCACGGACGACGGCTCTAGCCCCCGAACAGGCCGTACACCGACCAGCCCCGGTCGGGGAAGCCGGCGGCGTCGGCGACGTGGGCCGACGCCGCGTTGACCGGATCGTGCAGGTAGGTCGGCAGACCCCCGTCGGCCAGCACGCTGCGGGCAGCCTGGGCGACGAGCCGGCGGGCGATACCCCGGCCCTGCAGCGCCGGGGTCGTGACGACGGCGAGCTCGTGCCCGACCGCGTCGTGGCGCTTGATGCCGACGCCCGCTCCGTAGGCGCCGTCGTCGGTCCACGCGATCAGCACCCGGGGGTGGTTGAACGGCCGGAGCCAGTCGGGCACCCGCGGGTCGGCGGGATCGACCCACTCGCCGGCGTCGGGGAGCTCGTTGGCGTCCGCCACGCGGGTCGCCCAGCGGAACACACCGCGGCCGAGCACCTTGTCTCCCGCTCCCACCGCCTCGACGACCTGTCGGCGCACGGTCGGGTCATCGAGCGGACCGATGACGGCAGCGACCGCCTCCAGGCGGTCGGGCGGCACCGACAGCAGCGTGCGCGCGGGGGTCCCCACCCCGACCAACGGCCGGACGTGGCCGTCCCAACCGGGCCGCGCACGCACCTCGGCGCCGACGACGTCGAGGGTCCCGGCGGGCGGCCAGGAGCCCAGCCAGCCCCGCAGGTGACGCGTCAGCAACGCGCCGGGATCATCGGGCTCGTCGATCGGCATCCGGATGATCCTATGCGTGCCGCCGGCGGGTCCGGGCGTGCACGTCGGGTGGATCACCCGCCCTGCGGCGCCTCGAGGTCCTCGTTCGTGCGGTCCGTCAGCACGGAGCGCAGCTGGGTGGTCGTGGGCCGGCGTCGGCGGTCGGCGCCCGCGTCGTCCACCTTGACGAGCAGCCACTGGTCCTCACCGCCGAGGCGGGTCCGGGTGAGGGCGTACCCGCCCTGCAGCTTGTGGCCCTGGAGCCACACCTTCACGTGACCGTCGGCCAGCGCCTCGGGCATGGCGACGAGCTCGCCGTCGCGCTCGGTGATGTTCTGGTACGGGCCGGTGTCCCACACGATGACGGTCCCGCCGCCGTACTCGTCGTCCGGGATCCGGCCTTCGAAGTCGGCGTAGTCCAGCGGGTGGTCCTCGGTGGGGGTCGCCAGCCGCTTGTCGCGCGGATCGGTCGATGGGCCCTTCGGCACCGCCCACGACTTCAGGACGCCGTCGACCTCGAGTCGGAGGTCGTAGTGCAGGTTCGACGCATCGTGGCGCTGGATGACGAAGCGTGGGCGGTCGCCGGGCTCGCCTCCGCCCGGCTCCCCCGACACGTCGAGGTCCCGCTTGGCGAGGTACTCCCGCAGGGCGTCGTCGCTCATCGCTGGGCAGGCTACCCGGGAGCGCGCCGGCCGGACCGCGCGCGTCGGCGGGCGGCGGGGTTCGGACGACGAGGTGCCGGGGGATGAGGACGATCGGGTCGGGGGCACGGACTCAGGGGGAAGCACACGGTGACGGTTGAGCGACACAGCCCGGGGGGACGCACCGCCGGCCCGGGCTATGCCGAGATGTCGATCACGACGGGCGTGCGCTTCGCCTTCGTGGCCGGCCAGTGCCCCCTGGACGCGGACGGCCACCTGGTCGGTCGCGGTGACGTCGTCTCCCAGACCCGCCAGGTCGTCGAGAACCTGCGGACGTGCCTGGTCGACCTCGGCGCCGGCGCGGACCGGGTCGTGCGGACCACGGTGTACGTGGTGGGCGACCAGGACACGCTGGCGACGGCGTGGACCGCCTTCCGCGACTCGCAGATCACCGGTACCCCCATGGCGCCGAGCACACTGGTGGGCGTCGAGCGCCTCGGCTACGCCGGGCAGCTGGTCGAGATCGAGGCCGTCGTCCTGCTCGACTGACGGGCGGCACCCCACGCGGCGACGGGTGACCGGGCGCCCGCCGTGGCGGCGTCACGTGCCCGTAGGCTCACTCGACCCGGCGGAACCGTGCGACGCTCAGCGGAATGAAGATCACCAGCAGGGCCCCGCTCCAGACCAGGGTCCGGGTCAGCGGCTCGGCGACCGGGCCGGCGACGGCCAGGCCGCGCGCGGCATCCGCGGCGGCGGTCACCGGCGACCAGCGGGCGATGACGGCGAGCCACTCGATCGAGTACGTCTCGGTCGGCACGAACACGCTCGAGACGAACGTCAGGGGGAACGCCGCGACGAACGCCGCGGCCTGCGTGGACTCGGCACCGGGCACCCGCAGCGCGACGTAGGCGAAGACCCACGAGAAGGCGTAGCCGAACAGCCCGACCACGGCGAGGGCCGCGACCGCCGCCGGAAGCCCCCGCTCGAACCGGAAGCCGACCAGCATGCCGCACACGACCATCAGGCCGATCACGGCCAGCCCGCGGACCAGGTCGGCCGACGTGCGCCCGACGAGCACCGCCGACCGCGCCACGGGCATCGAGCGGATGCGGTCGATCACCCCGCGCTCGAGGTCCTCGGCGAGCCCGACCGCCGTCTGGGTCATCCGGAAGGTCGTCGACTGCACGAAGATGCCGGGCATCACGAACGCCAGGTAGCTCGAGAAGCCGTCGGGCAGGGCGCCGCGGATGGCGCCGTCGAACACGAACGCGAACAGCAGCACGAACATGACCGGCTGG
>CAYVGE010000066.1:0-17267 GCA_964450395.1 uncultured Actinomycetota bacterium
CGCGCGACCGCAGTCCCGCCTCGGATGTCAGTGATCGCTCGACGCTCCGACCTGTGCCGCGTTGTCCACAGATGTGCGGAGATGCCTTGACAAGACATCATCGACATCAGGTACCATAGAACACATGTTCGATCTTGTGGGTTCCGTCGCCGAGGAAGCTGCGGCTCTGGCACGGCTCACCGATGCGGAGTTGGCTTCGTACGAGGGCGCCGACCTCGGTGCCGCGATCGTGCAGGTCGATGCGGCCATCCGCCAGCTCGAGGCGGCGCGGCTGAGCCTCACCCGCGTCCACAGCAGGTCGTCGGCATGGCGGCGCGACGGCGCCAACTCCCCGGCGCAGTGGCATCGCCGGCACCGCAAGGTGAGCGGAGGACAGGCGCGCCGCGACGTCGAGACGGCGAACGCGCTGTCCAACCTCCCGCGCACCGCCGCAGCCGTGGCGGACGGGACGGTCAGCGCGTCCCAGGCGGCGGCCGCCGCGCGGGCGGGCCGCGGGTTGTCCGCCGAGCACACACGGGCCCTCGACGACCTGGTCGCCGATCAGGCGCCGGATGCATCGGATCGGCAGCTGCGCGATGCGGTCTCGAAGTTCGCCGATGAAGCGGCGCCCGACACCGCCCGCGCGCGCGAGCGTCAGGCCCACGAACGCCGCACCCTGCGGCTCGGTCGGGCGCAGGACGGTGGGTGGTGGGTCGACGGGCGGCTCGACGTCATCGGCGGCGAGGCGCTGGCAACCGCCATCTCGGCGCTGTCGCGTCCGCGGGGCGACGGTGACGAGCGCACGGCCGAGCAGCGCCGCGCCGACGCTCTGGCGGACCTCGCCGAGCGCGCGCTGCGGACCGGCGAGCTCCCCATCGAAGGCGGCCACCGGCCAACCGTCTCGGCGACCGCCGACCTACGCACGCTCGAGGGCCGGGCGGGGGCGCCCGCGGGACGGCTCGACCACACGGGCCCGGTCGACCCGGAGACCGTCCGGCAGCTCGCGTGCGACGCCAACGTGCACCGGGTCATCACCGATGGCGCGAGCGAGGTGCTCGACGTCGGTCGGACGCGCCGGGCTGTCACCCGCGCCCAGCGTCGGGCGCTCGTCGCCCGCGACGGCGGCTGCGTCGGCTGCGGGGCACCGCCAGGTTGGACCGACGCCCACCACATCGTCCACTGGGAGGACGGAGGTCCGACTGACCTCAACAACCTCCTGCTGCTGTGCCGGACCTGCCACACCAACGTCCACCACCGCCGATGGCGGATCGTCACCGATGCCGCCGGCCGATTGCGGGTGCGCCGACCGTCCGGGCACCGCCGACGGGGTGACGAGCGCAACGCGGACGATGGCGACGGCGGCCCCGGCGACGAGGGGCGACCCCGACCCGGTCGAAGCAGCCCAGCGGAAGCCGACACGCAGCACCGACACGCAACCGTCAGCCGTACGCCCGCTGAAGGTCACGCGCCCGACCGTCAGCTCATGCTCCGGTGACGCGCGTGTCTGCGTCGGACCGCTCAGCCGCGCAGCCAGAACCTGCGCAGCCGTCCCACGCTCGCCATGCGCTCCTCGGCGAAGTGGTCGGCGGCCGCGGCCGTCGTGATGCCCTGCTCGCGGGCGATCGCAAAGATCCGGCGCAGGCGCGGGCCGATCTGCTCGGTGCGGGCACGCGCACGGGGCTCGGAGTACCCGCCCGCGTGCAGCTCGTCGGCGACCTGGATGACGCCGCCGGCGTTGACGACGTAGTCCGGTGCGTACAGGATCCCGGCGTCGGCGAGCGCCTCCGCATGGCGGGGTTCGGACAGCTGGTTGTTGGCGGCACCGGCCACCACCCGGCAGCCCAGCTCGGGGATGGTCTCGTCGTTCAGCACGCCGCCCAGGGCGTTGGGGCTGAACACATCGGCGTCGACGGCGTGGATCTTGTCCACGCTGACGACCTCCGCGCCGTAGCGCTCGGCACACAGCGTGGTGGCGTCGTCGTCGACGTCGGCGACCGTCACACGCCCGCCGGCCTCGTGGACCGCCGCGGCGACGCGACGTCCGACCTTGCCGACGCCCTGGATCGCCACGTGCCGGCCACGCAGCGACGGCGTCCCCCACAGCTCATCGATGCAGGCCGCCAGCCCGACATTGGTGCCGTGGGCGGTCAGGACCCCCGAGTCACCCGAGCCGCCCTCGACCGGATCGGCACCGGTGGCCCACCGCGTCTCGCGGGCGACGATCGCCATGTCGGCCGGATACGTGCCGACGTCACAGGCGGTGATGTACCGCCCGCCGAGCGAGTCGACCAGGCGGCCGTAGGCGCGCAGCAGCGCCTCGTGCTTGTCGGTCGCCGGGTCACCGATGATCACGGCCTTGCCGCCGCCGAGATCGAGGCCGGCTGCGGCGGCCTTGTAGGCCATCGCCTTCGCGAGCCGCAGCACGTCGGTCAGCGCGGCGCCCTCGTCGGCGTACGGGTAGAAGCGGGTGCCGCCCAGGCTGGGGCCCAGCGTGGTCGAGTGGATCGCGATGATCGCCCGGAGGCCCGTGTCGGGGTCGTTGCCGAACACGACCTGCTCGTGGCCGTCCATGCGCGCGAACGGACCGGTCATGACGCACTCCTTGTCGTCCCGCCGGCCGGGTCGCGACCGGCGTCCGTGGCCGCCGCGGGCGGGATCACCGCACGCGGCGTGTGGGCCCGATCGTACGCCCCGCGCGGTCACGACAGCACGAGCGCGGCCGAGGCGGCGCTCGTCACCATCGCGACGGCCACGACCACCCGTCCACGCCACACCGCCCGGGCGGCCAGCGCATCGTCGGCACGGCGACGCAGTCGCGACGCGGCGACGTCGAGCGCCGCGACCACCTGGTCGGTCCCCACGGCCAGCTGCAGCTCGGTCGCCAGCGCGCCCAGCTCCGCACACCCGCAGGCCCGGGCCCACCACCGGACCGCGTCGGGGACCGCGGCGCCGGCGTCGAGCCGGTCGGCGAGCACGTCGAGCCGGTCGGCGGGCACGTCGAGCCGCTTGGCGAGCACGTCGAGCCGCTCGGCGGGCACGTCGAGCCGGTCGGACCGCCCCGGGCGGTGGGGGTGCTCCGCCCGCAGGACGGCCACCGAAGCCTGCACCGACCGGCCGGACGCGACCAGCAGCGCCAACTGCTCGACGGCCATCGCCCGCGCGGGCAGGCCGCCCTGGTCGGGCGGAGCCCACCAGGACGGGCCGGCGCCCACGAACCGCCGTGGGACGTGGGCGCGCAACCGTGCCGCCAGGTCCGGTGGGGGCCGCCCACTCACCGGTGCCACGTCCCGGTCCGGTCGGCGTCGACGGCGGCCGACAGCCACCGGCCGGCGGCCCACCAGGCGGCGACCGCGGCCACGGCGACCGGCGCCGCCCACGCCGCCGCGAGCACGTCGGCGGTGACCGGCGCCAACGGCGTCAGCAACAGCCACCGCGCCGCTGCGCCGGCACCGACCGCAGCGCCCCGTGCGCGCCGGGCCCGCACGGCGGCCAGCTCGCGGTCGCGCAGCCGGCGCAGCACCGCCGTCGCTGCGGGTCCCCGCGCGTCGGCCAGCGCGACCGCGACGCCCAGCCGCTCGACGCGCGGATCGCCGGTCGCGATCGCCACGGCCCGCAGCACCGTGCCGCCGTCGGCGTCGGCGGGCTGCGCGGCGACCACCCTCGACACGACCGCGGCCAGCGCCGGCGGTCCGTCCAGGCAGGCGGCCACCGCCGCAGCAGGCGGGTCCCCGTGGCGCAGCACCCGGCCCTCGATCTCGGCGACCAGCCATGGCCAGGCGTCGGCCGCCAGAGCAGCGCGACGTCGGTCGACCGCCAGCAGCGCCGCGACCGCCAGGACGGCGACCACGCCGATCACGGACGGCCCGCCCGGCGGTCGGTCACGGTTCGTCCGACCAGTGGCCGATCGCCCCCGCCGTCACAGGCGTCGGCGCGGCCGGGGGCGGGTCGGCGTCACCACGGTCGAGCAGGGCCGACACGGCACCCCCCAGCACCGTGGTCAGGGCCTCGGGCAGGGGATCGCGCTCACGCAGCAGGTCCTCGATCGCGACGGCCGGCGTGAACAGCACCGGCCCGATGCCCGCACCCCCGGCGACGCCCTCGGTCAGGGTGCGCACGGCCCGGCTGAGGTCCGCACGGGTGCGCTCGTCCGGCGCGACCTGGTTCAGCACGGGCAGCACCCGGCGCGACCGCACGCCGAGCTCGAGCAGCTCGACCACAGTGCGGACCAGCGCGTAGACGCCCTTCATGGTCGGCTGGCCCACCACGACGGCGACGTCGGCGTCACGCAGCAGCGTCCGCGCCAGCAGGTTGCGCTCCTCGACCTCGACCGAGCCGCCCTCGGCCTCCCCCTCGACCTCGGCGTCGACGTCGACGACGACCAGCCCGAACGCGGTCCGCAGCGACGCCACCGTGGCGGTCAGCGAGGGTGCCCGCAGCCGCGACCACTGGCGGGCGCGGGGCAGGCCGGGCAGCAGGTAGTACCCGCGCTCGACGATGCCGAGGGCGAGCTGGCGGACCTGGCGCTCGTCGGGTGTGCGTCCCGCGTGCAGCTCCAGGAGGTCGACCAGGTTGGGCTGGGAGCCGTGCGTGTTGTGGAGCATGGCCTGCTCGGCGTGCAGGCAGCAGTCGGCCAGCAGGACGCGCCGGTGCGTCGCCGCCAGACCCTGGGCCACCGCCGCGGCCGAGACGCTGGCGCCCGTGCCGCCTGGCCCGGTGACCGCCACGACCGGCGCAGCGTGGCGGTCACCACCGGCCGCGGCCGGCTGCGGTGTCGTCAGCGCGAGCAGCTGCGCCCGGTCGAAGTCGACGGGCAGCGCCGCCGCGGCACCAAGCGCCATCCAGTCGCGGTGACGACGCGTCCCTTCGATGACGATGGGCGTGCCGCCGGCCGCGGTGACGTCGGCCAGCAGGTCCCGGTCCACGACCGACAGGTCGCCGTCGAGCAGGACGACCGGCGCGACGCTGTGCTGCAGCTGCGCGTCGAGGTGGGCGACGGACGGGCAGTACGACACCCTCGGTGGCGAGCCGCCCGACCCCGACCAGGCTTCGAGTCGCTGGGGCCAGCTGGCGGTGCGGCCCACCAGCCCGAGCAAGCGCTGCACGGTGTCCCTCACGTCGTCACCATCGGGCACAGCATGGTGCACGACATCCCGGCTGGTGTATCATGGCGGGCGATGGCGCAACAAGAAATCACCTGGCTTAGCACGGCGGCGGCGGCGCGCCACCTGGGGATCACCCCACGGACGCTGTACCGCCTGATCGACGAGGGCGAGATCGCGGCGTACAAGTTCGGCCGCGTCATCCGCCTGCAGGAGCGGGACGTCAACGCCTTCATCGAGCGCAGCCGGATCGTGCCGGGATCGCTCGAGCACCTCTACCCGGACCCGGCTCGGTCGAGCTCCGACTGAGGCTCACCCGCACGGCGGCTCGACCACCTCCACGATCTGGCCCAGGCGGAGCAGCGCACCGTCGCCCGCGAGCCGCACGACGTCGCGTCCGACGGCCTCCACGACGCCGCGGTGGACGCACCCGTCGCGGGTGCACAGGGCGACCGGTGTCCGGTGCTCCGCCAGGTCGATCAGCAACTCGACCAGGTGCCTGTCACGCACGTCACGGGGTCTGCGTCCGGCATCGGTGGACGCCTCCAGAGGCCGCAGCCCCACGACGGCGTCGACGACGACGTGGGCCACCCCGGCGTCGGTGGCGACGACCACGAGCGCCCCGGCGGCCAGCAGCGTCCCACGGTGGGCACGGCCACCCGTCGTCCACACCTCGACCGCCGCGTCCCCCGCGGCCAGCGGGCGCACCACGTCGACGAAGGTGTGGTCCTCCTGCAGCTGGCGCCGCAGCCACCGGCCCCGTCGGCGGGCATCGACGGCGCCGTCGGCGCGCGCAGCGCCGATCAGCGCGTGGAGCTGCTCGTCGTGCACACCCGCATCCTTGGCGCCGCCGCCTCGACCGTCGCGAGTGTAGGCACGGGCGATCCGGCCACGGGTGGAACGCATGGTCCCATCGGCACAGTCGCAACGCCGGCCGGCCCGGACATCGTCCGCCCGGCGGGCCGCCCGACGGCGCCGCCCGACGGCGACATGTGCCCGGCACACATCCGTAACCTTCGCTAAACTTGCTTTGTTTGCCTAGCACGCGCTCGACAAGCAATCCAGACGAACGGGGACCGCATGGCTGGAGTCAAGGGCAGAGTCGTGATCGTGACAGGCGCCGGGGGCGGGATCGGTCGGCAGCACGCCCTGCTGTTCGCCCGCGAGGGCGCCCGTGTGGTCGTGAACGACCTTGGTGGCAGCCGTGACGGGTCCGGTGCGGGCTCGGCGATGGCCGACTCGGTGGCCGGCGAGATCACCGATGGCGGCGGCGAGGCCGTCGCCAACTACGACAACGTCGCCACCGCGAAGGGCGGCGAGTCGATCGTCAGGACCGCGCTCGACGCGTTCGGGCAGGTCGACGTGGTGGTCAACAACGCCGGCATCCTGCGCGACAAGTCGTTCCACAAGATGACCGCCAACCAGTGGGACGCGGTGCTCAAGGTGCACCTCTACGGGGCGTTCAACGTGACCCGCGCCGCCTGGCCGCACATGCGCGATCAGCACTTCGGGCGCGTGATCGTGACGACGTCGACGTCGGGGCTGTTCGGCAACTTCGGCCAGGCGAACTACGGCGCCGCGAAGATGGGCATGGTCGGCCTGATCAACACGCTCGCCGTCGAGGGGGCCCGGTACAACGTCACCGCCAACGCCATCGCGCCGCTGGCCGACACCCGCATGACGACCGACGTCATCCCCGACGACGCCCGTCAGCAGCTGGACCCGGCCTACGCGTCGCCACTCGTCGTCCACCTGGCGTCGGAGGAGTGCACCGACAGCGGGACGATCACGCTCGCCAGCGGCGGCCACTACGCACGCATCGGGTTCATGCAGGCCCAGGGTGTGCAGTTCGACCACGTCCCCTCGGTCGAGGAGCTGGCGCTGTCCTGGAACGAGATCTCGGATCTGACCGGCTCCGCACCGGGGCGCAACCCGCTGTCCTGAGCCCGGCGGGTCCACCGACATCCGGCGGAGTCGTCCCCCGGCAGCTGTGGTCGAGCAGCAGCGGACGACCAGCGTTCGTCGTGACCGGGCTCCGCAACGCTTCATGGCCGGTGGTGGTCTCCTAGACTGCCGGCCATGAACCCATGCGCTGCGACCTCGGGTGACGCGCCGTGACCGACGAGCTGTTCGCGACCGACGCGTACGTGCGCAGTTTCGAAGCCGTCGTCGAAGAGGTCGACGAGGACCAGCACCGGGTGGCGCTGCGGCGGACCGCCTTCTACCCGGGTGGCGGTGGGCAGCCCCACGACACCGGCGCGCTGCGGTGGCACGACGGCCACGCGGACGTCACCCGCGCCCGCCGCGCCGACGGCCGGCTGTGGCACGTGGTCGCCGCCGATCAGCCCCTGCCCGCTCCCGGTGCCGAGGTCGAGGGTCGCATCGACTGGGACCGCCGCCACCTGCTGATGCGCACCCACACCGCGCTGCACGTGCTCTGCGGCGTCATCTGGCAGGACTTCGGCGTGGCGGTGACGGGCGGGAACATGGAGCCCGGGAAGGGCCGGCTGGACTTCGAGCTGCCCGAGATGTCCGCCGAGCTCGGCCGACGGCTCGAGCGCCGCATCAACGAGGAGATCTCCCGTGCCCGCGCGATCGCGGTCGAGTTCGTCGACCGCACCGAGGCGGACGCCGACCCTGCGCTGATCCGCACCAGCGCGAACCTGATCCCTGCCAGCATCGATCCGTTGCGGATCATCGACATCCGCGGGCTCGACCGCCAGGCCGACGGCGGGACACACGTCGCCACGACCGCCGAGGTCGGCGTCGTCGAGGTGACCGGCACGGAGTCGAAGGGCCGGGCGAACAAGCGGGTGCGGATCGCGGTCCGGGACGCCCCCGCCGGTTGACTCAGCCACCCCCGCCGGTTGACTCAGCGCCCCCGTCCAGCTGCAGGGCGTAGCCGGTCGAGCGCACCCCCGGCGCCGGCTCGTGGTCCAGTGACGGCTCGCGCCGGAACCCGAGCCGACCGTACAGGTCGCGGGCCTCCTCCATCTCCTGAGTGACCGTCAGCACGACGCGCTGCTTGCCCTCGTTGCGCGACAGCTCGATGCAGCGCTCCATCAGCGCCCGTCCCACGCCGGTGCCGCGTTCCTCGGGCGGGACCGCCAGCACGCGCACCGCCGACGCGCCGTGCTGCGCACCCCGCCAGTCGGGGTAGCGGGTCACCGTGCCCACCAGCCGGCCGTCGCGCTCGGCGACCAGGAGCTGGGCGTCGATCTTGCGTCCGCGCACGTTCGCGATGTCCTGTGCGAAGGAGGACCACGCGTCGGGAGCCATCCTGGCCGCGAACTCGCTGTACGCGTCGACGACGAGGGACGCCACGATGTCGAGCTCCTCGTCCCGGGCCTCACGGATGGTCAGCTCACTCACGTTGCTCCTTTGATCGTCTGATCGTCATACCCACTGTGTATCGTCGCCCGTCGGCGCAGTGAAACTTGCGCGCCTTGCTGGCGCTCGCCTCACAACGGCCCCGGCCGACCGCCCCACAGCCATCGTTCGCACCGATGCACCATCTCGTGCATCCCGGCGACCACCCGCCGGCGAACATCAGTGCGGGCGCGATGAGCGCCCCATGCGTAGGATCTGATCGGCTGGTAGACAGGATCTTCCATGGCGACGAAGGATGCGTAGAGCGATGAGCGCGCTGTCACGCCGGAAGATCCGCAGTCTGCTGGCGTGGTTCGCGGTCATCGCCGCAGCGCTCACGATCGCGGTCGTCGGGGGCTCCGACGTGTCGGCCCAGGAGCAGGCACCCGCCGGCGACATCGACCTCGGTGGTCAGCTGTACGCGCAGGCCTGCGCCCAGTGCCACGCCTCCGACGGCGGCGGCGCGGTGGTGCCCGGCACCGACCGCGAGGCGCCCGCATTGGCCGACCGCCCCCAGGTCACCGCTGCCTACGTCGACCTGGTCATGCGCACCGGCCGGATGCCGCCGGCGGCCGACCCGTTCGACAACCAGCCCCGCGAGGTCGTGTTCGACGACGAGCAGCGGCTCGCCATCGTCGCCTACGTCGTCGAGGAGTTCGGTGTGGAGAACAACCTCGACGAGGTCGTCGAGCTGCCGGAGGGCGACGCGGGCGCCGGTCAGAACGTGTACGCCACCAACTGCGCGGCGTGCCACGGCTCCACGGGCGCCGGCGGCGTGGCCGGCGCCGGCGCCTGGACGCCAGCGGTTGACACCTACGACGCGGTAACCATCGCCGAGGCCATCCGCGTCGGGCCGTTCCAGATGCCGGCGTTCGGCAGCGACCAGATCACCGACGAGGAGATCGCCGACGTGGCGGCCTTCCTCGAGGAGGTCGACGCCGAACCGGGCACGCCGCTGGGCCTCGTCGAGCTGAACCCGGTGTTCGCATCGGGCTTCGTCGCCCTGCTGGCCGTCGCCATGATCCTGTCGCTGTTCTGGATCTCGTCGAAGCCCACGTGGTTCCCGGACCCCGAGGAATCCCCGGAGGAAGGCCAGAAGGCGGACCCGGCTGACGCCCCGTCCCTGCAGTCCGTCGACACGGAGCAGAACCCATGAGCCGGCAGGACAGCGAGCCCCGCCGTCCCGACCTGACGGTCGTCAGCGAGGAGACCCCACCGCCCAGCCAGGCCAACGACGCGTTGGTCATCGGCAGCGCGATCATCGCCGGGCTGGCCGGCATCGGGTTCGCCGCCGGGATCGCGTTCGGTACGTCGATCTCCGTCTACGGGTCGGCGCTCGCGATCGGTCTGCTCGCGCTGGGCTTCGGGCTGCGGCGCTACTTCAGCGACCTGTTCCCCGACATCGAGGCCGTCGAGCCGCGTCACCCCCAGGCCGAGGACACCGGCGAGCCCGATCCGATCGCCGCCGTCGCGCCGCTCGAGCGGCGCTCCGTGCTGCGCAACGCGCTGATCGGGGCCGGCGGCATCTTCGGGCTGGGCATCGTCGGGTCGACGGTGCCGTCGCTCGGCCCGGCCCCACGCGAGGAGCTGTCGACCACCGCGTGGCGGCGCGGCACCCGGCTGGTCACCACCGATGGCCAGCCCATCCAGGCGGCCGAGGTGGCCTCGGGCGGCGTGGCGACCGTGTGGCCCGAGGGCGCGATCAACAACGAGATCTCAGCGGTCATCCTGGTGCGGGTCGGCGACGCGCAGTTCCGGGACCCCACGAACCTCGAGTGGATCGTCAACAACGAGCTGGTCGCGTACTCGAAGGTGTGCACGCACGCGGGCTGCCCGGTGGGGCTGTTCCGCGAGCAGGACAACGCACTGTTCTGCCCGTGCCACCAGTCGACGTTCGACGCGGTGCGCGGCGCGATCCCGACGTTCGGCCCGACGGCGCGGGCGCTGCCGCAGCTGCCGCTGGGCACTGACGACGAGGGGTACCTCATCGCGCTGGGCGACTTCGACGAGCAGGTCGGACCGGCGTACGGCTGACGTGCGCACTAGCCTGGTGGAAGCCGCAGAAGGGGAGCGATGACACCGCTGTTCGGCAGGTTCTTCGACGAGATCGACGACCGCCTGCGCATCCGCTCGGACCTGCGCAAGACCGCGAACAAGGTGTTCCCCAGCAACTGGTCCTTCCTGCTCGGAGAGGTCGCGCTGTTCGCGCTGGTCATCCTGGTGCTGACCGGCGTCTTCCTGACCTTCTTCTACCGGCCCAACGTCGAGCCGGTCGTCTACACCGGCAGCAATCCCGTGTTCGCGGGGCGGACCCTGCCGGCAGCGTTCGAGTCGATCGTCCGGCTGTCGAGCGACGTCAACGCCGGGCTGCTGTTCCGTCGCCTGCACCGCGGCGCGTCGCACCTGTTCATCGCGACCGTCGTGCTGCACATGCTGCGGATCCTGCTGACCGGTGCGTTCCGCAAGCCCCGCGAGGTGAACTACTTCGTCGGCATCGGCCTGCTGACGCTGGCATTCGGCGCCGGGTTCACCGGCTACTCCCTGCCCTACGACTCGCTCGCCGGCACCGGCATCCGGATCGCCTACAGCGAACTGCTGTCGCTGCCGCTCATCGGCGACCGGGTCACGTTCTGGGTGTTCGGTGGTGCCTTCCCGACCGGGGACGTGATCCCGCGCTTCTTCGTGCTGCACGTCATGATCCTGCCGGCCGCGCTGCTCGGCGCCGTCGGCCTGCACCTGTTCATCGTGTACCGCCAGAAGCACACCCAGTTCCCCCGCATGGGCGTCGACGGCCACAAGCTGGTCCTCGGCAAGCCGCTGTGGCCGCTGCAGTTCGCCGAGTCGACGACGCTGTTCCTGTGGGTCGCCGGGCTGCTGGCCGCCGCCGCGGTGCTGATCCCGTGGAGCGACGTCACGCTGCTGGGGCCCTACATCCCGGGTGAGGTCGGCAACAACGCCCAGCCCGACTGGTTCCTGTTCTGGCTGGAGGGTGCGCTGCGCATCTTCCCGCCCCTCGAGTTCGGCATCCCCGGCAGCCTGATCATCTCGGGCCCGTTCGTCGCCGGCGTCGTGCTGCCCGGGCTGATCTTCACCTTCCTCGCGGCCTACCCGTTCATCGAGAAGCGGGTGTACAAGCTCGAGGGCGAGTGGCACGTGCTCCAGAACCCGCTCGAGATCCCGCTGCGCGCGGGCGTGATGCTCGGGGTGTTCAGTGCGCTGCTGATCCTGTCGGCGGCCGCGACCAACGACATCCTGTCGCGGATGTTCGGCATCCCGATCGAGGTGATCACGTGGATCGCCCGGGTCGCCGTCATCGTCGTCCCGATCGTGCTGGGCCTCGGCATCGCCCGCTACGCACAAGGCCGGCTGCGCAGGCGGAACCTGGCCGTGCCGACCTCCGAGGTCGAGGAACAGAAGCGGTACGTCGCCGCCTGACCGGACAGGCCCTGACCGTTCGGACAGGTCCTGTCGTTGTATCACCGCTGGACGACCCGGCCTCGTGTTCGCATGGTTACGACCCTTCTCCCACTGGATCGCCGGGACGGTTGCCTACAATCGCTGCTTATGGCGGATGACGGGGGCGACCTGCTCGCTCGTGCAGCACAGGGTGACCAGGCGGCGTGGGATCAGCTCGTTGCCCGTTACGGTCGCCTCGTGTGGTCGATCGCGCGCTCGTTCGGGCTGGACGACGCGACGGCCGGCGACGTGAGCCAGACCGTGTGGCTCCGCCTCGTCGAGCACTGCGCGAGCATCCGCGACCCCGCCCGCCTGGCCGGCTGGCTGGCCACGACGACCAGGCGCGAGGCGCTCCGGGTCCTGCGCAACCGCCGGCGCCAGCAACCGTCCGAGCTGCCCGGCACGGCCGCTGACCCCACCGCGCCTCTACCCGACGAGGTCCTGCTCGACGACGAGCTGTCTCGCACGGTCGCGGTGGCGTTCCGTCAGCTGCCGGAGCGCTGCCGTCAGCTGCTGCGCCTCCTGACCGCCGTGCCCCGCTTGGACTACCAGACCATCTCGAGCATCACGGATCGCCCCGTGGGCAGCATCGGGCCGACACGGGCGCGGTGCCTGGAGCGGCTGCGCCACCTGATGGACAGTCCACGGACCGGAGCACAGCCCAATGGCTGACCACACCGACGACGAGGTGCTCGACGCGCTGGAGCACGCCCTCGCCATCATCGATCCGACGCCGACGCACGTGCTCGAGCAGGCACGTGCCGCGCTGGCCTGGCATGGGATCGACGCCGAGCTCGCCGAGCTCGTGTTCGATTCGGACACCGCGTCGCTGTCGGGCGTACGCGGCGGCGAGGCCGCCCGTCAGATCACGTTCCACGCTCCCGGCCTCGAGATCGAGGTGGAGGTCGTGTCCGAGCGGGCCCGCACGGTGCTGGGGCAGCTCGTCCCCGCACAGGACGCACACGTCGAGTTGCGCAACACCGAGCAGGTGCTGCGGACCACCACCGACGTCCTCGGTCGGTTCACCTTCGAGAACGTCGCGCCGGGGGCGGTCAAGCTGACCGTCGAGACCGGCGATGGTGCCCGCGTGCAGACCGAGGGCCTGACCATCTGACCGGCGCGGCGTGAGGCGTCACCCGTCCGGCGGCGCCTCGATCTGCAGCGCGTCTGGATCGCCGCCGCGCGCGGCCTCGTCGGGCGGGCCCTGCTGGCCCGCGGCCTCCTCGTCGTCCTCGGGCTCCTGGGGATCCTCCGGTTCGTCCGGCGCCTCCTGCTCGGGTTCCTGGGGGTCCTCGGGCTCCGGCGGCGGCGACTGGTCGGGCTCCGGCTCCGGCGGCGGCGCGGACTGCTCCGGCTCCGGTGGTGGCGGCACGGTCGGCTCGGGCGCCGGCTCCGGGGCCGTGGTCGGCTCGGGCGCGGTCCCGACGACCTCCAGGTCGCCGCTCGGCTCCGGGAAGTCGTGCGGCTCGGTGTTGGCCAGCGCCTCCTGCATGTACTCCGCCCACAGCTCCGCGGGGAAGCCGCCGCCCGTGGGCGACCCGGGCATCGCCTCGTTGGAGTCGCGGTAGCCCATCCAGGTCACCGTGGTGAGGTCGGGCGTGAACCCCGCGAACCAGGCGTCGGCGGCGTTCTGGGTGGTGCCGGTCTTGCCGGCCGCGGGGCGGCCGATCTGGGCGGCCGTGCCGGTGCCCTGTTCGATGACGCCGCGCAGGACGTCCACCGTCGTCCATGCCACGTTCGGCGCGAGGACGCGGCGCTCTTCGGAGCCCGGCCGGTAGATCACCCGGTCGTCGCGCGAGACCGACGAGATGGTGCGTGGCGTGTGCGCGACCCCACCGCTGGCCAGGGTGTTGTAGGCCGACGCCAGGTCGAGCGGCGTGACCTCCTCGGCGCCGAGCACGATCGACGGGTTGGGTTCGAGGTCGCTGGTGATGCCGGCGTCCTCGGCGAGCGTCGCGATCGTCTCGGGGCCGACCTCCAGCGCCGTCTGGGCGTAGACCGTGTTGACCGAGTTGTAGGTCGCCTCGCGCAGCGACAGCGCGCCGTACGCGGCGCCACCGTAGTTCGACACCTCCCAACCGCTGGGGTCGCCGCTCTCCTCGGGCCCGAACGTGATGGTCGACGGCGCGTCGAAGTAGCTCTCCGGCGACCGCCCGCCTGCGATCCACGCGGCCAGCGCCCACGGCTTGAACGTCGACCCCGGCTGGCGCCCGAGGCGGTCGGGCCCACCGGTGACCAGGTTGTACTGGTCGCGCGTGTGGTTGCGGCCACCGACCAGCGCCCGGATGGCACCGTTGGCGGGGTCGAGCGACACGATGGCACCCGTCGGCACGTCGACGTCGTCGCCGTAGCCGGCACGCAGCTCCTGGCGCAGCTCGTTGAACCGGCGGCGGTGGATGCGCTCGGCGGCCCGCTGCATGCGCAGGTTCAGCGTCGTCCTGACCGTCAGGCCGCGGTAGGCCTGCTCGTCTCCCAGGCGGTCCGCCAGCTCCTGCTCGACCATGTCCATGAAGAACGGCGCCATGCCCGAGCGGCGCCTGGCCTCCTGGGTGACGTCGGGCTGGTCGGCACGCAGCTCGGCGGCCTGGGACCCGGTGAGCCACCGCTGCGCCACCATCTGGTCGAGCACGTAGGCGTAGCGCTCGGCGGCCCGCTCGGGGTGATCGACGGGGTCGGTCGCCGACGGCGCTGGGATCATGCCGGCCAGCAGGGCCGACTCACCGACGGTCAGATCGCCGACGCCCTTGTCGAAGTAGGCGCGTGCGGCGGCCTGGATGCCGTAGGCACCGCGACCGAAGTAGATGGTGTTGAGGTACCACTCGAGGATCTGGTCCTTGGAGACCTCGCGCTCGAGCTTCATGGCCAGCACGGCCTCGCGGGCCTTGCGCATCGCGGTCTGCTCGGTGTCACCGGTGACGGTCTTGACGTACTGCTGGCTGATCGTGGACCCGCCCTGGCGGACCTCGCCGGACCGCACGTTGCGGACCGCCGCTCGGACGATGCCGGCGACGCTGACGCCAGGGTGCTCGTAGAACTCGGCATCCTCCGCGGCCAGCACCGCCTGGCGCGTGTGCTCGGGCACGTCGGCGAGCGCGACGTCCTCGCGGGTGGGCTCGGCGTACAGCTCGCCGATCTCGCGGCCACGCGCATCCAGCACGACGGTCGGCGAGGTGTCCAGCGCGCCCGGTAGGGGCACGGTCGCCACGGCGTACGCCACGGCACCGCCGGCCGTCAGCAGCGCGAGCGCCGCGACCAGCAGCAGACCCAGCCAGAAGCCGGGTCGCCGGTACCACCGCCGCCGGCGGCGGGGTCGCGGTCGGCGGCCGCCACGGGGCAGGGGGGGTCGACCGGTGCCACGCGACGGCCGCGGGGCAGCAGAAGACGGACGCCGCGCGTGATGCGGAGTGGTCATGGACATCGAGTCTGCCATTGCTGCGCGGTGACGCAGGATGGTCAGGAGCGGTGGGCTTGCCCCATGAGCACGCTCTCGTGCAGGTGGTTCCACCCGCACACCAGGCAGCACTCGACCGTGTAGGCCGTGAACGAGTCGTGGTCTGCGGCCAGATCCAGCAGCTCCTCGCGGGTCCAGACCGGGATGCCGGACTTGCGCCGGAGGTCGCTGCCGAAGACGTAGGTCACCAGCCGCAGCGACGAGGCGTCATCGGTCGGCACGCGCGCACGCTGGTCGGCCAGCTCGCAGATCGGGCAGCGCCGGTCGGTGGGCGTGCCGATGTTGCGCGCGGCGCGCAGGAGCTCGGGGTGCGCGTCACACACGTCGCGGAGCGCGACCTCGCCCTGCGAGACCTGGCGGACCAGCGCCCGCTTCGCCATCCGGTAGTCGGTTGAGCCCTGCATAGGTCGTCGCGCCAAGTCTATGAGGGGCGGGCATGGGCAGCGTGGCCGCCCCGGGCCCCGGAACGCCGGCGGGGATGGCCGGGTGGGGGACCTGTCCGGGACCTGTCCATACGGTCACGTCATAGCGGCCAGACATATCGGAGCGATACATCGGCGCGATAGCATGTCCGGCACAAGCGGCCATCCGCCTCACCATCCGAAGGACCGACCCGTGCTCGAACTCGCCATCCTGGGGCTCCTCAAGGAGCACCCCATGCATGGCTACGAGCTGCGCAAGCAGCTCGGGCAGCGGCTCGGTCTGTTCTGGACCGTGTCCTTCGGCTCGCTGTACCCGACGCTCAAGAAGCTCGAGCGCCGCGGCATGGTCGAGAAGGTCGCGAGCGAGGTCGACGAGCGCCCCCGCCGAAAGCAGGTCTACCGCATCACGGCGGAGGGCGAGGACGACTTCCTCGCCCTCCTCGGCGAGCTCGACGGCGACACGCTCGAGGAGGAGAAGTTCTCGCTGCGCCTGACCTTCTTCAGCTACCTGCGGCCGGAGATCCGACTGCGGCTGCTGGAGCGACGGCGCGTCTACCTCGAGGAGCGGCTGGCCCAGGCCGACCGGGCGCTGCAGCGCGCCCTGCGCCTGCGGGCCGACACCTACACGATCGCCCTGATGCGCCACGGCAAGAACGGGCTGCACAACGACATCGTGTGGCTCGACGAGCTGATCGCCGCCGAACGCCTCCGCATCTCCGAGGAGCGGGGCGAGCACGACACGACCTGGCATCCCGAGCCGGCACCCCCCACGACCACCGCCGACCCGCCGGACCCCGGCGTGGCGGCACCGCACGTCCGCCGTCAGGAACCAAGGACTGAGTGATCCCCGTTCATCCGGCGCCGCGTCGGCGCCGGTGCAAGGAGATAACCGTCATGGACACACACAGGGCACCCTCCCCCGTCCGCGTCGCCATCGCGGGTGTCGGCAACTGCGCCAGCTCGCTGGTGCAGGGTGTGCACTACTACGCCGATGCCGCGCCCGAGGCGGATGTGCCCGGCCTGATGCACGTCGATCTCGGTGGCTACCACGTCGGCGACCTCGAGTTCGCCGCGGCCTTCGACGTCGATGCGAAGAAGGTCGGCCGTGACCTCGCCGAGGCGATCGTCGCGCCCCCGAACAACACGATCCAGTTCGCCGAGGTCCCGCCGATCGGCGTCGACGTCATGCGTGGCCCGACGCTGGACGGCTTCGGCGAGTACTACCGGACCGTCAGCGAGGAGAGCGACGCGGCCCCTGTCGACGTCGCCGCGGTGCTGCGCGACTCGGGCGCCGACGTCCTGGTCGCCTACCTGCCGGTGGGCTCGGAGGAGGCAGCCCGGTACTACGCCGAGCAGGCGCTCGAGGCGGGCGTCGCGTTCGTCAACTGCCTGCCGGTGTTCATCGCCTCGGACCCCGAGTGGGCCGATCGCTTCACCGCGGCCGGCGTGCCGATCGTCGGTGACGACATCAAGTCGCAGGTCGGGGCGACC
>CAYVGE010000067.1:0-9301 GCA_964450395.1 uncultured Actinomycetota bacterium
GCGTCCATCAGGTGGGTGCGACCCGGCTTGACGACGTCGGCGAACTCGCTCGCCTTGTCGGCCAGGGCGTCCCGCAGGAGCTCCAGCGCGGGCAGCAGGTCGTCGTGCGCGGTGCGGTAGGCCGCGATGTGGACCGCGGTGGGGAACACGTCGTTGGAGCTCTGCCCGGCGTTGACGTGGTCGTTGGGGTGGACGGGGTCCTTGCTGCCGATCGTCCCGCCCAGCAGCTCGATCGCGCGGTTGGCGATGACCTCGTTGGCGTTCATGTTGGAGCTGGTGCCCGAGCCGGTCTGGAACACGTCGACCGGGAAGTGCTCGTCGTGGTGCCCCGCAGCGACCTCGCCGGCCGCCTGGCTGATCGCCCCGCGCAGCTCGTCGTCGAGCACGCCCTGGCGGTGGTTGATCGTCGCGGCCGCGGCCTTGATCTCGCCGAGCGCGCGCACGACCTCGGGGGGGATGCCGCTGCCGGAGATCGGGAAGTTCTCGACCGCGCGCTGGGTCTGCGCCCCGAAGTAAGCGCTGCCGCGCACCTGCACCTCGCCCATCGAATCACGTTCGGTGCGGGTACCGCCCGACGCGCCGGTGTCCCCGGCCCCTGCCGTGTGCTGCTGGCTGCTGTCGGTCACTGCGGTGCTCCCTCGCTGCGGTGTGGATCCGTCCTATGCTTCCGCGGAGTGATCCTAGTGTTCGACGCAGGGCCGCGGGTGGCTACCTTGGGGCCCATCGAGCACGTGCGGCGGTGGCGTCGGTTCGACGTCGGAAGCGGATTGGCGAGATGAACGACCGAAGGACCGACGCGGCGGCCGGCGATGCGACCGCCGACGACGTGGAGCCGGTGGACGACCGCGCCACTCCTGACGCGCCGGGCGCCGGCGGACCGGGTGCCGACGAGCCCGTCGCCGACGGACCCACGACCGACGACGACGGCGTCGACCCGTTCACCGAGGCGCCCGCCGAGGGCGAGGAGGTCGAGGAGATCACCGAGTGGGGCGGGTTGCGCCCGCTCGAGGACGACGACCTGGCGGGGCTCGACCCGTCGGCGCTGGAGGACGACTACGACGTCGTCGACGACCCGCTCGTCGACGAGCCGCCGGAGCCGCCTGCGCCGGCCGCCCCCGCGTCGTCCCGACGCGCCGACGACCTGACCGCGGGTGCCGTGCTCCGCGCCAATTCCCGTCCGCCGCAGAGCGGCTGGCGCCGGGTCGTCCACCAGCTGACCGGTGGGACCGTCTCGCCGGGCGCCTCGCGCAGCGAGCAGGAGCGCGTCGAGCAGCTGTCGGTCATCCGGACCCTGGTGACCCACCCCCGACGCATCACGGTGCTCTCGCGCAAGGGCGGTGTCGGCAAGACCACGACGGCCCTGATGCTCGGCCAGGTGCTCGCCAGCGAGCGCGGCGACCGCATCATCGCCGTCGACGGCAACCCCGACGCCGGCAGCCTGGGCTACCGCGTGGCTCCGCAGAACGAGAGCGCGACGGTGACCGACCTGCTCAACGAGCTGGAGGGCGTCCACCGCTACGCCGACATGCGGCGCTTCACCGCGCAGACCCAGGTGGGCCTGGAGGTCCTGCGCAGCGACGACGACCCGCAGATCTCGACCGCGCTGGGCGACCAGGAGTACAGCGCGATCATGTCGCTGCTCGACCGCTTCTACAACCTGATCCTCATCGACACCGGTACCGGCATCCTCGACAGCGCCGTGCAGGGCATCCTCGACGGCACCGACCAGATCGTGCTGGTCGTGTCGCCGAGCCTCGACGCCGCCCGCGCCGCCAGCCAGACGCTGGACTGGCTGACCGAGCACGGCTTCGTCGAGCTGGTCGAGAACGCGGTCACGGTGATCAACCAGACCCGGCGCTCGTCGCTGGTCGACATCTCGCGCATCGAGGACCACTTCTGGGACCGGTGTGGCGCGACCGTGCGCATCCCCTGGGACAGCTACCTCGAAGCCGGCGCCGAGACCGGGCTGAGCGACCTGCGGCCCGCGACCCTGGAGGCGTATCGCCACCTGGCGGCAGCCGTGGCCCGACGGTTCCACACGTGACGACCCTGCTGCTGGTCCGCCACGGCGTCACGGCGTCCACCGGCAGCCGGTTGGGCGGGCGCACCCAGGCCGAGCTGAGCGAGGCCGGCCGCGAACAGGCGCGCGCGGCCGGGGAGCGCCTGGCCGGCGCGGGGGTGCGGGCGGTCTACGCGAGCCCGCTGGCCCGGACGTGGCAGACCGCCGCGATCGTCGGCGAGGCCGTGCGGCGCGAGCCGCAGACCTGCGACGGGCTGCTGGAGGTCGACTACGGCCGCTGGACCGATCGCCCGTTGCGGGCGGTCGCCCGCACGAAGATGTGGCCGGTGATCCAGTCGACGCCGTCGCTGGCGCGCTTCCCCGAAGGCGAGACCATCCGCGCCGCCCAGCTGCGTGCCGCCGACGCCGTCGAGGAGCTGGTCGCCCGCCACCGCCGCGGCGTGATCGCCGCCGTCAGCCACGCCGACGTCATCAAGGCGCTCGTCGCCTTCTACCTCGCGCTGCCGCTCGACAACTTCCAGCGGATCCACATCGCTCCGGCGTCGGTGACCGCGCTGTCGCTGTCGCCGGGCGGGCGGCCGATGCTGCTGCGGCTCAACGACGACGGGCCGCTGCGCGCCGAGGACCTCCGGCCGCCGCGCCGCGCGCGCGCCCAGAAAGGACGCTGACCATGCCGGACTCGTTCGAGTACCGTCCCGTGGACTGGGTCACCGCCGGCGCGGTCGGCGAGCCGGGTGCGCGCGCCTTCTACATCCAGGCACGGTCCGCGGACGGCTGGGTGTCGCTGCTGGTCGAGAAGGAGCAGGTGCGCATGCTCGCCCAGCTCGCCCAGGAGCTGTTGGCGCGCGTCGACGTCACGGTCACCCCCGACGACCTCGACACGTCGGGTCAGCACCTGCACGAGCCCGTCGAGCCGGCGTGGCGCGCTGGGACCATGAGCCTGGGCATGGAGGCCGACGGCGGCCAGTTCCTGCTCGAGGCCGAGGAGCTGACCGGCGAGGACGAGGAGCGGGAACCGGCGGTCGCGCGCTTCTGGATGGACCAGGACCAGCTGGTGGCGCTCGCCGCCCATGCCGCCTACGCCGTGCAGGCCGGCGCCCGCGAGCGGTGCCGGCTGTGCGGGCGACCCATCGACCCGGTCGACGGGCACGTGTGCCCGGCGACCAACGGCCATGGATCCCTCACCACCTGACGACGACCCCGTGCGGCTCCTCTGCTCGGCGGAGCTGGATGTCGTCGGCGGCCTGGCCGGCGCCAGCAACCACACGCTGCTCGTGCGGCTGGGTCACGAGGGCGAGGACTTCGCGGTCTACAAGCCCCGGCGCGGGGAGCGGCCGCTGTGGGACTTCCCCTCGGGCACCCTGTGCAACCGCGAGGTGGCGGCCTACCGCGTCAGCGCGTTCCTGGGGTGGGACCTCGTGCCGCCGACGGTGCTGCGCGACGGGCCCCTCGGCACGGGGTCGGTGCAGCAGTTCATGCACCACGACCCCGCGCAGCACTACTTCACGCTGCTGGATGACCCCTCGCTGCACCGCCGCCTGGCACAGCTCGCGACCTTCGACCTGCTGATCAACAACGCCGACCGCAAAGGGGGCCACGTGCTGCGCACCGTCGCGCCGGTGCGGGTGGTCGGCATCGACCACGGCCTGACCTTCCACACCGAGCCGAAGCTGCGGACGGTGATCTGGGAGCTCGGCGGCACCGCGCTCGACGATGGTTGGCGGGTGGACCTGCGTCGGCTGGCGGAGGCGCTGCACGCCGACGGCGACGGCCCGGTCGCCGACCTGCTGTCGGGCGACGAGGTGGCCGTGCTGGCCCGGCGCGCCGAGCTGCTGGCCGAGCGTGAGGCCCTGCCGGCGCTGCCGCCCGACCGTCGTCCCTACCCGTGGCCGCCGGTGTGACCCCGGTCGTCCGGCTGCGCCCCGGCCAGGGCCCCGCGACGGCTCGTCGCGCGCCGCGTGGCGGACGGCCGGAGGTGGGTCAGCGGCGTGAGGTCGTAGGATCCCGCCAGTCGCTGGAGGAGACGGTGGATGGCGGACCTGGTCGGGCTCGGGGAGATCCTGGCCGCGCGCGAACGGCTGGCCGACGTGATCGCGGTGACGCCGTTGGAGCCGTCGCGGGCGGTGTCCGACGCGGTCGGGGCGCAGGTGCTGCTCAAGTGCGAGCACCTGCAGCGCACCGGGTCGTTCAAGCTGCGCGGCGCCTACCACCGCATCTCGCAGCTGACCGCCGACGAGCGTGCGCGGGGCGTGGTGTGCGCGTCGGCCGGCAACCACGCGCAGGGCGTCGCGCTGTCGGCCCGGCTGGTCGGGGTGCCCGCGCGCGTGTTCATGCCGGCCGGTGCACCGCTGCCCAAGGCCGCCGCGACGCGCGCCTACGGCGCGTCGATCACCACCGTCGAGGGTGGGGTGGGGGAGGCGCTGGAGGAGGCCACCGCCCATGCGCAGGAGACTGGCGCCGTGTTCGTGCCTCCGTTCGAGCACCCCGACATCATCGCCGGGCAGGGCACGCTGGGGCTGGACGTCCTCGACGACGTGCCCGACGCCGGCACCGTGGTCGTGCCGGTCGGGGGTGGCGGGCTGATCTCGGGCGTCGCGGCCGCGATCCGCGCGCGGTCACCGGGGACCCGGGTCGTCGGGGTGCAGTCGGACCGTGCGGCGGCCGTGCCCGCGTCCCTGGTCGCCGGCCATCCCGTGACCGTGGAGGTCGGCGACACGATCGCCGACGGCATCGCCGTGTCGCACCCGGGGGAGCTGACGCTCGCCCACATCGCGGCGCTGGTCGACGACGTGGTCACCGTCGACGACGAGGCGATCGCCCGGGCCGTCCTGCTGCTGGCCGAGCGCGCCAAGCAGGTGGTCGAGCCGTCGGGCGCCGCGGGGCTGGCGGCGCTGCTGACCGGCGCCGTGCAGCCGGCGTCGTCCGGTCCGGCCGTCGCCCTGCTGTGCGGTGGCAACGTCGACCCGCTGCTGCTCGGGCGGATCATCTCGTCGGGGCTGGTGGCCGAGGGCCGCTACCTGGCGTTCCGCACCCGGGTGGCCGACCGGCCCGGCTCGCTGTCGGGGGTGCTGGACCTGGTCGCCCGCAGCGGTGCCAACGTCGTCGGCGTCGAGCACCACCGGGTCACGCCCACGCTCGGGCTCATGGAGGTCGACCTGGAGCTGGAGGTGGAGACCCGCGGGCGTGACCACAGCCACGAGCTGGTCACCGCGCTGCGCGACGCCGGCCACCCCGTGGAGGTCTGACCGGCGGCGCTCAGCCCGGCTCGACCGCCGTGGTGTGGACGTCGAGGAACCGGCGGATGCGGGCGGCGACTGGCGCGGCGTCGTCGGCCGGCAGGCCGTGGCCGGCGTCGGGCACGATCTCCACCGTCGCGTCCGGCAGCAGCGCACGGGCGCGGGCGGCGGCCGCGGCCGGATCCATGATCGGGCTGTGGCCGGCGAGCAGGGCCAGCGTCGGGGCCGTCACGGCCCGCAGTGCCGCGTCCGGGAGTGCGGCGGCGCTGTCGAGGCCGTCATGGGACGCCGTCCGCAGGTTGACGATGCGTGCCAGCCGGAACAGGTCGGTGTCCAGGATCATGCGCGCGCGCAGGCGTTCAGCTGCGCGGCGGCGGACCGGCATGGGCGCGACCGACGCGGCGAAGACCTTGATGCCCCAGGCGATGAACCGCTTGAGGTCGATGTCGGCCAACCCGCCCGGGTCGAGCAGGGTGGCGGTCGCCACGCGGTCGGGCGCCTGCCCGGCCCACAGCATGGTCAGGATCCCGCCGTAGGACGCCCCGACGACGTGGACCCTGTCGAGGCCGAGCCCGTCCGCGACGGCGTCGAGCCATGGCAGGTGGTCGGAGACCGTCGTGATCGGCCCGCGTTGGACGCTCAGGCCGGCGTCACCCACCAGGTCGAGCGTGTGGACCGGCCGCCCGCCGAAGCCGTGCGCCAGCATCGGTGCCCACATCGCCGCCGTCCCGCCCCAGCCGGGGATCAACAGGACGGGCTCACCCACGCCGGGCCAGGAGAAGGTGTGCACGGTGCCGAGCGGGCTGTCGATGTCGGCCTCCCGGGGTGGTGACGGCCACCGTTCGGCACGGAGGCGCGCGTAGAGCTCGTCGAACCGCCGCCGATCGTCGTCGGTCCTGAACCTGGTGAGCGTGCCGGCCATCCACCGCTCCGATCCCCTCGGTTGTAGTACAACTGTACTATAACCCGCACGGGCAATCCGAGGGAAAGGGGCCGGCAGGTGCCCAGGCAGGTCGACCACGCGGCGCGTCGACAGCAGATCATCGAGGCGCTGTGGCGCATCACCGCACGCGGCGGGCTGGAGCGCGCCAGCTTCCGCATGATCGCCCGCGAGGCGGGCGTCTCGGTCAACCTGATCCAGCACTACTTCGGCACCAAGGACCAGCTGCTCGTGGCCGCCCTGGAGCTGCTGGGCCGCGGTGCGGTCGAGCGCATCCGGGCGCGCACCGCCGCCCTCGGCGACGAGCCGTCGGAGCGCGCCCTGCTGGGCGCGATCTTCGCCGCGCTCTTCCCGGACGACGAGGTCAGCCGCACGACGATGCTGCTGTTCATCGTCTTCGAGGCGGCTGCGCTCAGCCACACCGGCCTGGCGCGCGCCGAGGCCCGGCAGATGACCTCCAGCCTGTTCGCCACGGTGGCCGACCTGCTGCGGCGCGCCCAGGCCGCGGGCCGCGCGCCCACGTCGATCGATCCGGACCGCGAGGCGGTCGTGCTCACGTCGACGCTGACGAGCGTCTCCCAGGGCGTGGTGGCCGGGCACCTGTCGGTCGACGACGGACGCGCCGCCATCGCCTACGCGCTGGACCGGGCCCTGCCGTAGCGTCGCTCGCAGATCGCGTGCCCGGGGCGTGCGGGCGGCGTCGGCGCGTGTCGCGCCCGCGTGTTGACCGTGCGCCCGCCGCCGGAGCAGGCGTCCGTTGCGGCCGGCGGTCAGGCGGTGGTCGTGCCGGGTTCGCTCGGGCCGGTGCCGTGCTCCACAGCGCCGGAGATCCGCCAGTCGCCGCCCTCCCGGGCCATCAGGTAGACGAGGCCAAGGGTCGCGCCGTCGCTGGCCGTGATGTCGATCAGCACCTGCGCCTCGTCGTCGGCGAACAGGCATCCGACGACCTCGTGGTCGGCCGCGTCGGCGGCCTCGGGGTAGCCCTGCGTCACGATCTCGCGCAGACCGTCGGCGTCGACGCCCGCCGCGCGGAACTCCCGGCTGGTCAGCGACCACGCGCGGTCCCAGTCGTCCGCCGCGAACGCGTCGAGCTGCTCGGTGATCACCGCGTCGAGGGCCTCGAGGTCGTCGGCGCACGCCGCCGTCGAACTGCTCGGGGCGTCGTCCGGCGCAGCCGGCACCGACGGCGCCGCGGGGGCGGACGGCGCAGCTGGAGCTGATCCGGCGTCGGCGACCGGGCCCGAGGTGGTGGGGGACGTGCAGCCGCCGACCAGCAGCGCGGCCAGGAGGGTGGCGGTGACCGCCATGGTGCGCGCAGTGCGGCCGGGAGCGGTCATGGCTCAACTGTACGGGTGCGACCGCGACGCCGTCAGGGCACCGAGACCCTCGTCGCCCGCCACAGCTCGCCGACCTGGCAGGTCGAGACCAGCTCGGGAGCGGGCGCCGCATCGACGCGGACCTCGTCGCCCTCGCCGGCGGCGACCTCGCCGTCCGGGTTGCGCAGCTCGATCGAGTCGGTGGCGACCGTCCACCCCTCGGGCCACAGCACCTCGATCCGGCCGTCGTCGGTGTCGAGCCACACGCAGCCCCCCTCGAGCTGGGCGTCGCCGCCGAGCGTGCCGACCACGGGCTGCGTCGCCACCGACGGCGACACCAGCTCGCGCGGGGTCGGGGCGGGGTCGGCGGCCGACGGGCTCGGCTCGGGGTCGGTGGCGGACGCGCCGCAGCCGGCGAGCAGCACGGTCAGCGCCAAGGTCGCGATCGGGCGCACGGAGTGCCTCCTCTGACGGGAACGGGTCCCATCGTTCCAGACGCACGGCACGGCCGTGGTGGTGCGCCGGCGCGGTGGCACACTGCACTGGTGGTCGAGTCCGTGGTCGCACGCACCGCTGCAGCCGCGGAGTCGTGGCTGTCGGCGCTGGGCCGACCTGCCTTCGTGGCGGTCGACACGGAGACGTCGGGCTGGGACCCGTGGTCGGACCGCCTGCTGCTGGTGCAGGTGAGCGCCGGACCCGACCGGCCGGTGCTGGTGCTCGACGCCGGCCGCGTCGACCCTGCGGTCCTCGATCCGCTGCTGCGCGACGGCGGCGTCGCGAAGGTGTTCCACCACGCCGCCTTCGATCTGCGCTTCCTGTTCCACGCCGGACGGCGGGTCTCCCGCGTCGCCGACACGATGCTGGCGCAGCAGCTGCTCGACGGGGGCGAGCCGACCGCCGGCCTGGGCCTGGCCGACCTCGCGGCGTTCCGGGTCGGCATGACGCTGGACAAGAGCCTGCGCGGCGGATTCGTCGAGGGCGCGGAGCTGACCCAGGACCTGATCGACTACGCGGCCGACGACGCCGCGGCCACCTGGGCGGTGTTCGACCAGCAGCGCCATGAGCTGACCGGCCACCGCCTGGCCCGCGTCGCCCGGCTGGAGTTCGCCGCGCTGCCGGTGCTGGCCGACCTCGCACTGCGCGGCGTCGGCTTCGACGCGCCGCGGTGGCGGTCCCTGATGGCCGACGTCGAGCCGGAGCTGCCGGGACTGGAGGACGCCGTCCAGCGCGAGCTGGTGACCGACGACAGCCCGCGCAACCTCTTCGGGCCCGAGCCGGTGAACCTCGAGGCGCCCGACCAGGTCCGCGAGGCGCTCGCGCGGGTCGGGGTGGCGGTCGGGTCGACGCGCACGGCCGTGCTGCGCGACCACGAGGAGCACCCCGCGGTGGCGGCGCTGCTGGCCTACCGCCAGGTCAGCAAGCTGACCAGCAACTGGGGCGGGGACTGGGGCGACCGGGTCGCGCATCCCGTCACCGGCCGGGTCCACGCCGACTGGCGCCAGATCGTCGGCACCGGCCGCATCGCGTGTCGCGACCCCAACCTCACCCAGATCCCGAAGGAGGGTGGCTGGCGCAGCTGCTTCGTCGCGGCTCCGGGCAGCACGCTGGTCGTCGCCGACTACTCGCAGCAGGAGCTGCGCATCCTCGCGGCCGTTTCGGGCGACCCCGCGCTGACCGACGTGTTCCGCCACAGCGGCGACCTGCACCGCACCACGGCGGCGCTGGTGTTCGGCGTGCCCGACGACGCGGTGGCGCCCGCCCAGCGCCACGCCGCCAAGGCGCTCAACTT
>CAYVGE010000067.1:9311-17127 GCA_964450395.1 uncultured Actinomycetota bacterium
CTTCGGACTGATGTACGGGATGGGGGCTGCGAGCTTCGCGCGGAGCACCGGCATGGACCTGCCCGAGGCCGCCGCGACCATCCAGCGGTACTTCCGGGCGTTCCCGGCGGTGGAGCGGTGGCTGACCGAGGCGGAGGCCGCCGGGCGCCGCTCCGGGCAGGTCCGCACGCCGCTCGGCCGCCTGCGGACGCTGCCGCGCGACGCCGGCCCCGGCATCGCCCTGCTGGCGCGCAACGCGCCGATCCAGGGCGCCGGCGCCGACATGACCAAGCTCGCCCTGGCCGCCGTCGAGCGGCGCCTGGCCGCGCGGTACGGCCCCGGGCCGCTGCGGGCGCCCGGCCTCGTGCTCACCGTGCACGACGAGCTGGTGGTCGAGGTGCCGGAGGCCGATGCGAAGGAGGTCGCCGACGAGGTCGCCGACGCCATGCGTGAGGCGGCCGCCGAGCTGCTCGGCGACGTGCCCGCGGCGGTCGACGTCGAGGTGCGCCCGCGCTGGGGCACGGACGCCTGACCCGCTGCGGGCGGGTCGAGTTCGCGACGCATGGGGGCGGAAGTCGACCCGGGTGGGTGGTGGCGTTGTGGGTGGGTCGAGTTCGCGACGTATGGGGGCGGAAGTCGACCCGGAGCGGGTCGAAGGGCGCGCCCGCTAGGCTGCCGCGTCATGGAGCCTTCCGTCACCAGCGAGATCGGCCGCCTCCGGGAGGTCATCCTCCACCGTCCCGGCCGCGAGCTCCGGCGCATCACGCCGGCCAACCGCGAGGACCTGCTGTTCGACGAGCTGGTCTGGGTCGACCGGGCGCAGCAGGAGCACGACGCGTTCGCGGCGCTGCTGCGGGACGCGGGTGTGCGGGTGCGCCTGCTCGAGGAGCTCGTGGCGGAGACCCTGGCGGACACGGACGTCCGCCGCGCCGTCGTCGAGCGGCGCGTCACCGCCGACAGCTGCGGCGTCGAGCTCGTCGAGCGGGTCCGGGCGTTCCTCGCCGAGCTGCCCGCCCACCAGATCGCCGCGACCCTGATCGGCGGGCTGACCGTGGCCGAGGTGCCGGGCGCGGGGGAGGGCTTCATCGGTGGCGTGCTCGGCCCCCACGCCTTCCTGCTGCCCCCGCTGCCCAACGCCGTGTTCACCCGCGACCCGAGCGCGTGGATCGGCGGCGGGGTCGTCCGCTCATCGATGGCGATGCCGGCCCGCCGCCCCGAGCAGATCCTGTGGGAGGCGATCTACGAGCACCACCCGGACTTCGCCGGACGCTCGCCGGTCTGGTACGGCGACGCCCGGGGGCTGCACGCCACGCTGGAGGGCGGTGACGTGCTGGTGCTGTCGGCCGACTGCGTCGCGATCGGCGTGTCCGAGCGCACCCACCCGATCGCCGTCGAGAACCTGGCGGCCCGCCTGTTCACCGCGGGCACGGCGACCTCGGTGCTGGCGGTCGAGCTGCCGATGGCGCGCGGCACCATGCACCTCGACACCGTGCTGACCGTCGTCGACGCCGACGCGGTGGTCCTGTGGCCGCGCATGCGGACCGGCACGAACGTGTGGCGCATCACCCCGGGCGCCGGTGAGCGGATGCACGTCGAGGCCGAGCAGGACCTGGTCACGGCGTTGGCCCGCGGGCTGGGCGTTGACGACCTGCGCGTCGTCACGACCGCGGAGGACGAGGTGCTCGCCGACCGCGAGCAGTGGGACGACGGCAACAACACCGTCGCGCTCGAGCCGGGGATCGTGGTCGCCTACGAGCGCAACGTCGACACCAACCGCCGCCTGGCGGAGGCGGGCGTCGAGGTCCGCACGATCGAGGGCTTCGAGCTCCCCCGCGGCCGCGGCGGGCCGCGGTGCATGTCGTGCCCGGTGCTGCGCGACCCGGTGCCGGTGCCGTGATGGTAGGTCTCCCGCGTCCGCAGCACCCGTCGGTCGGGCGCTGTCCGCCGTCCGGGCTAGACGTGCTCCTCGAGGCCGCGCACGTCGGTGATCCTGACCGTGAACATCCCGGCAGGCGCCTGGTAGCTGACCTCGTCGCCGACCTTGGAGCCCATGAGCGCACGGCCGAGCGGTGAGTCGGGGCTGATGACCGTCAGCCCCGTGGTCCGGTCCTCGCGGCTGCCGATGAGGTAGGTCTCCTCGTCGCCGTCCTCGTCGACGGTGTCGACCACGCTGCCGCCGGTGACCGTGTCGCCGGCGGGACCCGAACCGACCTGCGCCCGCTGCAGCATGTCCTCGAGCTGGCGGATGCGGGCCTCCATCTTGCCCTGCTCCTCCTTGGCCGAGTCGTACTCGGCGTTCTCGCGGAGGTCACCGTGGGCGCGGGCGGTCTTGATGGCCAGCGCCGCCTCCTCGCGCCCGGTGGTCTTGAGGTGCTCGAGCTCCGCCTGCAGCTGATCGTAGGCAGACTGGGAGAGCCAGACCGTGTCACTCACTGCAAGACACCCCGTGCGGTCGGTTGGCGGATGACGCAGCGCGCAAGTGTAGACGCACACCTGGTCGTCCGCGGTGGAGCAAGGGAGGATATCGCGTGCCGGAGCTACCCGAGATCAGCGTCCACGCCGAGCGGTTGACCACCATGGTCGGCGGCGTCGCGCTGCAGCGCTTCGAGCCGGTGTCGTTCACCGCGCTCAAGACCTTCTCGCCGCCGCCGGAGTCGGCGCACGGCCGGACCCTGCGGCGGGTCACCCACCGCGGCAAGCACCTGCTGCTCGACTTCGGGGACCCGACGTTCGTGGTCCACCTGATGCAGGGCGGTCGGCTGCGCCCCGACACCTCGAAGGCCAGGCGCCCGCGCAACGGTGTCGCGCGCTGGCACTTCGCCGACGGGCAGCGGCTGCTGCTGTCGGAGGCCGGCACCGAGAAGCGCGCCGGGGTGTGGGTGGTCGCGGGGGATCCGTCGACGCAGGACCCGCTGGAGGGGCTCGGCCCCGACGCCGACCGGCTGACCGTCGAGCAGCTCGCCGCCCTCGTCGCCGGGCACTCGATGCGGCTGCACGGGTTCCTGCGCGACCAGCGGATCCTGGCCGGTGTCGGCCGGCGACTGGCCAACGAGGTGTGCCACCGCGCCCGGCTGTCGCCGTTCACCATGACGCGCAGCCTCGACGACGACCAGGTCGCCGCGCTGCACGCCGCCATCGGCGCATGCATCGCGGAGGGCGTCGCCGACGAACGCACGCGCGACGACATGAGCGCGTCGAAGGACCGCCCCGCCGACGTCCACGGGCGGACCGGCGAGGCCTGCCCGGTCTGCGGCGACCAGGTCCGCGAGATCACCTACAACCGCTACACGGTCAACTACTGCGCGACCTGCCAGACCGGCGGACGCATCCTCGCCGACAACGCCCTGTCGCGCCTGGGCGTCGACCAGGACGAGTGGGGGCGCGGCCGCCAGCACAGCTGACAGGCGGACCCATGACCTGCAAGGGACGAGCCTGCCGCCGGACCGCCGGACCGCGGACCGCTGGAGGTCGAGCGCCGGCGGGGTGACTAAGCTCGCGGGGCAGCAGCGACCGAAGGCCGCCCGATGCGCCTGATCACCTACAACGTCAACTCGATCGGCACCCGCCTGACCCGCGTGCTCGCGCTGCTCGACGAGCACAAGCCCGACGTGGTGTGCCTGCAGGAGACGAAGTGCACGCCCGAGGCGTTCCCCCGCGACGCGTTCGCCGACGCGGGCTACGCCTCGGTCGACCACTCGGGCGGCCGGTGGGCCGGGGTGGCGGTGCTCGCCCGGGAGGGGCACGGTGTGGCCGACGTCGCGCGCGGACTGCCCGGTGAGCCGTCGCCCGACCAGGCGCGGTGGGTCGAGGCCGACGTCGCCGGCGTGCGGGTCGTCAGCACCTACGTGCCGAACGGCCAGGCGCTGGACAGCCCCGCGTTCGCCGAGAAGCTGACGTTCCTGGAGCGGATGCGCGAACGGGCGGCGCAGCTGGCGGACCGTCCGACGGTGATCGCCGGCGACATGAACGTCTGCCCCTCGGACCTGGACGTGTGGGACGCCTCGGCGGTGCACGGCGCCACGCACATCACCGACGACGAGCGGTCACGGCTGCGCGCCGTGCTCGATGCCGGCTACGTCGACGCGTTCCGGCAGGTGCGGCCGGACGAGCCGGGCTTCACGTGGTGGGACTACCGGGCCGGGCACTTCCACAAGGGCTTCGGGCTGCGCATCGACCTGGCGCTGGTGTCGACGCCGCTGGCCGGTGACGTCGTCGCGGGGACCGTCGAGCGTCCCTACCGCAAGCCGACCAAGGTGCCGGGCACCAAGCCGTCGGACCACGCGCCGCTGGTGATCGACCTGCTCGACGGCGGCCGCGCGTGACGGCCGGGACGAGTCGGCGTCGCCGCACGCGGGTGCCAGGGCCCGCCCGTGACCGCCCCTCGTGCGCCGTGGATCCGCAGGTGCACCAGCCAGGACCGAGGAGCCCCGGGCGCTGCGTCAGCCGGCGCCGGGCGCGGCCGCCAGCCGCGAGCAGGAGCGCAGCTGCTCCCACGCCGTCGCGGCGTCCCGCCGGGCGGCACCCTGCAGCGGGGTCGCGACCCCCGACCGCAGCACGGCCGGGCGCCAGGTGATCGTCGGGGTGCCGTCGGGCGCGATCGTGACCCGCAGCACGCCGCTGTCGGTGGCCGGCCCGTCGGCGGCGTAGAAGACCAGGTTGCCCAACCCGTAGTGGACGACGGCGTCGTCGAGGAAGCCGCCCGGACCCAGCCGGTGCGCATGGCCACCGACGATGACGTCGGCGCCGGCGGCCCGCAGCGTCCGCGCCAGCTCGCGCTGCCTCGGTAGGGGGCACTGCTCGAGCTCCCGGCCCCAGTGGAGCATGACGACCACGGTGTCGTGGTCCGCGGCGGCGCGCCGCACCGCGGCGGTCAGGCGCCGCAGCCCACCCCGGTCGGCCTTCGCGGAGGCGAGCCCCGGCCGGTCGGGGCCAGGGTCCCACGCGGTGATCGCGAAGGTGTCGAGCACCTGCGTCGCGCCGAACACCGCGATCCGTCGGCCGCGGACGGTCCGGCGCAGCGGGCGGTAGGCGTCGGCCTCGGTGCGCCCGCCTCCGACCAGCGCGAGGTCCGCGGCCCTGGCGGCGGCCAGGGTGTCGTTCAGCCCCTCGGGACCGAAGTCCATGCCGTGGTTGTTGGCGATCGACACCACGTCGACACCCGCGGCCACCAGCGCGTGCAGGCCCGCCCCCGGCCCGCGGAAGGCGTGCTGCTTGGGTGCCCTGGCGCCACCGTCCGTGATCGCGGTCTCCAGGTTGACGACCGCGAGGTCGGCGTCGGCCACCAACTCCCGCAGCCCGTCGAGCGCGGTGTCGGGCTGCTCGCGCACCGCGTCACCGATCCACGACTCGAAGTGGACGTCGCCGCCGAACGCCAACGTGACCGGTCCCGTCGGCCGCGGACGCGCCCCGACCGCCGCGCGCTCGTCGACTGCGGTCCGGCCCACGACCGCCTGCACCGCGACCGCTGCCATCAGCGCCAGCGCGATCGCCACCGCGGCGCCTGCCGCTACGCTCCGCGCGCCCATGCCCGACCCTCCGGCGCTCGTCGGTGCTCAGCGTAGTCCGGCGCATCGCCATCGCCGCGGAGGCCGCGCACGACCCCGATGGCGGGGTCCGCCCCGTCGCGCGGGGAAGTTCCGTACACTTGTGGACCAGTGGTGCTCGACCTGGTGTACCGGATCTACGAGCGGCGGCTTGCGGCGTCGTTGCCCCGCGACGCCCTGCCCCGCCACGTGGGTGTCATCCTCGACGGCAACCGGCGGTACGCGCGCGAGCGCGGACTGTCGAGCGCGGCCGACGGCCACCGGCTGGGAGCGGACAAGATCCAGCACCTGCTCGACTGGTGCCACGAGTTCGGCATCGAGTACGTCACGCTGTGGCTGCTGTCGACCGAGAACCTGTCACGCGATGAGCGCGAGCTCGCGGACCTCGCCGAGATCATCGCCGACACGGTGACCGGCATCGCCGACAACCCGCGCAACCGCGGGCGGGGGTTGCGGATCCTGCCCGTCGGTGCGCTCGACGCGCTGCCCGACGGCCTGCGGCTGGCCCTGAAGGATGCTGCGGACCGCACCAGCGCCGGTGACGCGCTGCACGTCCAGGTCGCCGTGGGCTACGGCGGCCGGCAGGAGATCATCGACGCGGTCCGCGGCCTGCTGCTGACCCGCCTGCTGGCCGGTGAGACGCTCGAGCAGGTGATCGCCGGGCTGACGCCGGACCTGCTGGCGCCGCACCTGTACACGACCGGGACGCCCGACCCCGACCTCATCATCCGGACCTCGGGTGAGATCCGGCTGTCGGGGTTCCTGCTGTGGCAGTCGGCGCACTCGGAGTTCCACTTCACCGACGCCTACTGGCCGGCGTTCCGCAAGACCGACTTCCTGCGTGCCCTGCGCGACTTCGCGGGCCGCCAGCGCCGGTACGGTCGCTAGCGCGGCGGGCACGAGACCCTTGCCAGCGAGGTGGTCCGCTGGGTTATGCTGCGGTCGCTGATGACCGACACGGCCACGTCCATACAGCTGGTACGCCACGCCAAAGCGCAACGCCGCGATCGTTGGTGGGGCAAGCCGGACCGTGAACGCCCCCTCACCAAGGCGGGTGTCACCCAGTCCAAGACGCTGGCCGTCGCTCTGGCGAAGTTCCCGGTCACCCGCATCCTCACAAGCCCGTTCACCCGGTGCGTGCAGACCGTCGAGCCGCTGGCCGACAGGACCGGTCTGGACATCGAGCTGGTCGAGGCGCTCGGGGAGGCACCGTCGGTGCCGCTGCTCGACGCGGGTGACACCTGGGTCGTCGCGGCGTGGCTCGGTGGCAGGGCGCTCACGCTGGTCGACCAGGTCGTGGCCGAGACCGGCGAGGGGCACGTCGTGATGTGCTCCCACGGCGACATCATCCCGTCGCTCATGGCCGCACTCGCCGGCCGGGACGGCCTCGAGCTGACGGACGTCCACCGCCGCAAGGGCGCGCGGTTCACGCTGCAGTTCAAGGGTCCGAAGTGCGTCGCCGTCGAGGCGGTGCCACCACCCTAGGGGGAAGGAACGGCCCATGGGATCGACGTTCGTGCTCGACACCTGCGTGCTGCTGGCGGATCCGCGGGCGCTGTACCGCTTCGACGAGCACGAGGTCGTGCTCCCGCTGGTGGTGGTCGAGGAGCTCGACCGGCAGAAGACGAGGTTGGACGAGGTGGGCCGCAACGCCCGCACGGCGCTGCGGCTGATCGAGGAGCTGCGGGCCCGCAGCTCCAGCGGCCTGCGGGAGGCGATCGCGCTGCCCGGGGCCGGCACGCTGCGCGTCGAGGGCAACCACATCGACTCGACGCTCCCGCCGTACCTGGACCCGACGAAGCCCGACAACCGCATCCTGTCGGTCGCCGTCGGCCTCGGCGGCACGCTGGTCACCAAGGACGGCGCCCTGCGGATCAAGGGCAGCCAGCTGGGCCTGGACGTCGAGGACTACCGGGCCGACACCGTCGAGGTCGACGAGCGCTACACCGGCATCGCCGAGCTGGAGGTCGATGCGGCCTCGCTCGACGAGCTGCACCGGGACGGCAAGCTGCAGCTGCCGGCCGAGGTGGCGGAGCAGGCCGGCGCCTGGGTCAACCAGTGCCTGGTGCTGCGTGCCGGCGCGTCGTCGAGCGGCCTCGCGCGGGTACGCTCGTGCGATCCGGGGGGTGCGGTCGTCGTCGAGCGCGTCGGCGGGCGGCCCCGGGTGTTCGGCGTCAGCCCGCGCGACGTCCGCCAGACCTTCGCGCTGGACCTGCTGATGGACCCCGCGGTGCCCTGCGTGTCACTGATGGGCATGGCCGGCACGGGCAAGACTTTCCTGGCGCTGGCGGCCG
>CAYVGE010000068.1:0-12076 GCA_964450395.1 uncultured Actinomycetota bacterium
GCCGACTGCGCCGACCGGCTGCCGGCGACGCTCTCCGGCGGCCAGCAGCAGCGCGTGGCGCTGGCGCGGGCGCTGGCGACGCGGCCGGCGGTGCTGCTGCTCGACGAACCCTTCTCGAACCTCGACACGGCACTGCGCACCCAGCTGCGCCGTGAGGTGGTCGACCTGCTCCGGACCGTCGGCACGACCACCGTCTTCGTGACCCACGACCAGGAGGAGGCCTTCCTGCTGGGCGACGTGGTCGCGTTGATGCTCGACGGCCGGGTTCAGCAGCAGGGTCGACCGGTCGACCTCTACGAGTCGCCCAGCAACCGGCGCGTCGCCGACTTCGTGGGCGACGCCAACCTGCTGGCCGGCGAGGCGGACGGCCGGACCGTCCACACCGTCGTCGGCGACCTGCCGCTGCGCGAGGACCACCGCGGGGACTGCGCGGTGCTGGTGCGCCCCGAACAGCTGCGCGTCGGTGAGGGCAGCGGCCTGTGGGTCGAGCGCGTCGAGTACTACGGCCACGACGTGGTCTACGTACTGCGCGACGACGCGGGCGAGGAGGTCCGCGCGCGCATCCTGGAGCGCCCGGTGTTCGGCAGCGGAGACCGGGTGTCCGTGCGCTACACCGGCGGTCCCACGCTGGCGTACCCGCCGGTCTGAGCACCCCATCCAGCTCCGCATGACGCCGTCGGACTCGCGGGTGCGGCCCGCATCCCCGCAGCACGACGGGCCCGAGCCGCGACGGACCCCCCGACGGGCCATGGCGACGGCGGGCGGTCCGTCGCGGCCACCGCTGCCGCTTGTCGCGGTGTGCGTCGCCATCGGCGTGGTCTTCGTCACGCCGCTGCTCGTCGTGGTGGTGCGCGGGCTCGGCTACGGGCTGGTCCCCGCGGCGACCACGCTGGCCCCCGCCGCCCGCAGCCTCGTGCTGGCCTCCGCGGTCGCGGCCGCCGGCGCGGTCGTCGGCACCGCGGCGGCGTGGCTCGCCGTGCGCAGCGACCTGCCGGGCCGGCGGGCCTGGGCGGTGCTGTTCGCGCTGCCGCTGGCGATCCCGTCCTACATCGGGGCGTTCTGCCTGCAGGCGGCCTTCGCGACCGGTGGGCTGGCCGAGCAGCTGCTCGGCGCGTCGGTGGGGTTCCCCCGCATCGAGGGCTTCTGGGCGGCCTTCGCCGTGCTGACGCTGCTGACCTATCCCTACGTGTACCTGCCGGTCACGGCCCGGCTGCGGCGGATGCCGCCGTCGCACGAGGAGTCGGCACGGCTGCTCGGCTCCGGCGCGGTGGCGTCGTTCGCCCGGGTCGTCCTGCCGCAGGTCCGCGCGTCGATCGCGGCGGGCAGCCTGCTGGTGTTCCTCTACACGCTCAGCGACTTCGGCGCGGTGCAGCTCCTGCGCTATGACACGCTGACCCGGGTGATCTTCGCCAACCAGCTCGATCGCGCGGTCGCGTTGCCGGCCGCGCTGCAGCTGTCGGTGCTCGCCCTGCTGGTCGTCGTGGGGGAGCGGCTGCTGCGCCGCGGCGAGGCCGGCGGTGGACGGGCGGCCCACGGCGTCTCGCCCCTCCAGGTCCGGCTGCACCGGTGGCGCCTGCCGGCGCTGGTGGCGGCCGCTGTGGTGGTCGGGCTCGGGTTGGTCGCGCCGCTGGCGGTCCTGCTCTTCTGGGTGGCACGGGGCTTCACGGCGCAGGCCAGCCGCCCCGACCTGCCTGAGCTGGTCGGGCTGGTGGCCAACACGGCACTGGTCAGCCTGGCCGCCGCGGTCGTGGCGGTGGTCGTCGCGGTGCCGCTGGGGTTCCTGGTGGCGCGCTATCGCAGCCGCCTGTCGGCGGCGATCAACGCTGCCGTCGTCGTGGCGTTCGCGGTGCCCGGCCTCGTGCTCGCGCTCGCGTTGGTGACCATCGCGCTGGGCGGCGTCGGCGTGCTGTCGCTGCTGTACCAGACGCTGCCGTTGCTGATCGTCGCCTACGTCGTCCACTTCGGGGCGCAGGCCTTCCGCAGCGTCGCCGTCGGCGTGGCGGCGCTGCCCGACAACCTCAGCGACGCGGCGCGGCTGCTCGGTGCGCGGCGCCTGGAGCGGCTCGTCCGCATCGAGCTGCCGCTCCTGCGCCCCGCGATCATGGCGGGTGGTGGCCTGGTGCTGCTGTCGGTGGCCAAGGAGCTGCCCGCGACGCTGCTGCTCGCCCCCGCTGGCTTCGCCACGCTGGCGACGCGCATCTGGTCGGCGACCACGGACGCGTTCTGGGCGGACGCCAGCGTGCTCGCACTGCTGCTCGTGGCGGTGTCGGGCGTGCTGACCTGGCTGCTGGTCGTGCGGCGCGCCGACGGGCTCGGCTGAGCTCGCCGCTGCCGCGCGGCGGTCGACCGGCGACGCAGATCGGCGGCATCCTGATCCGCCACCCGGCTGCCCGTGGATCAGGCGGCGCGGGCCCGGACCCACGGCCGTGGCCGCTCAGCGCCGCAGCCGTCCGATGAGCAGCGCAGCCGCCACGACGACCGCGCCGCCTGCGGCCCATCGGACGGCGGGCGGCACCAGGTCCTGTGGCCGCAGCACCTCGATCCCCGCGGGGCGAACCGGCAGCGTCCATCGGCTGCGGTGCTGCGGGCGACGACCCAGGCGGAGGACCGCACCGCGTCGACCTTTGACGGTGACGGTCACGCCGGTGGCGTCGCTGGCGACGACGATCCGCCCCAGCGCATCGGTGCCCCCACGGCGCACGGCACCCAACAGCCGCGCGGGGTCGTCGGTCTGCAGCACCAGATCGCCGTCACGCCCGATCAGGCGTGCCTCGACGCCATCGACGCGGATCTGCAGGTCGGCGTCGACCGCGAGCCGCCGCCCGGTCACCGGCCGGCGTCGTCGTCCGTCGTCGTGATGCGCAACGTGCCGTGGAGGCGCCAGGTCGCCCGCGGCGCATCCGATCCGGTCTCGCGGGGCACCTCGACCAGCATGTCGTCGAACGTGTAGTTGACGGCGGCGCCCTTGCGGGTCAGGAAGCTCCACATCTCCTTGCCGAAGTCGGCGAAGGACGTGGTGTCGTCCTTGCGGACGTAGGTCTCGGTCAGATCGGACATCGCTGCTCCTCGTTCCGGCATGGTCGTCGGTCAGTGTTCGTGTCGCGATCGCGGTCCGGATGCAGCACCATGGACATCGGACCGTCCGCCGCCCGTCCGGCGCGCGAGCCGCCTGGGCATCCGCGCCCTGCCTGACGGCCGACCGGCCGTTCGTCGAGGTCTTCCGAGGGCGGCCCTACCGGAGCCAGTCGCTGCTGGCCGACCTCATGCGGACGCTGGGCCTGCCGGGGTGCCGGTCCGGTGCGGGGCGCCCCGCTGGTGCGCGGGGGCGTGACCGGTCGCGCCCTGCGGGCGACCGGGCCGCCGGCCGGGCTGACCGACGGGTTCGACGGAGACGGACCGGGACGAGCCCGACGCCGATCGGGGCCGGCTGCGGCTGCTGCCCGACCGCACGCCGATCAGGCGCGCCGGCTCGAGCGGTTGTTCATCGCCCGATAGATCAGCAGCGCGATGATCGCCCCGATGATCGACCCGATCAGGCCGGTGGTCGCCAGCAGCCCCTCACCGCCGCCGAACAGGAGGTTGAACAGGAAGCCGCCGACGAACGAGCCCACCACGCCGAGGATCAGCGTGCCGATCACGCCCAACGGGTCCGGGCCCGGCACGACCGCGCGGGCGACGTAGCCGGCGATCAGGCCAACGATGATGAAGCCGATCAGTGCGAACACGGGAGCCTCCTCACGGGCCGGCCGCTCGTCCTGCCGGCCCCGGACATCACCGCGAGTATGCCCTGTCTACCTTGCGATGTCGCGGCGGAGGAACACCAGCACGGCGACGACCAGCGCAACGACGAGGTACGCCAGCAGGGCGACCACCGCCTGCCCGGCGGGGATGTCGACGGTCGCCTGGCCGAACACGTCCGCCTGGTCGGGGGCGACCGCGATCGCCAGCGCCGCCGCGTTGTTGCCGATCAGCACCCGGTCGACGACCTCCCCGACCTGTCCCGTGAACGGGATGGTGCTGATCACCGATTCGACCGCGAGCGCGTAGATGAGCCCCAGGCCGATCGCCCAGCCGGTCCCACGGAACACCGTCGCGAGGCACAGGCCGATGGCGCACCACACCCCGATGATCAGGACCGCGGCGCCGTACGCCGTGGCGACGTCGACCGCCGCCGGGGGGGTGACGTCGCCGGGTTCGAACAGGGCCACCACGGCGGCGCCCACGGCACCACCGGCGAACGCGGCGAGGCCGACCACCAGGCACGTCTGGAGCACCGCGGCCACGCGTCCGGCGACCAGCGGCATCCGCCGTGGTCCCTGGATCGCCATCGTCGCGACGGTGCGCCACGAGTACTCGGAGCCGAAGGTCAGCGCGCCGAGGATCAACCCGATCGCGCCGCCGAACCCCGACACGACGCCGAGCGTCTGCAGCGGCAGGCCCGACGGGCGCAGCGCATCGAGCAGGGTCGACGCCCCCACCCCGCCCAGCGCCTCGGGTGCCTGCGCCGCCAGCAGGTACAGGAGCAGGTAGCCGAAGACCAGCACCACGCCGCCCATGGTCGCCAGCAGGATCCACACCGCCGGGCGCTTGCGCAGCTTGAGTGCCTCGGCGCGGTACGACGCCACCGCGGTCACCGGTCGGCCTCCCCGTCGTGGTCACCCGTCATGTCGAGGAACACATCCTCCAGGGAGCGCTGGTGCACGCTCAGGTGGCTGACGCGCACGCCCTCGCCGACCAGCGCGGCGTTCAGCGCCGCCGCCGCGTCGGCGGGGGCCTCGACGCGAAGCGTGACGCCCGCGACGGTCACCGCCTCGACCGCGGGGTGCCCGTCGAGCACCCTCCGGGCGTGCTCGAGCGGGTCCGCGACGATGTGGACCGCCAGCGCGCCGCGCAGCTGGGCCACCGGCCCCTGCGCCACCAGCCGCCCGTCGCGGATCACCCCGACCCGGTCACACACCTGCTCGACCTCGGTCAGCAGGTGGCTGGACAGCACCACCGTGCGATCACCGGCCCCGAGCTCGCGGATCAGCTCCCGCATGCGCGCCATCCCCTTGGGGTCCAGGCCGTTGGTCGGCTCGTCGAGGATCAGCAGGCGCGGGTCGGCCAGCAGGGCGGCGGCCACGCCGAGCCGCTGGCGCATGCCCAGCGAGTAGGTGCGCACGTGGTCGGCGGCGCGGGGCAGCAGCCCGACCAGGTCGAGCGCCTCGTCCACCCGTGCGCGACCGATGCCGCGGTAGCGGCCCAGGACCCGGAGGGTGTCGCGACCCGACAGGAACGGGTACAGCGCCGGCTCCTCGACCAGCGCGCCGGTCCGTGCGAGCGCGGCGGTCGAGCCGGGCGGGGCGTCGAGCACCAGGGCCGATCCCGAGGTCGGGCGGACCAGACCCAGCAGCATGCGCAGCGTCGTCGTCTTGCCGGCGCCGTTCGGGCCGAGCAGCCCGTAGACCTCACCCCGTCGGACGGACAGCGACAGCTGGTGCACCGCGTCGCGGGCGCCGTAGGTCCGCGTCAGGCGGTCGGTCGTGACGACCGCGTCGTCGGGCGCCGGCAGCGCCGTCGCGTCGACGCCGCGCAGGTCCAGCTCACCGGTGATCGCCCGGGACCGGGGCATCGTCACTCCCCCTCGAGGGCATGGTCGAGGCGACGATACCCGACCAGCCGGCCGACGCTGACGGCCGCCGTCTCCCGCACCAGGTGACGCCACTGCTCGGGGCCGTCGATGGGGCTGTGGGGGGTCGGCGACACCGTCGCCTCCATCCCGACCTCATCGCCGATCGCGCCGATCCGGTAGGCGTGGAACGGGTCGGACACCAGCACGACGTCGGAGATGCCGCGCTCGGCCAGGAAGCGTGCGGTGGCCGCAAGCGATTCGTACGAGGTGCTGCCGGTGGTCTCGCGCTCGACGGCGCCACCGGGGACGCCGTTGTCCGACAGCCAGCTTGCCGAGGCGGCCGCCTCGGTGAAGTTGTCGCCCTCCCGGCTGCCGCCGGTCACGACCACGAGCGGCGCGATGCCGCGCTCGTACAGGTCGGCCGCGTGGCGCAGGCGTCCCTCGAGGACCGGTGACGGGCGGCCGTTGTACTGTGCGGCACCGAGCACCACGATGGCCTCGGCAGGACGGACGTCGTCCTGATGTGCGGCGACCCAGACCTGGCCGAACGTGAAGGCCACGTACAGCACGACCGCGAGCAGCACCATGCCGCCCACACGAAGGGCACGTCCCGGCATCGACCCAGTGTGTCGCGTCCGGGGGCGCGGAGCGGTCAAGGTGGACATCCACGCAGAATGAAGCAACCGGACCCCCAGCAGGTCAAGTTGACGCAGCCCCAGGCTGTGGAGACGACGTCGATGCTGCTGTGGGCGCCGGCCGACCCCGGTGGCCGCGACTGCGCGCTGGTGCTCGGCCACGGTGCCGGCAGTGGCCGGGACGAGCACACGCTGGTCGCGGTCGCCTCGGGGCTCGCCGACCGTGGCGTCACCACGGCGACGTTCGACTTCGGCTACCGGGCCGCGGGCCGGCGTCCGCCCGACCGCATGGACCGCCTGCGGCGGACCTTCCTCGACGTCGTCGACGCCGTCACGGCGCGCGGTGGTGCGTCGGACGTGGTGCTCGGCGGCCGGTCGATGGGCGGACGGGTGGCGTCGCTGCTGGCCGCCGAGGGCCACGGCGACGGCGTCGTGGCGCTGGGCTACCCGCTGTGCCCCGGCGGCCGGCGCCCGCCCGACCCGCGGCGCACGGCGCACTGGCCGCGCATCACGGTGCCGGTGCTGTTCGTCCACTGCGACCGCGACCGGCTGTGCCCGGTCGAGGACCTCGACGCCGCCCGGCGTGAACATCTCCGTGACGCGGCGCACCACGCGCACGTCGTGGCCGGCGCCGACCACGGCTTCGCCACCCGGCGACGCGACGGCCGGACGGTCGCCGAGGTCGACGCCGAGCTGGTGGACGCGATCGACGGCTGGCTGCAGCGGACGACAGGAGCCTGACACGATGCCCGAGCTCGACCTGCTGGACTGGCGCCGCCGCGTGACCGCGCTCTACGCGCGGGTGCGCGACGGCCGCGACGACGACCCGCCGGCCGCCCACGACCACTGGCGCGCCACCCGCGACGAGCTGTTCGCGACGCACCCCGAGACGCCACTCGAGGACCCGGCCGCCTTCACCGGGCTGCCGGTCGCCGACTACGACCCGGCGTTCGTGTGGGAGGCGGCCGTCGACACCGACGTCGAGCGCGAGCACTTCCCCGTCGCCACCAGTGGCGGTGGCGACCTCACCTTCGTGCGGTTCGGGCGGATCGAGCTGCCCGTCGGCCCGCTCGACGTCTTCTGGCTCGACGACTACGGCGGCGGCCTGTTCCTGCCGTTCCGCGACGCGACCGCCGGCGACACCACCTACGGCGGTGGGCGCTACCTGCTCGACACCGCCAAGGGGGCCGACCTGGGCAGCCGTCGCGACGGGCGCCTGGTGCTGGACTTCAACTTCGCCTACCACCCGTCGTGCCACCACTCGCCACGGTGGAGCTGCCCGCTGGCACCGCCCGGCAACCGGCTCGACGCCGCGGTGCCGGTCGGTGAGCTGGCCGCGCCCGGGGGCGGCTGACCACCGTTCCGCGGCTGTCGCGACCCCCACCGGCTGCTGCACCGGCCGTCGACGGGGCACGTCCGGTCAGGCGGCGCGATCGTCGATCGCTGAGCGCACGGCCGCGATGTGGGCCGGCCCGATCTGGCAGCACCCGCCGACCAGCGTCGCGCCCGCGTCGAGCCAGCGACCGACGACCGCGGCGTAGGCCTCGGGCGTCATGTCGTCGCGCTCGCCGAGCTCCTCGATGCCGACCGTCGTGACGTCCCAGCCCGCCGGCACGCCGGCGAAGCCGTTGGCGTAGCCACCGACGCGTTCGGCGTGCGTGGCGACGACGTCGTCCATGGCGCGGGTGACCGCCTCCGGCGGCGCGCAGTTGGCGAGCACGCCGTGGATCTTCATGCCGTCCACGGCCTCGGCGACGCCCTCGCCGCCCAGCAGCAGGCCGTCGAGGTCCACCGTGAAGCCGATCCAGATCGGCTTGCCGACGCTGACCGCCGCGCTGGCGGCGGCGCGCGCCTCGGTCGACGTCGACAGCGTCTCGGCCAGCAGCACGTCGACGGCGGGGGCGAGCGCTTCGGCCATCCGGCGGTAGTTGTCGACCATCCACAGGTCGTCGCCGACCTGGTCCGGTCGGTAGCTGCCACCCAACGGTGGGAGCGACCCGGCGATCAGCGCGTCGCCACCGTGGGCCTCGCGCGCCTGGACCGCGAGCTCACCGGCGATGCGGTTGAGCTCGTCGAAGCGCTCGAGCAGGCCCGCCCGGTCCAGCGACGGCCCGGAGGTCGAGTAGGTGTTGGTGGTGATGACGTCCGCGCCCGCCGCGAGGTACGACCCGTGGATCTCGCGGACCGCCCGGGGAGCGTCCAGCAGCGCCCGGGCGCCCCACAGCCGGTCCGAGCGCGCCAGTCCGCGGTTGAACAGCTCCTGGCCCATCCCGCCGTCGAGCAGGAGCACGGCGTCGGTCATCGTGCCCTCCTGGGTCCGTCGCAAGGCGTGATCGTCGTCCACGCGGGGCGGTCGTGTGCCCGAGAGGTGCGCGTGGCCGGACCACCATAGTGGCGGATGTGCAGGGTCGTCTGCTCCCGTGCCGGTGGCTGCGGAGCCGCGTGCGGTCCGATCGGCGGGCGCCCCCGGGGGCGCGGTCCGTGCCCCATCCGCGTGTGAGTCAGCCGGCGTCGTCGGTGAGCGCGGCGAGCAGCTCGGCGATCCGATGGTCGCGTTCGACCGGATGCCGCAACGGGCGGCCCCGGTCGAGGCGGTAGCTGTTGCGCCGGCCGATGCGGGTGCGTTGGAGGTACCCGGCCTCCTCGAGATCCCGCACGATGCTCTGGACCGCCCGTTCCGTCACGCCGACACGCGCGGCGACATCGCGGAGGCGGATGTCGGGGTCCCTCGCGATGCACACGAGCACATGGCCGTGGTTCGTGAGGAAGGTCCAGCCGGGGATCCCGGGGTCGTCACCGTTGCGCATGCTCGCTCCTGTGGGCGGCACCGAGACGAAATGCGCAGTTGCATTCGCGTCATGCTGATCATATCTTGTCGATCGGCGGGTCGCCCCAGGCGGCGGCCGGTCGAGGAAGGGGAGTACCCCGGGTGGGCCAGGTGCCCGCCGACGGTCATCGACAGTCCGGCTCCGGCCCGGTGACCGAGCCCACACGGGCGGGAGAGACCTTCACGGACCCCACCGACGCACTCCGTGAAGGGACATCTCATGCCGCCCACCGTTCACCCGCCGATGTCCGGCGCGGGCCCGGACCTCACCACGTTGCACACATGGCCCGCCGACGCGGTCGCGGCGGGCCTCGACGTCGATCCCGTCGTGGGACTGTCCGCCGGCGAAGCGCGGCGTCGACGTGGCGAGGTCGGCGACAACGCGCTCGCCGAGCCCGAGCGGCGACCCACGTGGCTGCTGTTCGTCGACCAGTTCCGCAACCTGCTGGTCGTGATCCTGATCGTCGCCGCAGTGCTCGCGGGCGTCGTCGGCGACTGGAAGGACACGGCCGTCATCGCGGCCGTGCTGACGATCAACGCGGTGTTCGGGTTCGTGCAGGAGCATCGGGCGGAGCGCAGCCTGGCTGCGCTGCGCGCGATGAGCACGCCGTCCGCGCGGGTGCGCCGTGACGGACGGACGCAGGTGATCGACGCGACCGCCGTCGTACCCGGCGACGTGATCCTCGTCGAGGCCGGCGACCGCATCCCCGCCGATGGTCGGTGGCGGGTGGCCCACCAGCTCGAGGCCGACGAATCGTCGCTCACCGGCGAGTCGGCACCGGTCGCCAAGCACGTCGACCCACTGCCGGACGGCTCGTTGCCGGTCGGCGACCGTGCCAACGCCGGGTTCATGCACACGTCGGTGACACGTGGTCGCGGCGAGCTGATCGTCACCGCGACGGGCATGCGCACCGAGATCGGCCGCGTGGCGTCGCTCCTGGCGCGTACGTCCTCGGGACCGACGCCGTTGCAGCAGCAGCTCACGGGCCTGGCCCGCCGACTGGCCGCCGTCGCCGGCATCGCCGTGCTGGCCTACCTGATCATCGGGTTCGCGCGCGGAGTGCCGCTCGCCGACCTGGTGCTGTCGGCGGTCGCGCTGGCCGTCGCCGCCGTCCCGGAGGGTCTGCCGGCGGTGGTGACGATCACCCTCGCGCTCGGTGTCAGCCGGCTCGCCGCTCGCAACGCCATCGTCAAGCGGCTCGCCTCGGTCGAGACGCTGGGCTCCGCCTCGGTCATCTGCACCGACAAGACGGGCACGCTCACGATGCACGAGATGACCGCGCGCACCGTGGTCATCGGGGACCGCCACCTCGACGTGACGGGGGTCGGCTACGGTGTCGACGGGACGATCGCCGACGCGGGGGACCAGGCCGCTGCGCTCACGTCGGCGCTGACCGCTGCGGTCCTGTGCAGCGACGCCGACGTCATCGACGGTGCCGCCGTCGGAGATCCGACCGAGGCGGCGCTGGTCTCGCTGGCCGCCAAGGGCGGCGTCGACGTTCAGGCGGTGCGGGCGTCCGCGCCGCGGATCGCTGAGCTGCCGTTCGACCCGACCGTCCGGCGCATGGTCACCATGCATGGCGGCATCGGTGGCGGCGCGCGCCTCATCATGAAGGGCGCACCGGACGTCGTGGTGGGCCACGCGACGACGATCACGGGTGATGGCGGACCGATCCCGCTCGACACCGCGGCGCGGGCACGCATCGAGCGGCACCTCACGTCGCTCGGGGCGCGGGGGCTGCGGGTCATCGCCGTCGCCGAGCGCACCATCCCCCGGGCCGAGGTCATCGCCGTCCCCCACCCGGAGCGCCACCTCCACGAGCTGACGTTGACGGCTGTGATCGGGTTGGAGGACCCTCCACGTCCCGAGGCGGCCAACGCCATCGCTCGGTGCCGGGATGCCGGGATCGACGTCAGGATGATCACCGGCGACCACGCGATGACCGCCACCGCCATCGCCCGGCAGGTCGGCATCGACGGGACCGTGGTCACCGGCGCGATGGTCGACGGGTGGTCCGACGCCGAGCTGGCCGAGCGGATCGACCACGTCGGCGTCGTCGCGCGCGTCGCACCGGAGCACAAGCTGCGCCTGGTCCGCGCGCTCCAGGCCCGCGGGGACGTCGTGGCGATGACCGGCGACGGCGTCAACGATGCCCCCGCGCTGCAGGGGGCCGACATCGGTGTCGCGATGGGCGTCGCCGGCACCGACGTGACCCGCGAGGCCGCGGACCTCGTGCTGACCGACGACAACTTCGCGACCATCGTGGGCGCCGTCGAGGGCGGGCGGACGATCTACGCGAACATCGTCACGTTCGTCCGGTTCCAGCTGGCGACCAACATCGGTGCGGTCGGCGCGTTCCTCGCCGCCGCAGTGCTCGGCCTGCCGGCGCCGTTCACCGCGCTGCAGATGCTGTGGATCAACCTGATCATGGACGGCCCGCCGGCGTTGGCGCTCGGCATCGACCCGCCGACCGGGTCGGCGATGCGGCGACCACCCCGTGATCGCCGTGCGGCGCTGCTCAGCGGCACGCGCTTGCGTCAGATCGCATTCGTCGGCTTCGTCATGGCGGGTGGAACGCTCGCGCTGCTCGCGCTCGCGCTCCGGGAACTGCCGCGCGGGCAGGCGATGACGCTCACCTTCACCACCTTCGTGCTGTTCCAGGTGGCCAACGCCTTGAACTCGCGGTTCGAGGACGCGACCATCTTCCAGCGCGACAGCCTCCGGAACCGGCCGTTGGGGCTCGCGCTGGCAGCGGTCATGACGCTGCAGGTGGTCGTCGTGCACCTGCCACCGGCGCAGGCGCTCTTCGGGACGAGCGCGTTGACGTGGACGCAGTGGGCGATCGCCTTCGCTGTGGCGTCGTCGGTGATCTGGGCCGAGGAGCTGCGCAAGCTGCTCCGCCGCCGCATGCGCTGATCACCGCGCGGCGACCGACGACGGGGCGCCCCCCCCCCCCCGGGGGGCGCCCCGGGGGGGGGGGGCGGGGGCCCCCCCGACGCCCA
>CAYVGE010000068.1:12086-17061 GCA_964450395.1 uncultured Actinomycetota bacterium
CTGCGGTGGGGCGTCGTGGGTGAGGGGGGCGGCGGCGGTGGGCACGGGGCCCCGCCGCCGCTGGGGCTGAGCCCGGCGGGGCGCCCGCCGCGGGCGCGCCACCGCCCCGCGGTGGCGCGCCGTCGGGTGCTCCTAGGAGGCCGCCTCCGAGGCCATCGGCTCCGACGACATCTCCGAGCCCGCCTCGGAGCTCGTCGACGCGGCCCCGCCACCGTCACCGAGCAGGCCCTGCTCCTCCAGGAACTGCCGGGCGACATCGGCCGGTGCCTCGCCGGTGTCGATGCGCTCGTTCATCTGGGTGACGTTCTCGGTGGTCAGCGCCGCCGACACGCTGTTGAGCAGCTCCTCGACCTCGCCGTTGAGCACCTCCTCGCGGACGGCCGGGGTGATGCTCTCGGCGGGCTGGAGCCCCCGGTCGTCCTCGAGCACGACCCAGTCGTTGGCCGCGACCGCACCCTGGGTCGAGAACACGAGGCCGACGTCGATCTCGCCGGAGTTCAAGGCCTCCGTCGTCAGCGGGCCACCGGCGTCAAGCGCCTGGAAGTCCTGGAACTGCAGGTCGTAGGTCTCTTCGTAGCCGGGAAGGCACAGCGGGCGTTGCGGGCACTCCGGGGGGCCACCGAGCACCAGCTCGCCGGCGACGCCCTGCAGGTCCGACACGGTCTCGAGGTCGTACTCCTCGGCGGTCTCCTGGGTGACGGCCAAGGCGTTGGCGTCCTGGGCGGCTGATGGCTCGAGCATCGTGACCTCGGGTGCTTGCTGGTCGAGGGTTTCCTCCAGCGTGGTCAGGGTCTCCTGCACGTCGCTGGTCGCCTCACCGGACCCACCGGTGAGGAACTCGAGCAGGGTGCCGATGTACTCGGGGGTCACGTCGAGCTCGCCGCCCTGCAGCGCCGGGAACACCACCTCGCGCGAGCCGAGCTGAAAGCGCTCGGTCACGTCGTAACCCGCGTCGGCGAGCACCTGTGAGTACATCGAGGCGACCAGTTCCTGCTCCGCGAAGTTGGTGGAGCCGACGACGACCTCGCCGCGCTCGATCTCGCTCTCCTGTGCGGTGGCCTCGCTGCCGCCCGCCGCCTCGGAGCTGCCGCCGCCACTGCCCTCGCTCTCGCCGCCTCCGCCGCAGGCCGCGAGCAGCAGGGCCAACGACGTCAGTAGGACCAGCACGCGTCCGCTGCTGAGGTTCATCATGGGTGTTCGCCTTCCGGCTCGAACGTGTCCGGTGACTCTACGCGGTCACCGCTGCTTCCTCCTGCGGCTGCTGCGCGGCGTCGGGATCCGCGTCGGCGCCGGCGCTCGGCGGCGGTCCGCCGCCCGCCTCCTGCGCCTGCTTGCGCTGCAGGCCGGTGGGCACGACCGCCCGCTCGACCAGGCCCAGGAGCTGCTCGGTCAGGATCGCCAGGATCGCCACGAGCACGCAGGCGACGACCAGCAGCGTCTTGGCGTCCGGGTTGAACTGCGGGCCGATCGCCAGCCCCGTGAAGATGGGCCGGCCCAGCCCGCCGAGGCCGATGTAGGCGGCGAGCGTCGCGGTCGCGACGACCTGCACCGCCGAGGTGCGGACGCCGGCCATGATGACCGGCAGCGCCATGGGGATCTCGACGCGGCGCACGATGTCCCAGCCCGACAGGCCCATGCCGGCCGCAGCGTCGCGGACCTCGGGGTCGACCTCGCGCACGCCGACGTAGGTGTTGGTCAGGATCGGTGGGATCGCCATGGCCGTCAGCGTGATGTAGACGGGGATGAACCCGGCGCTGAACGCCAGGAACGCGATGATGATGATGCCCAGCGACGGGATCGCCCGCCCGCCGTTGGCGATGTTGATCGCCAGCGTGCCGCCCCGGTTGATGTGCCCGACCCACAGGCCGACCGGCACGGCGATGGCGATGGCGAGCAGCAGCGGGACGATCACGTAGAGCAGGTGCTCGAACAGCAGCGTCGGCACCCCGGCCACCCCGGTCCGCGGGTACTCCTGGCCCAGCAGCCAGGGGATGATGTTCTCGGTGTTCACGCCTGCGGACCTTCCGTCGGCGCGCTCACGTCGCCGCCCTCCTGGACTGCGACCACGGTGTCAGGCCGCGCTCGATCCGGACCAGCAGCAGGTCGACGACGATCGCCAGCGCGAAGGACGCGACGACGCCCACGGCCACCTCCATGGTGTAGCGGCGCTGGAACCCGGTGATGAACAGCTGGCCCAGCCCGCCCTGGCCGATGAAGGCCGTGACCGTGACCAGTCCCAGCGTCGTCACCGCCGCGATGCGCACGCCGGCGATGATCACCGGCAGCGCCAGCGGGAACTCGACCCGGAACAGCCGCCTCATCCGGGTGTAGCCCATGGCGGTCGCGGCCTCGGTGACGTCGGGCGGCACCGAGTCGAGGCCGGCGACCGTGTTGCGGAACAGGATGAGCAGCGTGTAGACCGTCAGGCCCAGCAGCGACGTCGTCGGCTTCAGCCCGAACGTCGCGATCGGCAGGAACGCGAAGCACGCGATGAACAGCGCCGCCGAGGGGATGGTGAACAGCACGCCGGTGATGTTGAGCAGCGGGCTGTACAGCGGCCGGTAGCGCACCGCGAGCACCGCCATGGGCACGGCGATCAGCAGCCCGATCAGCAGCGCGAGCACCGTCAGCTGCACGTGCTCGACGAGCAGGTCGCGCAGCCGGTCGAGGTTGGCGCTGTCGAACCACGACCAGTCCGGGAACGGACGGCCGCTCTGGGCGAGCAGGGTCTCCATACTCACTCGCCCTTGGGGCGCTCCTGCAGCTCGGCCGTCAGCAGCTCCCGGGTCAGCAGGCCCTCGTAGTGGTCCCCGTCGCTGACCCGCACCGCCACACCGGTCCACGAGCTGACCAGGGCGTCAAGCGCCCGCCGGAGCGAGTCCTGGGCGTGGACCCGGGTCACGAACGGCCGGGCGGCCTCGCCGTCGATGACGTCGGCGAGCTGGTCGACGAACGTCCAACCGCGCAGCGCGCCGTCGTCGTCGACGATGACCACCCAGTCCTCGCCCGCCTCCTCCGCGACCCGCCGCGCCTTCGCGGCGCTCGAGCCAACGGTGACCACGGGGCCCGGGTCGGCCGAGACCTCCTTGACGGGGATGAGCGACAGCCGCTTGAGCCCCCGCTCGGCGCCCAGGAAGTCCTCGACGAAGTCGTTGGCTGGGCTGGCGAGGATGTTGGCCGGCGTCTCGTACTGCTGCAGCACGCCGCCCTGGGCCAGGATCGCGATGCGGTCGCCCATCTTGATCGCCTCGTCGATGTCGTGGGTGACGAAGACGATCGTCTTGCGGACCTCGGCCTGCAGGCGCAGGAACTCGCTCTGCAGCCGGCTGCGCACGATGGGGTCGACCGCACCGAACGGCTCGTCCATCAGCATGACGGGCGGGTCGGTGGCCAGCGCCCGGGCGACGCCCACGCGCTGGCGCTGGCCGCCCGACAGCTGGTGGGGGTAGCGGTCGGCGACGCCCTTGGGCAGCCCGACGGTGCCGATCAGCTCGCTGACGCGGTCGCGGATGCGCTGCCTGTCCCACCCGAGCAGCTCGGGCACGGTCGCGATGTTCTCGGCGGTGGTGCGGTGCGGGAACAGCCCGATCTGCTGGATGACGTAGCCGATGTCGCGGCGCAGCTTGACGGGGTCGGTGGCCATGACGTCCCGCCCGTCGACGGTGATCGTCCCGCTGCTGGGCTCGATCATCCGGTTGACCATGCGCATCGTCGTGGTCTTGCCGCAGCCCGAGGGCCCGACGAGGACGACGACCTCACCCTCCTCGACCTCGAGGTCGAGGTCGTCGACGGCCACGGTTCCGTCGGGGTACTGCTTGCGGACGGCGTCGAAGGTGATCACCGGCGTTTCCCCTCGGTCTCTGCACCCGGCGGAGCCGGTCCTGCAGTTGTTCACGGAACCAGGCTCCGTGGAGTTTGTGTGCCCCGGCTGCGTCCCGCCGTGCCCGACGGTTCGTCGCGTTGAGTTGCTACCAGCATGCAGTACCGCACGGCGGGCTGCTACAACCCCCGTAGCCCGGTCAGGTCACCCCTGCGCGCCGGCGGCGAGGTGCTCGAGGTAGCCGCGCAGGCCCGGGTCGGCCAGCGCGATCGCGTCGGGCAGCGCGTACCAGGCGACGCGCCGGCTCTCGCCGGCGTGCGGTGCCGGCGGATCCGGCGGCGCGTGCAGCAGGTAGCGGACGTCGAGGTGGGTGTGGCCGCGGCCGCCGGAGTGCACGTCGACGTGGACGATGCGGGGCGGGTTCGCCGCGTGGCGGGCCGCCAGCCCGGTCTCCTCGCGGACCTCGCGGACCGCCGCCCCGGCCGGCGTCTCGCCCGGGTCGACGTGCCCGCCGGGCTGCAGCCACAGGCCCAGCCGCCGGTGCCGGTGCAGCACCACGCCGGCGGCGCTGAGGACGATCGCCGAGGCGGTCACGTGCGTGGGGTCGGCATGCTCGTCGAAGGGCGCGTCGAGGCGGTCGAGGGCGGTCAGGAACTCGGCCTGCGCCCGCCGCTCCCGGTCGTCGACCGGCTCGCGTGCCGCGACCTCGCGACGCAGGGACGCGACCCGGTCGGCGGTGACCCGGGGACCGCCCGCGCCGCTCACCGGCCGGTCATCCGGCGACCGCGCCCTCGCGGCGTGCCTTCTCGGCCACCGCCGCCGCGACGGCGGGCACGACCCGCTCGTCGAACGGCGACGGGATGATCGACGTCGGCGCCAGCGGGTCGGCGCCGATCAGCGCGGCGATGGCCTCGGCGGCGGCCAGCTTCTGGCGCGTCGACACCCGCGTCGCCCCTGCGTCCAGCAGCCCGCGGAACAGGCCCGGGAAGCACAGCACGTTGTTGATCTGGTTCGGCTCGTCGCTGCGGCCGGTCGCGACCACGGCGGCGTGCCGACGAGCCAGTGCCGGCTCGATCTCGGGCACCGGGTTGGCCATGGCGAACACGATCGGATCCGGCGCCATGCGCTCCAGGTGCGCGGGCGTGATCGTGCCGC